>CAZRHN010000041.1:0-1785 GCA_964599925.1 uncultured bacterium
TCACTTCAGCAAAAATACAAAAGTTCAGTATTTACTCAATTACTCAATCGCTTAATCACTATTTTTTAGCGGGAGACGGGATTCGAACCCCCGCCTGTCGTCGCTTCGCTCCTCCCAATGGGGACTTCGTCCCCTCTTGCGAGCCGACACAAAGTCGGCTCTGTCACCCCTACAGCGTGGGAAAATCCTTTTCCCACACCCTTTGCGTCGCGGGTTAGTTTCACAATTCTTTTCTTCGCTATTCCCTACTCGTTATCGCTTGGCTACTAATTCGTAAGCGGGAGACGGGATTCGAACCCGCGACGTTCAGCTTGGTCCCGCACCTTTTAATTCCTAAGCGGGCAACGGGATTCGAACCCGTGACATCGAGCTTGGGAAGCTCGCGTTCTACCACTGAACTATGCCCGCGTTTATAAAGGTGCGGGATACCACTGTCATGCCATAGGCAGATCCGCCTTTGGCGGAAATTACTCCCGTTACTAAAGGGAAATTTCATTTTATCTGTTTAATTTGTTTTTGTCAAATTAGAAATTCAATCCCTGCCCCGCACCTTTGTCCGAGAGTAATTGTGTTTCTCAGGAAAATTGTCGTAAATGGTGAAACTATTCTGAACAAAGGTGCGGGGTGAATGTAATCTTATGTTTTAATCTGTGTAATCAGGCTTAATAGAAATTTTTTTGCTTCTTCTTTAGTCTTAATTTTTCCTTCCGCTTGCGCTTCCTCAATTAAACGTAGTAACTCTCCGACCCTTGGTCCGGGCGGAATTTGACAGATTTTCATTACCTCATAACCGTTAATTAACTTTGGTGGTGTAACTTTCTCTTTTTCTTCGTAGTAACGACGAAAAATTTTTAAAATTTTTTTGTGGTGTCTGACAATTTCTTCAGGTTTTTTGCTAATCCTTAAATATGAGTAGCGGTCGGCAAGAGAAAGAATTAATAAATCAATACCTTCTTTCCCTAAATCACGAAAATAACGGTAGATAGCACGATTGGTTATTTGGGGTAATTGAGTTAAATTGCCCGGACGCATATGGTAATGAATAACTTTTTCAGCGATGTTTATTTCCGCTTTACCGAACTTTAACCGTTTGAATATTCCTTTAATTATACTTGCCCCCTTTTTTTCGTGACCAATAAAACGCATTTTTTCCCCTTCACGTTGTGCAGTTTGTGGTTTGGCAACATCATGGAAAAGAACGATAAATTTGAGCAAAGTTTGTCGGTCAATGCCATTGACTTTCTCTGCCAAATGTGGACAAATTTTTTTACTAAACTGGTAAAAATATTTTTTTGGGTTGTTTAACATTTTTTCATACATTTCTAAACTTTCTACTGAATGTTGCCAGAGCCCTTGAGGATGAAAATAAAATTTACGTGCTGATTTTTTCATTGAGACAATTTCTGGGAAAATATATTTCAGGAGATTTACTTGGTCCATTTGCTTAAGAATCTTTGGTGAATTTCGGGTAGCAAAAATTCGGCAAAGTTCTTCCCGGATACGTTCCGGCGCAGAAAGGTTTATCAGTTTTGCCCTATTCCGAAGTAATTGTAGAGTTTTTGATTCAATCTTAAAACCCAATTGGGCACGAAAACGAAATGCACGAATAAGGCGCAAGGAATCAACATCAAAAGTTTTATCGTTTATTTTGCGGATAATCCCACTCTTTAAATCTTTCATGCCATTGTAAGGGTCAATAATATTTCTTAAGTTGATAAGTTGACCCGCCTGACGGCGAGGCAGGTAGGTTGATAGGTTGACAATCGGCAGAGCAAGAGCGTTGAT
>CAZRHN010000041.1:1885-5242 GCA_964599925.1 uncultured bacterium
TTTACGCAATTCTTTTTTTGCAATTTTTCCAAGCGCAGTTTTTGGCAATTCTTCAGAGAAAATAATTTCTTTTGGCACTTTGTAAAGAGCAATTTTCTCTTTACAGAGAAGACTTATTTCTTTTTTGATTAATTCCTTAGAACGGTGTATTTTCTCTTTTAGAATACAGTAGGCTTTAATTATTTCGTCGCCGGTTCCGTCAGGGATACCAATGACTGCAGTTTCGGCAACTGCGGGATGAGTGAGAATTACATTTTCAATTTCGCAAGAATGAACATTTATACCTTTGACAATAATTAAATCTTTTTTTCGGTCAAGAATTTGGATATACCCATCAGAGTCAATTTTTGCAACATCACCGGTGCGCAGCCATCCACCCGGGAGAATAGTTACCGCTGTCTCCTCAGGAAGACGGCGATATCCTTTCATTATATTCTCACCTTTCACGCAAAGTTCGCCTTCTTCACCTAAAGGTAAATCTCTACCTTCTTCGTTAACTATCTTTACCTCTACTCCAAAAATTGGTAAACCGATTGTGCCTGGTTTGGATTTACCCAGAGGATTAAGAGAAACCACCGGACTTGCTTCAGTTAAACCGTATCCTTCTAAAAGAGGGATACGAAATTTTTTTTCAAATTTAGTTAGAACTTCCACTGGTAAAGCGGCTGCCCCAGAGATGCACAATCTTACCGGATTGAAAAAACGAATAAAGGAAGGTAACCGGTCTAAGGCAGAAAAAACCGGGGGAACAGCAACAAAAATTGTTACTTTATGTTTATATATTGCTTGCAGAACTCTAGTGAAAGGATGGACCGATTCCACGATTACAGTGGTTAAACCAGTAAGTAAAGGTAAAAGGACACATACGGTCCAGGCAAAAGAATGAAACATCGGGAGGAGACAGAGAACGTGGTCATTTTTTTTGAGTTCAATAGTTTGTTGACAGGAATAAACATTGGCTAAAAAATTTCTATGGGTAAGCATCACTCCTTTTGGTTTACCGGTAGTTCCTGAAGTATAAATGATTGAGGCAAGGTCGTCAGCGTTTGCATCTTTCGTTGTTCGTTGTTCGTTGTTCGTTGTTTGTTTTGTGGATAGTAATTCTTCAAAAGATAGAATTTCCTTTTCGCTTTTTACTAAGTCAGTATAAATAAAAATTTTTAATTTTGGTAGATTACTTCTTAGATTCCTGATTGGTTCACCGAAATTTGAATTAGTGACCAGAATTACTGTTTCCGAATCGTTAAGAATGTAAACTATTTCTTCGGGTTTAAGAAGAAAATTAAGCGGCACAACAACCGCAGCAATTTTCGTTGCGGCCAGATAAGCGATGATAAATTCTGTTGAGTTACGCAGGAGGACGCCTACCTTATCTCCTTTTCTTATTCCTAAATGAAGAAAAGCGTAAGCAAGAGAATTTATTTTTTTCTGTAAGGTTTGATAACTAAATGAATCTGCCTTACAAATTACTGCCACCTTTTCTGGAAAAGAATTGACAATTTCGTCAAATTTCTCGTTTATATTCATACTTTTACCAAGGGTAAAGAGTCAAGTAATCTTTGGGTATATTTGTCCTTAGGGTTTTTCAGAACCTCGTCAGTTCTACCTCCTTCAACAACTTTTCCCTGGTACATCACCGCAATACGGTCAGCAATAAAATTTGCTACACTTAAATCATGGGCAATAAAAATATAGGATAGTCCAAATTTTTCTTTAAGGTCAACTAACAAATTAAGTATTTGTGCCTGAATGGAAATATCTAACGAGGATACCGGTTCATCAGCAATGATTAATTCTGGTTGCACTGCTAAAGCCCGAGCAATACCAATTCTCTGTCTCTGTCCTCCCGAGAATTGGTGTGGGTAATCGTGAAGAATATTCGTTGCCATTCCAACGGTGTTAAGAAGTTGTTTAACTTCCTCTTCAATTTGTTTTCCCTGATACCTCGTGCCTGACCCCTCGTGCCTGACCTTTACTGCTTCCCCAAGAATTGTGCCGATGGAAAGTCTTGGATTAAGCGAAGCAAAGGGGTCTTGAAAAATCATTTGTATTCTTTTTGCCCGTTCTTTACGATTGAACTTTTTTATATTTCCGCCTTCAAAATAGATTTCCCCGCTGTCCGGTTGAATAAATCCGGCGATAATTTTCCCAAGGGTAGTTTTCCCACTCCCTGATTCCCCTACCAAACCTAAAACTTCGCCTTTATCCAAAGTCAATGAAACATCATCTATAGCAATAACCGAACCAATTACTTTGCGTAAAAGTTTACTTTCTACCGGAAAAGATTTTCTTAAATTTCTAACTTCTAAAACTGAAAACATTATCTTTTATGTACGTACAAAAAACAACTTACTTTTTGTTCGTTAAGACCAGTTAAATAAGGTTCTTCTTTGGAACAAATGTCCATTTTCTTTTCACAACGAGGATGGAATTTACAGCCGGAAGGTAAATTTAATAAATCCGGCACCTGTCCGGGGATAACCGAAAGACGATTAGTTGTTTCCTTAAGCTTGGGTAAAGAACGAATTAGTGCTGAAGTGTAAGGATGTAAGGGTTTTGAGAAAATTTCTCTCGTTTCCCCTTCTTCAACAATTTCACCCGCATACATTACAGCAACACGATTTGTATATTGAGCAATAATTCCGAAATTATGGGTGATTAAAATTATTGACATATCCAATTCTTTTTTTAATGAATTTAGCAATTCCAAAATTTCTTTCTGGGTGGTCACATCTAAAGCGGTTGTTGGCTCATCAGCAATTAAAATTTTTGGTTTAGAAGAGATAGCCATCCCGGTCATTACTCTTTGTTGCATACCACCGGATAGTTGATGTGGATAAGAATTATATACTCTCTCCGGTTCAAGTATTCTTACCTGTCTTAATATTTCAACTGCTTTTTCTTTAACTCTTTGCTCGGAGTTTACCCCGCTCTTGCGCGCAAGGGCGGGGCTCATTGCTCTTTGCTGATGAACTCTCAAAGTTTCCGCAATCTGTTCTCCAATTCTAATCACAGGATTAAGTGAAGTAAACGGGTCTTGGAAAATCATTGCGATTTTTCCCCCGCGTATTTTCTGCAGTTCTTCATCAGGTAATTTCAGTAAATCAACCCATTCATTGCTTGTCACCTGTAACCTGTCACCTGTAACTGGAAATAATATTTCCCCCGCGGTTATTTTTCCTTCGTTGGGCTGAATTAACCGTAATATTGCTAAGGCAAGCGTACTTTTTCCACAACCCGACTCACCAACAATACCGAGGGTTTCCCCTTCATTTAGAGTTAAAGAAACATTTCTTACTGCCGGAATAATCCTCTTTCTCCGATAGTACTCAACTAATAAATTTTTTATCTCCAATA
>CAZRHN010000041.1:5342-7134 GCA_964599925.1 uncultured bacterium
CTCGGGTCAAATACATCACGCAGTCCTTCGCCAAGTAAATTATAAGCAAGGACAGTGATTAATATTGCTAATCCCGGAAATAAAGATAACCACCAGGCAAGATAGATATAGTCTTTCCCACTAGTCAAAATATTTCCCCAGGAAGGCGTCGGCGGTTGGACACCTAAACCTAAAAAAGAAAGCGCTGACTCAACAAGAATAGCACCCCCTACATTCAAAGTTGCGGAAATTAAAATTGGTGCAACAACATTAGACAGGATATGGACAAATAAAATTCGCCAGGTGGACAATCCCAAACCACGGGCAGCGTAAATGAATTCTCTTTCCCGGATACTTAAACACTCGCCTCTTATTAATCTTGCTAAACCCGGCCAGGAAGTTAAACCGATTACAATCATTACATTGTAAATGTTTGGTTCCAAAAAGGCGATTACCATTAAAACCAAAAAGAATGTCGGGAAACAAAGCATTATATCAACAAGACGCATTAGAAGATAGTCAATTCTACCGCCGAAATATCCAGCAATCAAGCCGATAATTGTACCAACAAAAACGGTAATTCCTGCGGCAACAAATCCTACCGTAAGGGAAACTCTCGTCCCGTAAACAATTCGTGAAAAAACATCCCTACCTAAATCGTCAGTGCCAAAGAGGTAAACTTTAGACGGTGGTTGTAAGCGTAAAATTAGATTTTGTTCCGTAGGTTCATAAGAAGTTAATAAAGGAGCAAAAATTGCAACCAAAGATAAAATCAAAATGATACTAAGTCCACTTAAGGCTAATTTATTTCTTTTAAACCTTTGCCAATAAATTTTCCACATCTGTTTTTATCGGTAGCGGATTCTCGGGTCAACATAAGCATAAATTATATCGGCTAAAAAATTACCCAAGAGAGTGAGAAAAGCAGCAATTGTTCCAACCCCCATCACTACCGGGTAATCCCTTGCCATTATTGCTTCGTAACCGAGTCTACCCATACCGGGATAAGCAAATATTGTTTCAAAGATAAAACTTCCCCCGATTAAATCGGGTAAGGATAAACCCAAAATTGTTACCACTGGAATTAGGGCATTCCTCAATGCATGTTTAAAAATTACCTGTTTCTCTGGGAGTCCTTTGGCTCGTGCAGTACGAATGTAATCCTGATGAATAACTTCAAGCATACTCGCTCGCGAATAACGGGATAACCCGGCCAATCCAGTAAATGCAGAAACAAAAACTGGCAGGATTAAATGTTTGATTATATCCCAGATTTTACCAAGTATAGATAATTCCGCCCAATCTAACGAACGTAATCCAGAAATTGGCAACCAGCCAAGTTTTATACCAAAGAGAATCATTAACAATAGCGCTAACCAGAAAGTTGGCATGGAAAAACCAATAAAGACGGATAAGGTCATCCCCTTGTCTAATAAAGAATTCTGTTTGATTGCTGAATATATACCGACAGGCAAAGCAAAAGAAAAAATCAAAATTAATGAACAAATATTCAGAAGTAATGTTGCCGGTAAGCGTTCAGCAACTTTTTTGACTACTGGGCGGTCATCTTTAAATGATTTACCAAAATCTAACCGGCTTAACCGGTTTAACCAATTAAAATACTGAATATACCAGGGCTTGTCTAACCCATACAAAATTTTTAACCGCTCTTTTGCTTCCGCACCAACTTTGACTTGCATTTCGGTAACTAAATCAGTTGGTTTACCTGGTGCAAGATGCATAACTAAAAAAGTAATCAATGTTATTCCAATAAGTAAAGGGAGAGTGAGAACCAGACGGCGCAGAATATAAC
>CAZRHN010000041.1:7234-8366 GCA_964599925.1 uncultured bacterium
TCAAAATTCCTCGTTTAACCAGACTAAAGGGTCCACTGCTTCACTGTGAATATATAGACCCCAGTGGAGATGCGGTGCGGTAGCCAGACCCGAATCACCTACTTCCCCAATTTTATCCCCTTTTTTAACTAACTGCCCCGGTTTAACCGCAAGGGAAGAAAGATGGTAGTAAACCGTCATCACACTCTGTCCATGGTCAATAATTACCGTATTACCCTGGAGGTTGAGTTGAGTAGCGAGAAGAATAGACCCCCCGTTAGGAGCAAAAACACTGGTATAACTGGGAGTGGAAATATCTATCCCTTTATGAAAATTTTCTGTTGAACGCCGGACTCCATAGGGACTGCTAATTTTCCCCGTTGCGGGAAGGCTAAATTTCCCCTGCCAGTTCTGTTTTTCACTGCACACTCTTAAAGTACTCAGAATAAGTTCTCGCTGTTTTTCATTTTCTGGTAAAGTAAGCAATTTGATTTTTTCCGGAGAAAAGGTAACTCTTTCTTCAGGAAAAATTTTTTCTTCGATTTTAATTGTTCGTTCTTCTTTTTCTCCACCGGTTTGCATACTGAATTTATATTCTCCGGCTTTCAGGTCTCCCGGGAGACCAATTAGAACACGCCCGGTATTTTCTTCAGTAAAAAATAACGGATACTCCTTTTCTTGGAAAATACATTTTGTTTCTGTCCCGGCTGGTATCTCCTTTATTCTTACAGAAACTGTCTCCCCGGGATAGAAGGATTCTTTATTCAAGAAAATTAAGAAGAAAAAAATTTTAGGGAATTTTAAATATTTTTTTCGCATTTCAAAAATATTATACAAAATTTTTGGTAGGTTTACCTAATCTTTTTGTGCGGTAGAATTTATTGAGGAAAGATTATTTTCTTTTCTTCCACTTAAGATAATCTTGAATAATTTTTTTATGGTCAAAAGCAAATTCTTGAGGAAGAGTTTCGGGAGTAAAAATTTTTAAACTTTTAGCATCGGTATCCGCTTTTGGTTTGCCGATACCCTTTGCCACAAAAACGGTAGAAATGGTATGAAATCTTGGGTCACGGTTCGGTTCGGAATAAGTGTGTAATTGCACCAAACCCTTTATCTCTAACCCGGTTTCTTCTTTCGCTTCTCGGATTGCTGC
>CAZRHN010000042.1:0-3794 GCA_964599925.1 uncultured bacterium
GGGTCTCAAATCCAGACGAAAACCGAGATTCTTCGTTTCACTCAGAATGACAAATCAATGAATAAGTTTCTCCAACATTTAGGGAAAGAATTAGAGAAACATTTACCTTATACAATTTTTAGTGTCTCGTTAGGATTAATTCTTGTCGGTATTCTTACCTACCTCGCTTTCATTTTCAAAGCGGAAAATTTTCCCCAGGGAATAGAAAGTTTATTTCATGTTTTCCATCCCTTACATATGCTTTTCAGTGCTACCGCAACTACGGCAATGTTCTGGCGACATGAACGAAATTTTATTAAAGCAGTAATTATTGGTTTTATTGGTGCGGTAGGTATTTGCGGGGCAAGTGATATAATTATTCCCTATATTGCTGGTTTCCTCTTAGGGACGAAAATGGAATTACATATTTGCCTAATCCGAGAACCGGCTTTAATTCTACCCTTTGTTCTTTTTGGCATTTTTACTGGTTTAATCGTACCGAAGACAATTGAAAGCACAATTTTTTCCCATACCGCTCATGTTCTTTTAAGCAGTATGGCTTCTATTCTTTACTTGGTTTCTTTTGGATTAACTAATTGGATAAGTGTTTTTGGTATGGTGTTTGTTTATACAGTTTTAGCGGTAATGATTCCCTGTTGCACCAGCGATATCGTTTTCCCCCTTCTTTTTACGAAAGACGAAGAATCTTCCTCCCACCTTCATTAATAACTCCAGTTTATGCCGATTCCAAGCCAGCGTCCCGGTTGAGGCACACCGATAATTTCTTCATATTTTGTGTTAAGAAGATTTAATCCGTCCAAATAGATAGTAGTAAGACCAAATTTCCTACTCAAACGGCTATTGAAAAGAAAGTATCCGTCTTCCTGATACCTTTTTTTATAGGTTCCATTTAGATTTATTCGTAGACCAAAAACTGGTAAGAAAGTAAATTCGCAAGAGAAAAGATGTTCGGGGTAACGAAGAGCATATTTTGACTGGTAACCTAAGGGAACATGGGAAACAGCACTTAAGTACGAATACCTAAATTTACTCTCAAGTAAAGAGATATAAATTTTGACCTCAGTTTCTCCACCGCCAAATTTTAAATTTCCAAGATTACGCACCTGCCATTTCTCTAAAAGAGAATATCTTCCCCAATCAATTGTCTCTTTCTGTTCGCGCTGAAACAGGACTAGGTTGAATTGCGTATTTTTTCTTTGGTAATTTAACCCTCCTTCCCAAGTAAAAGCCTCTTCTGGCTTTAATTCTGGGTTACCTTGATTGGCCGGGTCTTCATAATAAAGTTCAGTATAGGAAGGGACACGATAAGATTTGCCGAAAGAAAAAAGTAATTTAATTCCCGGCTTTAGAAAGTATCCTGCGGAAAGGGAAGGAGAAAATATTTTCCCATAACGGGAGTAGATGTCCGCACGTAGACCACTGGTAAAAGTCAATTTTTTAGCAAAATCGTCACGATATTCCATATAAAGACTCCAGCGACCATCCTGATGATTGCCCAATTTTGTGCTTTCAATATTTTCTCCCAAAACCTCGCTCCCCAGAAGAAAATTACCACTGAACTGTAAAAAAGAATCAATACCAAAAATTCTACTTGTATGTTCGTTAATTCCGTAATTGAGACTATATTTATAAATAAAACGGTCATAATTTTCCCGAAAATAAATCTTTGTTTGTGGAAAAAATTTCCGTTCACTCTCCAAACCTAAACTAACAAATTTTGTCTTAACCCATTCTCGTGAATCAGCATCTTTCCCTGGACTATAAAAGTCATAAGCACCAAAAACTCTATCCGTATAGCCGTAAGCAAGAGAAAATCGTGGAGAAGAAAAATTCTTCCGCAAATCAAGTTGGGTCAGACCAGAAAAGGTTAGAAGGTCAAAATCAGTAACTTCCCTCCCTCCCTTTTTGAACCAGCCAGAAGAAACCTTTTTTTCTATACTTATCCGCTGAAAGAAATTTTCTCTTCCAAAAGTACTACTAAACAGTCCCTCTTTTGCCTGGTAATCACGATAAGCAAAATCAAAATAAAAATTCTTTCCCTTTGTTTTCTTGGTAACCAAATTTACTACACCACCGAAAGCGTCGGCACCATAAACTGAAGAACCAGCACCGTGAAGAATTTCTATCCGTTCAATATCTTCAAGGGTCAAAGGAAGATTAAAATCATGGTGCCCAGTCTGAGGGTCATTAACCCTTACTCCATCAATGAGAACGAGGACCTGTTCAAAATTCGTCCCACGTAAAGAAAAATCAGATTGTAGACCAAAAGGACTACGTGTTTGTAGGTCAGCACCAGAAACATAACTGAGGATTTCTGATACCGATTTTACCGGCATTTTTCGTATTTCTTCGGCACCAATTACCGTAACCTGCCGGGTTAAATCAGAAAACTTCGTCGGCAGACGAGAAGCAGTCAGAAATAAATGTACTTCTGTTTCTGCAAAAAGAAGACCGGAGAACAAAAAATAAAAAGAGAAAATAATGGACAGTTTTTTCATCTTATGGTAATCAACCACCCTTTTTTCGCAAATGATAACAATCGCCAGCAAGAATTTTTTTCTTTTTTCCGTTAGACAATCTTAAAACTAAAGCACCGTCCGAGTTAATATCTAATGCTTTCCCCAAAAATATTCCTTCGGATGTTTGGACTTTTACATTCCGGCCTAAAGTATCAGAAAATGTTTTCCATCTTTTTAAAAGCCAAGCAAACCCTTCTTTTTTTACCCTAAGATAATTACTTTCCAGTCGCTCAAATAACCTTTGGAGTAATTCTTCCAAGGAAACTTCCTTTTTTAGTTCCTCTTTAAGCGAAGTTGCCGGAATTATCGTTTTTCCTAACTTTTTTATTTCAAAATTTGCATTTATCCCAATACCAAGGATTACCCATTTTAATTTCTTGCCTTCCATCCCTGCCTCAGTAAGTATCCCGCAAATTTTCTTTTCCCCAACGAGAATATCATTCGGCCATTTTGTTTTTACATTAAGTCGATAAAGTTCCTTTAGAGTTTCAGCGACAGCAACCGCAGCCAAAAAATTTATCTTTGGCACATTTTCTGCCAAAAAAGCCGGTCGCAGGATTAAAGAGAAATATACCCCTCCGGGCGGCGAATACCATTCCCGCTGGAACCTACCCCGACCAGTTGTCTGCGTCTCAGCAACAACTACTGTTCCCTCGGGTTCATCCTTCTCAGCAAGTTCTCTAGCAATATCCATCGTCGAGGTCACTCTTTCAAAGTAATAAACTCTTTCTCCAAACTTTTTTGTCTTCATTCTTCGGTTAATTTCAAATCTCATTTTTCTTTTAAAAGTAAAAAGTCAAAGTTCCAAGCGCAATTTAAATATTTTTAGGCAAAGGCAAGACTGCGTAGGGTGAAAAATCCATTTGCCTCACCTTTAATGGATTTACCGAAGCAGTCGCAGTTTTTGCCGACTCCGACGTATCGTCGGAGGAAAAATATTATGGAGCGAGGAACTGACTTTTTACTTTCTAAATGGTCAATTCCCTTTTTTACTTAAATTTTCTAAAATGATAGCAAACATAAAAAGGTAAAGTCAAATGCGTATCCTCTTAGTCAACCCCTGGATATACGATTTTTCTGCTTATGACTTTTGGTCTAAACCGCTTGGTTTACTTTATTTAAGTAGTATTTTACAAAATCTTGGTTGTCAGGTTGAACTAATTGATTGTTTAGACCGGCGTCACCGGCAAAAGGTTAAATCTAATCTCTACGGTTGTGGGAAATATTACTCTCAGATTGTTGAAAAACCTACAATCTTAAAATTTGTTCCCCGCT
>CAZRHN010000042.1:3894-8320 GCA_964599925.1 uncultured bacterium
AAATATTACTCTCAGATTGTTGAAAAACCTACAATCTTAAAATTTGTTCCCCGCTATTACCGACGGTTCGGGCTACCTGAAGAAATTTTTCGTCAAGAATTGGAAAAAATTCCTTCCCCTCAAATAATTCTTATCACTTCGGGAATGACTTACTGGTACCAGGGTGTATTTGAGGTAATTGGCATCCTCAAAGATAAATTCCCGGCTGTCCCGATAGTTTTAGGCGGAACCTACGCAACCTTATGTCCGGAACATGCAAAAAAATATTCGCAAGCAGATTATGTTTTTTCTGGCGGGGATGTGCCTGAAATAATTCATTTCATAGAAAAAGTTACTGATAGAAAATTTAATCCTGAAAAAATACCCAAATATTTTGCACAATTCCCTCCACCGGATTACAGTTTCTATCCAAAACTTGAATATATTGTCCTGCGTACATCTGTCGGTTGTCCTTTTCATTGCACTTACTGTGCAGTAAATAAGTTTGCTCCTAATTTCCAGCAGAAATCAGCAGAGAAAGTTGTCAACGAAATTGAATACTTACTTAATAAGTATCAAACAAAAAATTTTGTCTTTTATGACGATGCTTTGTTGTATAATGCTGAAAATCATATAGTAAAAATTTTAAGAAAGATAAAAGAAAAAAAGTTGCCCTTATGCTTTCATACCCCAAATGGTCTACATCCTCGTTTTTTTAAAGAGGAAATCGCTGGACTGCTCTATGAAACAAATTTTGTTCAACCAAGATTAAGTTTAGAAACAAGCAACCCTGAGAAACAAAAACAAACTGGAAATAAAGTCACTAACGAAGAATTTATTCGTGCAATAAAATATCTTCAGAAGGCAGGATATAAAACAAAGGATATTGGTGTGTACCTTATGATTGGCTACCCGGGGCAGGAATTTAAAGAAGTATACGAGTCAATAAATTTTGTTCATCAATTAGGTTTAAAAGTTTTACTGGTTGAATATTCACCAATCCCCGGAACAAAAGATTGGTCACGGATAGTTACAGAGAAGAAACAGGATTTTACTGACCCGTTATTACAAAATAATTCTATCTTTCCCTTATATTCTCCAGATTCTTGGCAAGAATTTCAGAAGGTAAAAGATTACGCGCATCAACTTAACCAGAAATTGTTGTAAGTTTTAGTCAAAAATTAACTTACGATTTCTGAGGTTGATAGCGAAAACCTCGGGAGATTGATTCTTTTATTACCTTACCTTTACTGTCAACCATTCGCGCTTTAACGAGGTGAAACCCGGGAGAATAATTTGCCCAGTCATACCACCAATAACCTTCTGCCAAGCGACAGACGTTCCAACTACCAGCAGCGTCAATAGAAACTTCAACAGTATTTCCCTCACTTGCGCCAATTCTAATTGTGTAATTTGGAGAGGTAATTATTTCGCCTTCTTTAGGATAGTCTATAACCACATAATTTTCTTCCTTTTTGGATTTTCTTGGGTCTGTCTTTCCTAAATTCGCCATCTTTTATCACCCCTTTCATTATTAAATTATCTTAATTGCTGGCTTTCCGCTAACTATTTTTCCAATAACGACGAAACCTTTCAATAACTTATGAACTTTTGTCATGCCTGAGGCACCCGCCTGCCAAATCTTGTCGGGCAGGGATCCGCTGTGGCGGAAACTTATCAACTTACCTGCCCGCCGAAGCCTCGGCGAAGGTGGGTCGACTATTATTACCATCCCAATTCCCATATTGAAGACACGAAACATTTCTTTTTCGGGGATTTTCCCCTTCTTTTGAATTAAACGAAAAACTTCTGGCACTCGCCAAGTTTTTTTATAAATTCTTGCTTGGCAGTTTTTCGGTAAGATACGGGGGATATTGTCAAGAAAACCGCCGCCGGTGATGTGGGCAATTCCTTTGATAGCGAAGAGCGAAGAGCGAAGAGCGAAGAGGACTTCTTGAACATAAATTCGGGTGGGGGTAAGAAGTTCCTTACCGTACTTAACCAGTTCTTTTTCGGAGAAGATTTTGCGAACTAAGGAAAAACCGTTAGAATGTAAACCAGAAGAAGGGAGTCCAATAATTATATCGCCGGGTTTAATTTTTGAACCATCAATAATTTTATCTTTCTCCACAATACCGACTGCAAAACCGGCTAAATCGTATTCACCCTGCTGATAAAACCCGGGCATTTCGGCAGTTTCGCCACCAAGAAGAACACAATCTGCCTGCCTGCATCCTTCATTTATCCCTTTGATTACCGGCTCAGCAACTTTTAAATCAAGTTTACTGCAGGCGTAATAGTCAAGAAAAAATATTGGTTTTGCACCGCAAGTAATTATATCGTTGACATTCATCGCTACCAAATCTATTCCCACAGTATCGTGCTTGTTTAATAAAAAGGCGAGTTTAAGTTTTGTCCCCACGCCATCGCTTGAGGAAACCAGAACCGGGTTTTTGTATTTTTTAGTATCTAGCGGATAGAAACCGGAAAAAAAGCCGATTGCTGGTGCAAATTTTTTAATTTTTTTAACTAAAGCGTTACCTTTAGAAATATCTACTCCTGCCTGTTTGTAAGTAACCATATTTTATACCTCTTGATTACGGTGATTTTTAAAAAGCGATTGCAGTGATTTAGAGTCAGTAAATTTATCGCTGTAATCTTGTTTTTAATCACTGTAATCACTCTTCACTACTGGTAAAATAGCTGCACCATTAGGTATAATGTATGCCTTGAAATTATCTCCATGCTTTTGTTTTAAATAACTCAACGCAGCGTTTAAGTCTTTTTTCCAGATGAAATGCATCTCTTCAACCAATTCTTTAGTTAAAGATGAAATTACCACCACTTCACATTTTTTTAATATTTTCGCAGTCAGATATGCACGATGTCCTTCAACTTCAATGTCTTCTTCATTTTTATGCAGTATTTCATCAAGATGATGTTTTCTTAACCATTTCTCAAATATTGGCTGACCCACACCGTCACGACATTCAGCAAGAAGAATAATTGTTCCTCTTTCTTTAGTAACTTCAGCACTTGCGGTTACTGTTTTCTGCGCCTGGTAAAGGTTAATATCTTTAGGATAACCACCGCAACTACTAATTACAACTTCCGCCCGTTGAGTAACCGGGACACTGTAAACACACTCAGCAATTTTTATCCCTTCAAAGAAGGCTTTCTCAAAGTCCCCGGCGATTACCGAAACGACTTCTTTCTTGTCATTACGGATAACATTAAGAATAAAAAAGGGTCTTGTCCTTGCCACCCGGCGTGCTGATTCAAGCATCTCTTCATTTATCGGATTGCCTTTAATTTTACCAATTTCTACACCTTTACGCACAACTTTAGCATGGTTCTTTGTAATTGTCCCCCTCCCGGAAACACCAGGTAAAATTGCCTTTCTCCCCCCACCATAGCCAGCAAAAGAATGGGGTTCAATATTGCCGGTAGCAATCAAAAGGTCGGCTTGAGCAATATCTCTATTTATCCACAATTCGTTCCCTGTGGGCAACTCACCCAAAGAAACAAGGTCATCAGCATCGGGATTATGGTTAATGAATTGAAACCTCTTCAGTAACGCTTCACCGTAAAGTTTTCTATTTTCTTCTTCACGATGAACCCGATGGGTACCGTAAGCGATGACAAATTTTATTTTTTCATCCGCCACGCCAGCAATTTTAAGTTCTTCAATGAGCGAATGAAGAACTTCCTGGTAATCCGGATTAGGACGAGTAATATCTTCTACAATAATGACGAGGTTATTTGGTTTTATCTTTTCTACAATTTCTTTCAGCGGTTCGCTACCGATAGGGTTTTCTAAAACTTTTTTTATCTCTTCTCTAATATTTACAATTTTTTCGCTTAAGTGTGACAGTTCTAACACTTGTAAAACATTCTTTTCGTCTAATTTTAAAATTTGTTTGGATTCGCCGTATTTAAGTTCTATTTCCATATAATCACCGATTACACAGATTAAAATCTTGATTACCACAGATTACACAGATTTTTATCCGCGTCATCTGGGTTTTTATCTGCGGTAATCTGCGTGTTTTCTTGAACCGGGTTTAACTAAAGGTATATTTTTTTTACATAATGGGCAGTTTTGCGGGGCATAATTCTCAATTTCTAATTTAAGCAAAGAAATTAGTGGATAGTCAAATTTTACTTGCCCACCACCCTGCCTCTTCGGCAGGCCGATGAGGCCTGTACGGTCAATAATACAAGCAATCCCGACAATTTCGCCGCCAGCGTTTCTTACTGCATCAATCACTTCTTTTGTTGAACCACCGGTGGTGATTACATCTTCAACTACCAAAATTTTTTCACCTTTTTTAATTTGAAAACCTCGTCGTAAAGTCATTTTACCATTTTCTCGCTCAGTAAATATTGCCCGACAACCTAAAACTCTTGCGACTTCCTGCCCAATTACAATCCCACCAAGTGCTGG
>CAZRHN010000043.1:0-4321 GCA_964599925.1 uncultured bacterium
TTTTTTGTCTTTACAAAAATTCTATGTTCCAAGTTGCCGCCCCCAATTATTTCTGCTCCCTGATGTAATTGCCCAATGGGTTTGGTAACCCGCCAGGAATTATAGAAGGCAAAAGCAAAGGCGGCGAGCAAGGCAAAACCGATGGTCAAAGCAAAACCGGCAATCATTCTATTCCGCATGGCAATAAATGGTGCTTCCGCTGAACCAACAAATAGAGCACCAATTAGTTTACCATTAATATCTTTGATTGGTTCATAAGCGGTTATATACCAAGCATTTACTACCCAGGCCCGTCCGATATACCTCTTACCTAACTCCGAAACTTCTCTCCCTACCTTCTCGCTAATCATTGTCCCGATTGCCCTTGAACCGTCTAAATTTAAGACATTGGTAGCAATCCGGGTGTGATTAAGAAAAATTGTCACCTTCGCACCTACTTCTTCGCCAATCAAATCAACAATTAAATCATTGCGGTTTAGTAAATATCCACCAGACATTACTCCAACAATCCGGTTCTCTTCATCCATAACCGGCATTACCACTTTTAATACCAAACCCCCGGTCTCAACTTTTTTGGTTAATGGTTTTGCCTCTTTGGTCTCAATTAGGTCTATTTTCGCTTCTCTGGAAAGACCTTCTCTTTCTAACTCATCTTCCGAAGCAATTTCAGTGGAAACAATTATTTCACCTTTTAATGCCTTCTGGATTAAAGGGTCAGTGCTTAAATCGTCACCCACTAAAGCAGGGTTACTCACCCTCAAAAATACCTTACCCTGGTTATCAGTGACCGTGAAAAAACTTAACCTGTTTCTCCAGACGACCCCTTCCAAATGTTTCCTTAAATTGATGAGTTTGCCCTTTTTATAGAGAGTAAATATTGCCCGGTTTTGGTCTCTGACGAGATATTTCAAGTCATCTTTTATCTTTCCATAAACATATATTGCTGATTCTAAACGAGAATTAATATCCTGTTCCCCTTCCTGAAGAATACTTTTTACAAAATAATTAACCGCTGCTATTGAGGCAATCAGTAAAGGAATCGTTGCAATAATTACAAATTCGCGGATTAGTTCATACCTTAATTTACTTTTTTTCATTTTTCTCTCCAGAGTGGTAATTCAAAAATAAAAGTTGTCCCCTTACCAAGAGCAGATTCAACCTCAATTTTACCCCGATGTTTTTCAATATTTTGTTTGACAATCATTAAACCTAACCCCAAACCTTTAGATTTAGTGGTGAAAAACGGACTGAAAATATCTTTAAGGTTTTCTTCCGGGATTCCCCGCCCGGTATCGCTGACCATAATTTTTAATTTTTCATCCTCAGCGGTAGTAACAATCGTCAATTCACCACCCCGGGACATTGACTCTACCGCGTTTAAAATCAAATTGGAAAGCGCCTGTTTAACTCGCTCTCGGTCAACCAGTATCTCTGGCAAATCCGGGTCCAATTTTTTGTTTACTTTTATATTTTCAAACAAATTTTCTTCCTCGGCTAAGGAAATGCTTTCTTCAATTAGTGCATTTAAATTTGTCAGTTTGAGTTGGAGTTCAAGGGGACGAGCAAACTGCAAAATATTGGTGACCGTTCTCTCTGCGTGAGTTATATCCCCTTCAATGGTAGCGAGGGCTTGTTTTAATTCTGGTTTTTCTTCTTTATCCATTTTCATTTTCAAGATATGCACGGTATTCCTAATTTCAGTTAAAGGCTTGGACAATGTCTCACCTACGCCAGCAGATAAATGTCCTAAAACCGACATTTTTGCTGAGCGGACAAGTTCCTCGGCAGTCTTTTGCAGGGTTACGCTCATCAGATTAAAAGAATTGGCTAATTCACCAATTTCATCAATTGTTTTGAGGGTAATTTTTTCACCGAAAGCACCTTCTTTTATTTTGTTCAATCCTCCCCGGATAATCTCTACCGGTCGATGCACATTTACTAAAAGAAAAAGATGGATAGTCAGGATAAGTAAAAGATAAAAAAATGGAGTAAGCAAAATAATTCCCTTTATTCGTGTTTTATACATTATAGAGAAAAAATCTATCTCTTTTTTTACATCTAAGTCCAAACCGATATAACCAACGGTTTGTCCTTGCCCGTGACAATGCTGACATTCAGGTTTATTTTTTATTGGAGTTAAAGAAAGAAATATTTTTTCTTTATCCTTTTGTAGAAGGTTGAAATAAGGTTTATTTGTTTTCTCAACCTGAACGATTTCTGCCTGACCATAAATCTTACCGACAAGTTTCGGGTCGGAAGAAAAACGTACTTTACCCTTCTGGCTAACAAAGTAAATCAGTTTTACCCGTTCAATTTTACCAATTATTTTAATCTCCTTTTTTGCTTCCGGAATTTTATGGGTAAGCATATGTTCTTCCCAGATTTTATCAATGACCTCAACCATATTTTCGCAGTTGTTGATTAAATCTTTGTAGATTGTCTGTTTAAAAGCAATTGATTCAATATACTGCCAGAATAAAATAATTAACGCCAGAATTAGGGTTATCCCAAGAATAAGTTTCAAGCGTAAACTACGCATAATAAATTTAAACATTTTTCCTCCCTTTTTATTTCAAGTTGTATCTACTAACTAATTCACCAATTCACTAATACACTATCACGCTAAACTGGTGATAATTTCATCCAGTGCCGCCCCTGCCGGGACCATGGGAAATACATTTGCTTCCGGTTCAACCACAAAATCAATAATTACTGGTTTATTTTTGATTTTTAGTGCTTTCTTTAAAGTCGGGGTCACCTCTTCCTTTCTGCTTACCCGCAAACCCACCGCCCCGTATGCTTGAGCAACTTTGACAAAATCAGGGATAGGGAAAGAATACGGCTTCGTTGGTTGAGTGTAAAGACGCACTGCAGAATACCTTTTCTTATAAAATAACCTTTGCCACTGACTCACCATACCTAAAAAAGAATTGTTTAAGACAGCAACAATCACATTAACCTTGTTTATCACCGCAGTCGCTAATTCTTGAATATTCATTTGAAAAGAACCGTCTCCAGCGATGTCGATAACTGTTTTATCCGGGCAACCCAATTTCGCACCAATTGCCGCCGGGAAACCATAGCCCATCGTCCCTAAACCACCGGAGGAAAGGAAATGGCGTGGTCTTTGTGGTTTATAAAACTGTGCTGCCCACATTTGGTTCTGTCCAACTTCAGTGGTAACAATTGCTTCACCACGAGTTAGTTCACAAATCTTTTCCACTACATATTGCGGATAAAGTTTATCGTCTTCAGGATAACCTAAAGGATGTTTCTTTTCCCATTCAGCAATTTGTCTTAGCCAATCAGTATGTTTTTTTGGTTTAACCTGTTTAAGCAGTTGAATAAGAATATTTTTTGCGTCACCGACAACCGGAATGTCTGCCGGGACATTTTTAGAAATTGATGTCGGGTCAATATCAATATGGATAATATTTTTTGCTTTGGGAGCAAAAGCGGCTAATTTACCGGTACAACGGTCATCAAATCTTGCCCCAACCGCGATAATTAAATCCGCATTTTGCATTGCATGGTTAGCCTGATAAGTCCCATGCATACCAAGCATACCAACTGACAAGCGATGCCCCGAGGGAAAAGCACCGATTGCCATCAAAGTTGTAGTCACCGGAATATCAACTTTTTCAGCAAGTTTACGCAATTCTTCATAAGCACCTGAGGCAACAACACCCCCGCCAACATAAAGGATTGGTCTTTCGCTCGCAGCAATTGCTTGTGCTGCCTTTTCAATCTGTTTTGGATGTCCCGCATATACCGGGCGATAAGAACGAATTTCAACCTTTTCCGGCCAGATGAATTCACAACTTGCCCGTTGAATATCCACAGGTATATCCACTAACACCGGCCCGGGACGACCGGTGTGAGCAATATAAAATGCTTCCCGAATTATTTGGGCTAAATCTTTTACATTTTTAACTAAATAATTATGTTTAGTTATTGGCCGGGTGATACCGGTAGCGTCAGTTTCCTGAAAAGCATCATTGCCAATCAGGTGTGTTGCTACCTGCCCGGTAAAAGCAACGACCGGTATTGAATCCATATGGGCAGTTGCTAAACCAGTAGTCAAATTTGCTGCTCCCGGACCCGAGGTAGTAACACAAACACCAACTTTTCCGGTTGCCCGGGCATACCCGTCAGCCATATGCGCCGCCCCCTGTTCATGCCGGGTAAGAATAAATCTTATTGGTGAATCATAGAGTTTATCAAAAATTGGTAATACTACACCACCGGGTATACCAAACATTGTCTCTACGCCTTCACGAATTAAACATTCAACAAAGATTTCTGCCCCACTCTTCTCCAT
>CAZRHN010000043.1:4421-8170 GCA_964599925.1 uncultured bacterium
TATTTGAGGATGGCGCCCATGCTTGCTGAAGTAACTAATTTCATATATCGCGCCAGGTATCCTTTTTTGACCTTTGCTTCCCGAGGATGCCATTTCGCCTTGCGGATTTTAATTTCCTGGTCGGTAAGTTTTACTTTCAACTGACGATTAGGAATATCAATTTGAATAATGTCCCCATTTTCAATTACCGCTAAAGTTCCTTTTGGTTCACTTTCTTTTCCTTCCGCCGCTTCGGGACTGATATGCCCGATACACGGTCCGCGTGTACCGCCAGAAAAACGTCCATCGGTTAATAAGGCTACCGAATCGGATAAACCCATCCCAACAATTGCCGCTGTGGGAGCGAGCATTTCCCGCATTCCCGGACCACCTTTCGGACCTTCGTAACGAATCACGATACAACTACCTTTTTTAATTTTCCTACCAAATATTGCTTTCATCGCTTCTTCTTCCGAGTTAAATACTTGAGCGGAACCACTAAATTTTAACATTTTTTCTTTTACTGCCGATTGTTTCACTACCGCACCCTCAGGAGCAAGGTTACCGTAAAGGACAGCAATGCCTCCTTCTTTATGATAGGCATCGGTTAGCATACGAATTACTTCCTTATTTTTTACTTTACCTTTTTCAGCAATTTCAAGAATATTTTTCCCGTTCACTGTAGGATGGGGATAAAGTTTAGATTTCAGAACTGACAATATCCCGGGTATACCTCCAGCGTTCTCTAAATCTTCCATATACTGGTCTCCAGTGGGTTCCAGAGAAACAATGTGCGCTGTGTGTCGGGAAAGTTCATCAAAAAGTTTTAAGTCCAGTTTTATCCCTACTTCATGAGCAATCGCCAGCAAATGCAAAACTGTATTTGTTGACCCACCGAGGGCTAAATCTAAAATAATTGCATTACGAAAAGCATTCTCATTCATTATCCTGCGGGGAGTAAGATTTCTCTGAACTAATTCAAAAATTTTTACCCCCGATTCGTAAGCAATCATTTTTTTCTTTGCTGATACCGCTAATGCGGTAGCACATCCAGTCAAACTCATCCCCAAAACTTCGGTCAGGCAAGCCATGGTATTTGCGGTATATAAACCCTGACAGGAACCAGCACCCGGACAGGCAGCGAGTTCTAAATTCTCTAACTCCTCCTGGTTAATCTTACCGGCTTGAAACAATCCGACCGCTTCAAAAGTATCTCTAACCAGCGAACGGCGTTTACCTTTATATGTCCCACTGAGCATCGGACCAGCAGTTACAACAATTGAAGGTATATTCAACCTCCCGGCAGCCATAAGCATCCCCGGGGTAATTTTATCACAGTTAGTCAATAATACTAAACCGTCTAAACTATGCGCATTAGCTACTGACTCAATTGAATCAGCAATCAATTCTCGGGAAGGTAATGAATAATGCATACCCGGATGTCCCATAGCAATACCATCACAGATTGCCGGCACACCAAAAATGAAAGGTATACCCCCGGCAGTAGCGATACCCCGTTCAATCCAGCGTTCCAATTCGCGCATATGAATATGCCCGGGGACTAAATCACTGTAACTGGAAGCAATGCCAATTAAAGGTTTAAGTTTTAAATCCTCGGGTCGGATACCAGTCGCATAAAATAATGCCCGGTTTGCTGCCCGTTCAACATCTTTTTTTACTGTCTCGCTACGCATCCTTTACCCTCCGAAAACGATTACAGTGATTTCTTACTACTGATTACAGTGATTATGAACTTAGATTTAATCTCTGTAATCGCCTTTTAAAAATCATTGTAATCATTCTATTTACTTTTTAATAACTTGTATTCAATTGCATCAACTAACGCTTGCCAACTTGCCTCAATAATGTTTTCCGAAACACCTAAAGTTGACCATTCATTTTTTGAATCGCGAGATTCAATTAAAACGCGCACCTTTGCTGCTGTGCCTGCTGAGGCATTAATTACTCTTACTTTGAAATCGGTCAAACTTACTTCTTTAAGTTGTGGGTAAAATTTTTCCAATGCTCTTCTCAAAGCATTATCTAAGGCATTAACCGGTCCATCGCCTTCAGCGGCAGTATGTTCTTCTTGTCCTTTAACTTTAACTTTAATTGTTGCTTCCGAATGTAACCGTCCAAGGTAATCTTTCTCCACAATTACCCGGAAGCCTTTCAGTTCGAAAAAGGGATGGAAATCGCTTAACTTTTTCTTCATTAAAAGGGCAAAAGAACCCTCTGCACCTTCAAATTGATAACCTTCTGCTTCTAATTTTTTAAGCAAAGAAAGTATTTTTTTTGTTTGGTTAACATCTCGCTCAAAATTGATTTTTAATTCTTTTGCTTTAGATAAAATTGCACTCTTACCAGCTAATTCCGAAATCAATATTCGTCTTTCATTACCCACTAAAGTTGGGTCAATATGTTCGTAAGTTTTTGGATATTGGGTTACTGCCGAGACGTGCACACCACCCTTATGGGCAAATGCAGAATAGCCAACATAAGGTTGGTGGTCATCAGGAACAACATTGGCAATCTCGGAAACATATCGGGAAACATCGGTTAAAGAGCGCAATTTCTCATCTGGGAAACAGGGAAAACCAAGTTTCAGTTGTAAGTCCGGGATGACCTGACATAAATCAGCATTACCGCAACGTTCACCGTAACCATTAATTGTCCCCTGAACAAGGGTGCATCCCTGGCGTACCGCTTCCAAGGTATTGGCCACCGCACAACCGCTGTCATTATGGGTATGAATCCCTAATGATGGGTGAATTGGTGAATTGGTGAATTGATGAGAAGGGAAAAGTTCTTTTTTGACTTGACGAATAATTTCTGCAATTTCGTGCGGTAAAGTACCACCGTTAGTATCACAGAAAGTGAGATTGTCCGCACCAGCCTCTGCAGCTGCACGTAGTGTTACCAAAGCATAATCCCGGTTAGCTCGGTAGCCATCAAAAAAATGTTCCGCATCATAAATTATTTTTTTTCCTTTTGCTTTTAAAAATCTTACCGACTCAGAAATCATTTTTAAATTTTCTTCCAGTTTTGTTTTCAACGCATGGATAACTTGCAAATCCCAGGATTTCCCAAAAATACATACGGTCTCTGTGTGAGCACGCAGAAGGGCTAAAAGATTAGGGTCATTTTCTGCCTGACGCTGCTTATAACGGGTGGAACCAAAGGCAACCAGTTGCAAATTTTTAAACTTTATTTTTCTTGCTTGACGGAAAAATAGTTCATCCTTGGGATTTGAACCCGGCCAACCACCTTCTAAATAATCAACCCCTAAATTATCAAGTGCTTGAGCAATTTTTAACTTATCTTCAACGGAAAAGGATATCCCTTCCCACTGGGCACCGTCACGCAAAGTTGTGTCATAAAATTCAATTTTTTTCATAGTAAACCAGATTGCAGTGATTATGAACGGCGATTACAGCGATATGTCATTGCGAACGAAGTGAAGCAATCTCATGAGATTGCCACGCTCCTTTTAGTCGCTCGCAATGACGACTCTGTGGTCATCGCTGTTATCGTTTTTTAATCACCGTAATCGAGCCTCACTTTCTCCCTAAATCAAAAGCAAAATGTAGTGTTTTTACTGCTTTTTCTACCTCGTTTTCTCTAATTACACAGGAAATTTTTATTTCTGAAGTGGAAATCATTTCAATATTAATTTTTTCTTTAGCCAATACACGAAACATTTTTGCCGCTACCCCGGGATGTGTTTTCATCCCTACGCCAATAATGGAAACTTTTGCTACTTTGTCGTC
>CAZRHN010000044.1:0-2017 GCA_964599925.1 uncultured bacterium
CTGACGAGGTAGATGTCCAGGGTGAAATGAAATATTTACCCCGGGAAATTGACCTGGATACTGCCTTAAAAGAAGCACTAAGTAATCGTCCAGAGATAAAACAGATGAAATTACAGGAAGAAATCGGTAGTAGTTTGGTTAAACTAACTAAAGCGGGTAATAAACCGAACATCGTTCTTACTGGAAATTATGACTGGCAGAATGACCAACTGAGCACAAAAGATTGGTATGATACCTGGCAGGCATTACTCGTTTTAAATGTTCCTCTATTTGACGGTTTTTCTACAAGGGCTAAAGTAAAACAGAGTGAGGTAAATCTTGAACAAATAAAGTTAAGTAAGGACTTAGTCATTGAAAGTGTAAAATTAGAGGTGAAACAGTCGGTTTTAAATTTTCAACAAGCAAAAGAAAGTATTGAAGCACAAAAAGAAAACGTTGAAACTGCCAAAGATAACTTAAGAATTGCTCAAGAACGATATAAATTGGGTTTAATGTCAAACATAGAAGTGCGTGACGCTGAACTTACTTTAACCCAAGCAGAGACAAATTACTATCAAGCCTTAGCCGATTATCTGATTGCTTTAGTGAAATTGGAAAAGGCAACAGGTACCACGAATATAGGAGAGAAGAAATGAAGAAAAAATTACTTTTATTTATTTTCTGCTCTTTGCTCTTTGCTCTTTGCTCTTTGCTTTTTTATGGTTGTGGACAAAAAAAGAAAGAAACAAAAATCCAAGAAACTATAGAGAAGAAAACATTAGTCAAAATTGCTAAAGTAAAAATTGGTAAAATTGAAGAAACGATTTCTCTGGTTGGCGATATTTACGGTCAACGAGAAGTAAAAGTTTATACAAAAGTTAGTGGCAAATTAACAAAGAAAATCAAAAATGAAGGTGAATTGGTAAAAGAAGATGAAGTTGTTGCTTTGATTGACCGTAATGAACCAGCATTAAATTTTGCTCAAGCAGAAGTAAAATCACCAATTGCTGGTATGATTACCAAATATTTTGTTGATTTAGGTGATGAAGTTTTTCCGGCACAACCAATGCCTGGACAACCACTTTTGACTATTGCCGAGATAAACAAAGTAAAAATTGAAATTCATCTAAGTGAAAAGGATACTGGTAAAGTAAAAAAGGAACAAAAAGTGCGTATTTTAGTTGATGCTTATCCAGAGAAAATTTTCTGGGGTAAGGTTAGTGAAATAGCGCCTCAAATCAATTCACTTACTCGTAAATTGAAAGTTGATGTAGAAGTTAGTAATGAAGAACATTTACTTAAGTCGGGTATGTTCGCTCGGGTAGAAATTATCACTAATGAATACGAAAATATTCTCGTCGTTCCTCTGAAAGCAGTTTTGGATAAAGAGAAAGAAAAAGTTGTTTTTGTAGTGAAAGAGAATAAAGCAAAAATGGTGCTGGTGGGAACAGGAGTAAACGATGAAGAAAATATTGAAATAAAAAAAGGGCTTAGTCTCGGTGAAAAAGTCATTGTTGAAGGAAATTATGGGCTAACCGAAGGAACAGAAATTGAAATAATTAAATAAGAGTTATAGCGTTATTGGGTTATTGTGTTATAGCGTTTGTAGGGTTATTGCGTTATAGAGTTATTGGGTTATGAAAATTAGACGATTTGAAGAAATAGAAGCCTGGCAGGAAGCAAGAAAATTAGTTAAGTTGGTATACGAAGCAATAAATAAGAGTGATAGATTCAAAAAAGATTATCGTCTGCGAGACCAGGCAACTAATGCTGCAGTTTCTGCAATGTCTAATATTGCAGAGGGATTTTCTCGTAAATCAAACAAGGAATTCATTCAATTTTTGTATATTTCCAAATCTTCTTCAGCAGAAGTTCAAAGTATTTTTTATGTGGCATTAGATTTGGATTACATTGACCAGCAAATTTTTCAAACAATATATAACCAAGCAGATAAAGTTTCGCAGTTAGATTCCGGCTTCATAAAATATTTATCAACGCAAAAACGCAATTAACCCAATAACGCAAGTAACGCAATAAC
>CAZRHN010000044.1:2117-8168 GCA_964599925.1 uncultured bacterium
AATATTTATCAACGCAAAAACGCAATTAACCCAATAACGCAAGTAACGCAATAACTTACGACTACAAGGAGTAAAAAGATGAACTTACCTGAAATTTCGGTTAAACGACCGGTAACAGTCTTAATGATAATCCTAATTATCGTTGTTCTGGGGATAATTTCTTTTACTCGCTTGGGCTTGGATATGATGCCGGATATAACTTATCCTGTGCTTACCGTAGTCGTTGGCTATCCCGGTGTTTCTTCAGAAGATGTGGAAAATATGGTCACTAAACCAGTTGAAGAAGTAGTAGCGACGGTTAAAAATGTGAAAAAAATCAATTCTTTTTCTCAGGAAGGGTTGGGAGGAGTATTAGTAGAATTTGAATGGGGGACCAATCTTGATTTAGCCGCACAGGATATTCGTGACCGGATTGATTTAATTAAAGATTATTTACCAAGTGACATTGAGAAACCGATTGTTTATAAATTTGACCCTTCAATGATACCAATAATGTATTTCGGGATAACCGGTGAAAGAGACCTGTTGAGTTTACGTTCATTAGTGAAAGATACGCTCAAGGATAGATTTGAACAAGTTGATGGAGTAGCCAGTGCGATGCTTTTCGGTGGATTAGAAAGAGAAATTCTTATTGAAGTAGATAAACAGCGATTAGAGGCATATCGTTTGACTTTAGATGAAATTATTGCCCGCTTGCGGGCAGAAAATCTTAATCTTCCCGGGGGACATCTTGAGGACCGTTATCGGGAATACTTACTCCGGACTACTGGTGAATTTACCAATTTGCAAGAAATAGAAAATTTACCAATTACTCTAAGAGAAAATGTCCCGATTTATCTTAAAGATATTGCTCAGGTTCAAGATACCTATGAGGAAGTGCGTGCGGTATCGCGAGCAAATAAAAAAGATTCAGTAATGTTAATTATTTATAAAGAATCCGGTGCCAATGCCGTAATTATCTGTAACCGAGTAAAAAAAGAATTGAATAAAATTGAAAAATTACTTCCTCCGGATATAAAAGTTCATACTGTTTTTGACCAATCACGGATTATCAACCAAATCGTTAGTGCTACCAGTTCTAATGCCATCGTTGGTGGACTACTGGCTATCGGGATTCTCTTATTTTTCTTAGCCAGTTGGCGTCCAACCTTGACTATTGGTTTGAGTATACCTTTATCCATTTTAGCTACTTTTATCCCTTTGTATTTCTTTGGCTACACACTTAATTTTATCACTCTGGTTGGTCTTGCGCTTGGTGTAGGTATGCTCGTAGATAATTCTATTGTGGTGATTGAGAATACTTATCGTCATCTCCACGAAGGTAAAGACCGGATTAATGCTTCAATTGTCGGTGCTTCCGAAGTAGGTATGGCGATTACCGCTTCAACGCTTACTACGGTGGTAGTTTTTCTACCGTTAGTTTTTGCTAAAGGTTTGACCGGTAAACTTTTTTCCGGATTAGCTTTGACTGTTTCCGCGAGTTTATTTGCATCCTTATTTGTAGCATTGACCATTGTCCCGATGATTACTTCAAAAATTTTTCGTGCCGATGCAACAACTTTTGGTTCCATTTGGGAAAGAAAGATTACCGAACCGATGCATAACTTTTACCGCAAGATTCTTACTTTGGTCTTAAAAAATCGTTTCAAAGTTCTGGGTACGACCTTCGCTCTTTTTTTTCTTAGTCTCATTTATGCCTATTTTGGTGGTAAAGAATTTTTCCCTAAAGTTGATAATAATATGGTTTTCATAATGTTGAGGTTACCGGTAGGGACAACACTTGCCGAGACCGACCGGGTTACCCGAAGGATTGAGAACCTTCTTCTTGAAGAGAAGGGTGTGCTTACGGTTACTTATCAAGTAGGTTTATCAGAAGAAAGTAAAGCCGATGCCGCTTATGGTTCCGGAGCAACCGGTACTTCGGAAGCACAATTTTTTATCCGTCTGGCAGATAAACTCCAACGGGAAAAAAGTAGCGATGAAATTATCAATACCATCCGACGAAAGATGCCGGAGATAGAAGGTGCAAAAATGGAATTTATGGATATGGGCACAGCAATGATGACCGGTGGAGGAAGAGCCGAGAAACCAATACAAATAAAACTTTTCGGTAAGGATATCAATACTCTTGAAGAAATAGCGTATCGGATTATTGAAGAAATTCAAGGAATAAAAGGAATATATGAACCTGACACTACTTTAGTGAAAGGTAAACCAGAACTGCTTCTTCGGGTTGACCGGGAAAAAGCTACCCGGTTTGGTTTAAGTGTAGGGCAGATTGCTTCTACGGTGCAGACCGCATTTCAGGGTAAGATTGCCACCCGATTCCATACTGGTGGTGAAGAGATAAATGTTCGGGTTAGATTAAAGGAAAAAGACCGAAAAACATTTAAAGATGTAGAAAATTTAAATATTCCGACAATGCGAGGTGTAAATATTCCTCTTGGTGAAGTAGGTAAGTTTGCTTTTACTTATGGTCCGATTAGGTTAACCCGTGAGAATCAAAAAAGAACCATTTCGGTGACTACTAATTTAAGTGGGCGTGATTTAAGTAGTGTAATGAATGAAATTAAAAATAGAGTTAATCAGGCAATCACTTTGCCGGAAGGATATTTTATTGAATATGGTGGTGAATCCCAGCAAATGCAGGAAACATTCCGTGATTTAGGTTTAATCTTTCTCTTATCTTTACTTTTGATTTATATGGTAATGGCAGCAGAATTTGAATCTTTGATTCACCCGTTTACGATAATGTTTACGGTACCGTTTGCAGTCATCGGTGTAATTTTTGCCATTATACTTGCCGGTAAGAGTATCTCTTTACCGATGGGTATGGGTTTACTTATTCTTGCCGGAGTAATTGTGAATAATGGTATTGTTTTAATTGATTATATTAACCAGTTAAGACATCAGGGGAAAGAAAAAATTGAAGCAGTAATTGAAGGATGTGCAACCCGCTTAAGACCAGTACTGATGACTTCAATTACAACGATTCTTGGACTTGTTCCGATGTTTTTCAGTCGTGCTGAGGGTAGTGAAGTGCGTTCAGTAGTTTCGGCAACTCTGATTGGTGGTCTAACGATTGGTACGATTTTAACTTTACTTGTTCTGCCGATAGTCTATCTTATTTTTGACCAGTGGGCAGAATCGGTGAAGAGGAAAATCAAGAAAATTGTTCACCCCCACGAATCATAGTTCGGTTTACTCACTATGACCCTGAGTTTACCGAAGGGTCATAACTTTCTTCTTGACAGGATGAAAATTTAGGATATAATTTTAATGGAGCCGTGTTGCCGGAAGAATCTGAGAAGTTAAAGTCTCGGAAGTAACTTGAGGTAAGACCCTTTAGTGGTTCAGGCAACACGGCTTTTTTATGAGACCGTTGATGACTTTTTCAACGGTCTCATTACTTTACAAATTAAGTATTTTATGTTAAAATTAAAATTGAGGTGCTAAAAAATGAATATAGAAGTTAACCGCGTAGAAAGTAAAAAAGATTGGAAAGATTTCCTCCAATTGCCGTTTAGCATTTATAAAGGCAATCCCTACTGGGTGCCACCTCTCTTAAGTGAAGTAAAGGATTCGCTGGATAAAGAAAAAAATCCTTTCTGGGAACATGCGCAAAGAGAATTGTTTCTTGCTAAACAAAATGACAAAGCGGTAGGGAGAATAGTGGCAATTATTGACGATAATCATAATTCATTTCATCAAGAAAAAACAGGATTTTTTGGTTTTTTTGAATGTGTCAAGGATTATGAAGTTGCTAAAAGTTTATTTGACCTTGGACGCAACTGGTGTAAAGAAAAGGGAATGGAAATCTTTCGTGGTCCGGTAAATCCAAGTATGAATGATGAATGCGGATTTCTTTTGGAAGGTTTTGATAAACCGCCAACGGTAATGATGCCCTATACCCAAGCCTACTATCTTGAATTTGCTAAAATATATGGGCTGAACAAAGCGAAGGACTTATACGCACTTATAAAAGAAGGTGCGGGGATACCGGAACGGATTGAGAAAATGATTGAAAGGACAAGGGAGAGAACCGGGGTAAAAATTCGTCCCCTGGAAATGAAAAAGTTTGAAAGAGATGCTCAATTCTTGAAAGACATATATAATTCCGCTTGGGAAAAAAATTGGGGTTTTGTGCCAATGACCGATAAAGAGATGGATTTAGTAGCAAAAAAATTAAAACAATTTATTGAGCCTGAACTTGTTCTTTTTGCTGAGATTGATGATAAACCTATAGGAGTTACGGTTACTATCCCGGACATAAATCAAGTGTTGAAAAAATTAAACGGGAGATTAGGACCGATTGAAATTTTGAAATTCCTTTATTACCGGAAAAAAATTAATGGGGTCCGTTCACTTATCGGCGGAGTGATTAAGGAATATCGGAACACCGGTATTATTGCCCTTCTCTATTATGAAACCGAAAAGAGAGCAGTAAAACTTGGTTACAAATGGTGCGAATTAGGATGGAATTTAGAGGATAACGATTTAATTAACCGTTTTGATATGGCGGTCGGTGGCAAAATTTACAAAAAGTATAGAATTTGCGAGATGAAAATCTGAAACTATCTGACCTTGAAAAAAATACTCACCGGAATTAGTCTCAACCTCATTCTTTTAAGCATTGTTAGTTTCCTTACCGATATTTCCAGCGAGATGATTCTGCCAATCTTACCCTTTTATATTGTTTCCTTAGGTGGTGCGGGGGTAGCGGTAGGTTTAATTGGCGGACTTAGTGATAGTGTAGCAAGTATATTGAAAGTTATTTCCGGTTTTTGGTCAGACCGTATCGGGAAAAGGAAACCATTCGTTTTCTGGGGATATTTTTCTTCCGCGTTAGCAAAACTTTTTTTCCCCTTCGCTCGTAGTTGGCCAGTTTTACTTGTTTTAAGACCGATTGAAAGAATTGGTAAGGGTTTACGAGATGCCCCGCGTGACGCTTTAATTGCCAGTTCCACTTCTGCTGATATCCGGGGTAAAGTTTTCGGTTTTCATCGTGCCGCTGATACTTTAGGTGCAGTTTTTGGTGCCGGGTTAGCCTTTCTTCTCTACGGATTTTTAAAACTTGAATTCCGTCCCATACTTTTAATTTCCGCATTGCTGGCATTTTTGGCACTCCTACCTTTATTTTTTGTTTCGGAGAAAAAAAACCCTCCTCCCCCCTCAACTAAGTATTCTTCCTTTTCCTCATTTCGTGATTCTTTAACTGAATTACCGGAAGATTTTAAACACTATCTCACAATAGCAACAATTTTTGCTTTTGCAAATTTTACTTATATGTTTTTTATTTTACGGGCAAAAAATTTTTTTATACAGGTATTTACTCCCCGTCTCTCAATAATTATCCCGGTTCTTTTGTATGTCTGGTATAACATTTTTTATTCTCTCTTTTCCTTACCCGCCGGTGTCCTTTCGGATAGAATTGGCAGGAAAAAAATGTTAATCTCCGGCTATTTAGTTTACGCATTGACCTGTCTTGGGTTTATCGTGAGCAATTCTTTAGGGTTATTCATTCTTTTCTTTGCCTTATACGGGACATCTTATGCATTAGTTGAAGGGAATCAACGCGCTTACGCAAGTGATTTTGTAAGTGAAGAGAAAAGGGGATTAGCCTTGGGCGCATTCCACACCGTAGTGAGTCTGGCTGCCCTGCCCAGTGGAATAGTTGTTGGTCTCCTCTGGAATTATGACCCTTCCTTACCCTTCCTCTACGGCAGTATTTTATCTTTGGTAGCAGTAATTTCCTTCCTTTTTCTAAAGTGAAACTTGATTACAGTGATTTTTAAGGCCGATTCCAAAGATTCACTATTAGGGAATAGAAGCTTTAGCTTCTTTTAAAAGAGCCTGAAGGCTCTACTCCTAAAGGCTCTACTCCTTTTTTATCACCGTAATCAGTGCCTTTATCGCCGTAATCATATTAATTAAATTAGCAAACATAAAGAAATTGACTTAAGAGAATTTTTGGTGTATAATTTTAGCGAGATAAAAATGAAAATTTATCGCTGGTCAATTTTTCTTTTTTTATTTATTAATCTTTTCCTC
>CAZRHN010000045.1:0-4386 GCA_964599925.1 uncultured bacterium
TTATCCCTTTACAACTTTTTGCCTACCATATCGCCGTAAGAAGAGGTTGCGATGTGGATCAGCCTCGCAATCTGGCAAAATCTGTTACTGTAGAGTAAATGACTGAACCGATAATCTGGAAGAAAAACAAAAAAGGGCATTTGCTTTATATTCTTGACCAGAGGTATTTGCCGGGGAAAAAAATTTATCGTCTCTGCCGGAATTACCAGCAGGTCGCTGAGTGTATAAAAAAGATGGTTATTCGGGGAGCACCGGCGTTGGGGGTAACTGCAGCCTTCGCGATTGCTCAGGCAATTCAAAATTACAAATTACAAATTACAAATTCAAAAAAGAATTTTTTTATGTATTTAGACAAAGTTTGTGATACGCTTGTTTCTACACGGCCGACTGCGGTAAATATTTCTTGGGCAATAAAAAGAATAAAGAAAGTCGTTCAACAGTTTGACAGTTTAACAGTTGAAGAGTTAAAGGCAATAATTGAGAAGGAGGCAAAGAAGATATACCTTGAAAATAAGGAGATGGATAGAAAAATTGCCGAGAGTGGTGCAAAACTTTTTACGGGCAATCACCCAAAGAAAATTAATGTGCTTACTCATTGTAATACCGGTGCTTTAGCTACTGCTGGTTACGGGACAGCTTTAGGTGTAATCCGTGAAGCCTACCGGCAAAAGAAAATAAATAAAGTTTATGTTGATGAGACAAGACCTTATCTTCAAGGTGCGAGATTGACTGTCTGGGAACTAAAACAGGGAAAGATACCCTGTGTCTTAATTTGTGATAATATGGCTGGCTACTTAATGCAAAAAGGCGAAATCGGTGCAGTAATTGTTGGGGCTGACCAGATTGCAACTAATGGGGATAGCGCAAATAAAATCGGTACTTATACTTTAGCGGTTTTAGCTAAAGCACATAGAATACCGTTTTATATCGCTGCCCCGAGTTCAAGTATTGATTTGTCTATTTCTTCAGGAGAAAAAATAAAAATTGAAGAAAGAAATCCTGACGAAGTAAGATATGTCCAAGGTAAACTTGTCAGTTTGAAAAATGTGGAAGTGCGTAATCCGGCATTTGATGTAACACCAGCAAAATATATTACCGCAATTATTACGGAAAAAGGTATAATTTATCCACCATACCTTAAAAATTTAAAAATATACACGAATGTGCACGAATAATATTCCGAATGTACACGAATGAGTTTTCTGTATTCGTGTGAATTCGTGATTTAAATTCGCGCAGTTTATTCGTGTAAATTCGTGGTTAGAAATGGAAAAGAAATATAAAGTTAATTTACCGAAAACAAGTTTTCCGATGAAGGCGGACTTATCAAAACGGGAACCGCAAATACTTGAAAAATGGGAAAATTTAAAAGTTTATGAACTTTGCCAGAAAAAAAATCGTACACGGTTAACTTCCTTTGTTCTTCATGATGGACCACCTTATGCTAATGGTCCGATTCACCTGGGTCACGCCTTAAATAAAATTCTCAAGGATATAGTTGTCAAATACAAATTATTGTCTGGGTGTAATACACCATATGTTCCGGGCTGGGATTGTCACGGGTTACCAATTGAATACCAATTACTCAAAGAGCAGGGTTTGGACAAAAAAAATGTTAACTGCTTAAAATTCCGTAAAGATGCTGCTGAATACGCAAAAAAATATGTCAATGTCCAGCGGGATGAATTTATCCGTCTCGCTTGTTTTGGTGAATGGGATAAACCATATTTAACTATGGAACCCAGATACGAAGCGAAAATTATTTCTGCTTTCAAAAATTTAGTAAAAAATGGTTATATCTATAGAAAGAAAAAACCAGTCTACTGGTGTATTTCCTGCGAGACCGCATTAGCCGAGGCAGAAATTGAATATGCCAGTCATCTTTCTCCTTCAATTTATGTTAAATTTCCCGTTATACAATTTCCTTCCCCCTTATCAACCTATCAACCTATCAACCTATCAACTGCCGTATTAATTTGGACAACTACACCCTGGACTTTACCGGCGAATTTAGCTCTTGCTTTTCACCCAAAATATGAATATGTAATTGTGAAATGTTATGTAAATAACAAACAAGAAAATCTTATTTTAGCCAAGGAACTCTTCGGAAAAGTAACGGAACAAATCGGTGCAGAAAATTGCGAGATAATTGCTACTTTTTCGGGAGAAAAATTCAAAGATATAAAATGTGCACATCCATTTTTAAATAAAGAATCAGTAGGTATTCTCGCTGAGTTTGTTTCTCTTGAGGAAGGAACCGGTGTTGTGCATATTGCTCCCGGACACGGTGAAGAGGATTATCTCATTGGTTTAGAATACAATTTACCGGTATTTTCACCGGTTAATGAACGTGGAGAATTTACTAAAGAAATAGAAAAATTTGCTGGAGTTGATGTTTTTGTGGCAAACGATTTAATTATTGAAGAACTGGATAAAAACGAGCGCTTAGTTTATTCCGGTGAAGTTGTGCATCAGTATCCCCACTGTTGGCGTTGTAAAAATCCAATTATTTTCCGTGCTACCGAACAATGGTTCTTAAATGTTGACCATAACGATTTGCGTAAGAGAATGCTGAAAGAAATTGAAAAAGTTAAGTGGGTGCCCGATTATGGTATTGAGCGGATTCGGGGAATGATTTCTGTCCGTCCGGATTGGTGCTTGTCAAGGCAACGCTTTTGGGGTGTTCCCTTACCTATTTTTTATTGTGAAAACTGTAATATACCTTTACTTGATGAAAAAATAATTGAAAATATAGAAAAACTTGTTGAAAAAGAGGGTTCCGATGTTTGGTTTACAAAGACAACTGAAGAACTTTTGTTAAAGGGAACAGAGTGCCCACAATGTGGGGGAAGTAAATTTCGCAAAGAAAACGATATCCTTGATGTCTGGTTTGATTCAGGCGTATCTCACGAGGCAGTGTTGAAGACAAATCCGGAACTATCTTGGCCTGCAGATATGTATCTGGAAGGTTCTGACCAGCATCGGGGTTGGTTCCAGACTTCTTTAATTCCCGCGGTTGCTTTAGAAAATTCTGCTCCTTATAAAATTGTTCTTACTCATGGTTTTGTCCTTGATGGTCAGGGAAGAGCAATGCATAAATCACTCGGTAATGTCATCTCCCCCCAAGAAATAATTGAAAAATACGGTGCAGAAATCGTTCGTCTCTGGGTAAGTATTTCTGACTATCGTGAAGATGTAAGAATTTCACCGGAAATACTTGAACAGTTAGCTGAAACTTATCGTAAAATACGGAATACAATTCGTTATCTTCTTGGTAATTTGTTTGATTTTTCTCCTCCAGATGCAAAATGTAAAGTAAAAGACATCAGGTGTAATCTGTGTAGTCAGGACGTTAATCTGTGTAATCAGACATTATTGGAAATTGACCGCTACGCTTTACACCGTCTGCAGAACTTAATTGAGGAAGTTACCGGTGCATACGAAAACTACGAGTTTCATCGAGCAATGCGGGCAATCCATAATTTCTGTGTCTTAGATTTAAGCACATTTTATCTTGATGTGCTTAAGGATAGACTTTATACTTTTGCTGAAAATTCTGTAGAACGCCGTGCAGGACAGACGGTACTTTATGAAATTTCACTTGCTCTCCTGCCGATGCTTAGCCCTTTACTTTCTTTTACTGCGGAAGAAGTCTGGGGTCATTTTCAGCAAAGAGCAAAGAGCGAAGAGCAAAGTGTTTTCTTATTTGATTTTCCAAAAGTTAATCCGGCTTTTGTCTTGGAAGAATTAGAAAAAAATTGGGGAAAGATTTTATCCATTCGGGATAAAGTTTACCAAAAACTTGAACAGGCAAGAAAGGAAGGACTCATCGGTGGTTCTCTGGAAGCAAAAGTTATCTTATCTGTTCCTAAAGGAGAGGAAAATTTTTTTAGAAAATATCACGAACAGTTGCCGATGATTTTCATTGTTTCGCAAGTTGAAATCTCTGAGCTAAGAGCTCTGGGCTCTGAGCTAAGAATTGAAGTGAAGAAGGCGGACGGTGAAAAATGTGTCCGTTGTTGGAACTACTCAACCACGGTTGGTAAGGATAAAACTCATCCACAACTTTGCTCCCGCTGTATAAAAAACTTGTCTTGAAATTAATTTTTTGTTAAAATTGAAATTATAAATGGGATTTTTTTTGGTAACATTTTTAGTTTTTTTGATTGACCAGGTGAGTAAATTTCTGGTTATTCGTTATCTTGCTCCGGTTAGGGAAATTAAAATTCTCTCTTTTTTTTATCTTACCTACCAGGAAAATACCGGTGTTGCTTTCAGTTTGCTTCCCGGAAAGAATTCGTTTTTTATTCTTTTGTCTTCGCTGTTAATTGTTTTTTTACTTTTTTTATTTCTTAAAGAAAGAAAAGATAATTTTTCTTTTGCTTT
>CAZRHN010000045.1:4486-7842 GCA_964599925.1 uncultured bacterium
TTTTTTCATGGCGGACTGTTAGGTGGAATTTTTGCTATAATTTTTTATATCTGCAAAAAGAAACTAAACCTCTGGCAATTTGCGGATTTGCTTGCCCCAGGTTTAGCCTTGGGTTACAGTTTCGGAAGAATAGGCTGTTTTTTTGCTGGTTGTTGTTACGGAAAAGAGACAAGTTTACCTTGGGGAATAGTTTTTCGTAATCCACAATCGTTAGCACCTTTAGATATACACTTACATCCAACTCAACTATATTCTGTGGGAGTAAATTTTTTGCTATTTGTTTATCTCTGGTTTAGGAAAGACAAACCTCATTTTTCGGGCGAAATTTTTTGGTTATACTTAGTAGGTTATTCCGGGACAAGGTTTGTAATTGAATTTTTCCGTGCTGATGAACGAGGAATAATTTTTGGTTTACCTTTTACACAAGTTCTTTCTTTAGTTCTTTTTATTTTTGGTTTGGTTATCTTATGGAAAAGAAAATTATCCCTGCTGAGGCAGGAATGCGTTTAGACCAGTTTTTAGCGAATAAATTTCCTGAATATTCACGGACATATTTTCAAAAGCTTATCAATAAAAATTTGGTTTTAGTTAATGGTTTCCTGCGGGAGAGCAGTTATCGCCTTCACTCAGGAGAGAGTATTGAAATAAATTTTTTACCGAAAGAAGAGGAATGGGTGCAACCCGAGGCGATACCTTTAGAAATAATTTTTGAAGATAAAGATATAATTGTAGTGAATAAACCCGCGGGAATGGTCGTTCATCCTGCCTGTGGGCATAAGTCCGGCACATTGGTTAATGCTTTGCTTTCTCATTTTCAGAATTTACCTTCCTTAGCCGGTGGTTTACGAGCGGGATTGGTGCACCGCTTAGATAAAGGCACTTCCGGGGTAATGGTTATTGCTAAAAATGAGAAAGCTTTATTTTTTTTGGCAAAACAATTTGCAAAAAGAAGAGTAGAAAAAACTTATCTTGCCTTAGTTCATGGATGTCCGAAAGAAAAGAAAGGAATTATTGAAGCACCCTTAGGGCGAGATTTAAAAAATCGAAAAAAGGTCACAATAACTTCTTTTCGTTCCCGTCAGGCAGTAACTGAATTTAAAGTAATGGAATCTTTTAAAGAATTAACTTTGCTTGAGGTTAAACCTTACACCGGGAGGACACACCAAATTCGTGTCCATTTATCGGCTATCGGTCATCCAGTCTGCGGTGATAAAGAATATTACGGTCGGGATGCCTATCCACGACCTTTATTGCATTCCTGGAAATTGAAATTTATTCATCCGGGTAAGAAAGAATGGATTGAGTTTACTGCCCCCTTACCTGAAGATTTTTCTGAAATATTGGAAACATTGAGAATAAATAAATGAAGATACTGGTTTTGACTTTTCTGTTTTTTTGTTCTACTTTTGTTTCTGCTGAGGAAGAGATTAACCGGATTAGTCAAGAACTTGAAATATGTAAAGAAAAAATAAACAATTTGGAAGAAGCAATAAAAATATCAACTCAACCAGTTCAGATGCAAAATGAAGAGATACAAAAAATAAGTGATCGACTTACTTTACTTGAAGGGGCAATGAATGAACTTTCTTTAGCCAGGAATGAAGAAAAAGAAAGAATTGATACAGTTGAAAAATCATTAGCAGAAAATAAAATGAGTATTGAAAAAAACAAAAAGGAATTTGCTTTGCAGGAAGAAAAAATAGATAATTTGTCCGAAGAATTGAAAAATCTAAAAGATAGGATAAAAAACTTAGAAGAAAACCTTACTTTGGTCAGTCGTCAGGTTACCGAATTGCGGACTCAAGAAGTGAAAGTTTCTACAGCAGCGGAAAGAAAATTACATTCAAAAAATCCAAAGATTGACCGTTTCTTAGCAACTTTGGAATCACCCTGGGTTGCCCCGATAGCCCTTGGGTTAGCAATTTTAACTTTTTTAATTGTAGTCTTTTAGTTAAATCTATGTTAATTGTTATTTCTGCTCCTTCAGGGACAGGTAAATCTACCCTTTGTAACAAGTTACGGAAATTATTACCGGGAATAAAAATTTCCATTTCCTATACTACGCGTCCGCCACGCCGGGGAGAAAAAAATGGAAGAGATTATTTTTTTGTTAGTAAAAGTGAATTTCAAGAGAAACTGAAACATAATGAATTTTTAGAATGGGCAACGGTATACGGATATAATTATGCTACCCCACGTGAATTTGTGGAAGAGAATCTCGCTCAAGGTAAAGATGTAGTCTTAGAAATTGATGTTCAGGGAGCAATGAAAATTCGTGAGATTTATCCTGACGGATTATTAATTTTTGTTGCCCCACCGAGTTTCATCATACTTAAAAAACGGTTGCGGGCAAGACAAAAAGATAGTCCTGAGCAAATCAAGAAGAGATTAGAACAGGCAAGGAAAGAAATAAGTTGTATCAAGAAATATGATTATTTAGTAATCAATGATAAATTAGAAAAAGCAATTAAAGATTTGGTGACAATTATTAGTGCTGAGAAACTTAAAATATCAAGACTAAAGAAAGAAAAGAAAGAAAAAAAATTATTAAAAAATATTAAACTTTAATTAGGTATGGTAGAAAAAAAAGAGAAAAACGCAAATATACCTTTAGAAAAACTTCTTCTGGATACAAAAATGAACAAATATCAACTTATTCCACTCGCTTTGCGTTTGGTTAAAGAATTACAAAAAAAAGAGGAAAATATACCACAAAATGTATTGTTAGAGCGTGCCTTACATGACTTTCTCACCGGTAAAATTAAACTTGAAGAGATTGAGAAACTAAGCAAAGAAAAGAAATGAAAAATAAAAATATTATTCTCGGTATCACCGGTAGCATCGCTGTATATAAATGCTGTGAACTAATTCGTCGTTTGAAAGAAAAGAGTGCTCAAGTTTACTGTGTCCTGACATCCAGTGCATTAAAATTTATTACTCCTTTAACTTTGGAAACGCTTGCCGGGAAAAAAGTTTACACTGATAAAATACAATCGGGAGAAATTGAGCATATTGATTTAGCAAAAATTGCTGATTTGACTTTAATTGTTCCTGCCACTGCAAATACAATTAACAAGTTAGCCTGGGGTATTGCGGATAATCTTTTGACCAGTATTATTCTGGCAACGGATGCACCGGTATTAGTTGCACCAGCAATGAATGCAAAAATGTATAATAACCCATTGACTCAAGAAAGTATTGCCCGGCTTAAACAAATTCGTGGGTTCCATTTTCTTGGACCAGAGAAAGGACTTCTTGCTTGCGATGAAGAAGATATTGGTCGGTTGATTGAAATAGAAAAAATTGTTGAAAAAGTAAGTGAAATAATTGAAAAAAAAGAAAAAAGTAAACTTAAA
>CAZRHN010000046.1:0-7829 GCA_964599925.1 uncultured bacterium
CATTGGGGTTACGGGTTCCCAATTGGTGGTGTTGCCGGTATGGACTACGACAATGGTGTCATCTCACCCGGCGGCATAGGCTATGACATAAATTGCACCCACCCGGACACAAGAGTGGCTATTGAGAATGGTGCTTGGCTTAGAATAAAAGATATTGAAAAGCACCCGGAGAAAGCCAATGTGAAATTTTGTAGTTTGTCTAGACTTGATTCGGATGAAAGCAATCTCATCTATTTTTTCAAAAGGAAAGAAGAAAAATTTCTATATGAGATAACAACCGTCTCGGGTGATAGACTAAGAGTCACCGGAGACCATCCGGTATATACTCAAGACGGTATGACAAAAACCGAGAAGTTAAAAATTGGAGATCAAATTCTGTTATACCCGTTTGAAGGAGTGCAGTACGAAAGCCCATCTTCCAATGTAATCTTGACCGAGGAAGATATACTGGCGGTCTTAGACAAATTCCATATCGGAACAAAAGGAAATGCAAAACAACAGATTTTGAGTTTTCTGAAAAATATTGAAGTCCTGCCACTTAGATTTGATTCACCAAAATTACCGCTCTTGCTTAAAATGATAGGTTTTGTTTACGGAGACGGTGTTATTTCGTTTGTGAAGAATAGGACAGGATTCATTCATTTTTACGGAAAGTTGGATGACCTTAGCCAAATAAACAAAGATTTAAACTTACTTGGTATTAAACATTCTTCCATCTTCAGACGAAAGAGAAACTGTAAAATAAAAACCCGTTACAAAACATATCAGTTCGAATATAAGGAAAACTGTATCATATTGAAATCCACGTCGCTTGCTGTTTTTTTTGTTGCCCTGGGTCTCCCCTACGGCATAAAAACCCTTGTGCCTTATAGAATTCCGAAATGGATTCTTGCGTTGTCGTTATGGCAAAAACGCCTTTTCTTAGCGGCATTTTTCGGTGCAGAACTTTCCAAACCTTCCACACTAAACAAATATAATTTTTATGAACTTCAACTGAATATGAGCAAATCAAAAAAACTGAAAAAAAATGCCATTGTTTTTTTAAATGATATAAGAATACTTCTTTCTGCCTTTGGGGTGAGAGCAACCGTACCGGTTGAAGTTAAGGGATATGAATTAGAAAAAACCTGCGGATTTAGGATTAGAATATTAGGCAATCCCAAGAATATGTTGAAATTCTTATGTAAAATTGGCTTTGAATACAACAGGGAGAAACAGAGAGAATCTTGCCTCGCTATATGTTATTTGAAAACAAAGGAAAAAGTTGTTCAATTGCGGAGTGGAGTAAGGCAAAAAGTTAGAATGCTCTATAGTAACGGAGTACCTGTTAAAACAGTTTGTTCTGAGTTTGTCACTAATTGGACACCCGAACAGTTTATAAAACATTCTCTATGGTCCAAATATAGAGACTCTCCCCGTATAGCATTTAATTTTTTCTCATTTGATGAGTTTAAAGAAAAATATTCTGCCGGTAAAGATGGTTTTGTTTGGAATGAAATAGAAAAAATTGAAAAGCGTCCTTATAGTGGATTTGTTTATGACATAACAATCAATAATTCTAATCATAACTTTATCGCTGACAACTTTGTAGTTTCTAATTGTGGAGTGCGTCTTCTTAGGACAAATTTAACTAAAAAAGATATTGAAGGTAAACTCCCTACTCTGGTTTCTTCGCTCTTTGCCAATATCCCTTCCGGTGTTGGTTCAACCGGGAAAATCAATATCTCCCGACAGGAAGTGATGCAGGTTTTAAATCAAGGTGCAAGATGGGCAGTTTCTCGTGGGTTTGGAATTCCTGAGGATTTGCTCCATACCGAAGAACAAGGTAGTTTCTCTGCTGCTGATGCCACAAAAGTAAGCCAACGGGCATTGGAAAGAGGACGGGAACAACTCGGTACACTCGGTGCAGGTAACCATTTCCTGGAAATACAGGTGGTTGAAGAAATTTATGACCCAAAGGTAGCACAAACTTTTGGTCTCTTTAAAGACCAGGTTACCATTCTTATTCATACCGGTTCGCGTGGACTTGGTTATCAGGTCTGTGACGATTACTTAAGAATTCTCGGTGAAGCAACAAGGAAATACGGGATTAGTTTACCTGACCGGCAACTTGCCTGTGCACCAATAACTTCACCCGAAGGGCAGAACTACTTTTCGGCAATGGCAGCCGCAGCAAATTATGCTTGGGCAAACCGGCAATGTATCACTCACTGGACAAGAGAAAGTTTGATGAAAGTTCTTGGTAAAGGACCGAAAGAATTGGGACTGGAAGTTGTTTACGATGTTGCCCATAATATTGGTAAAATTGAAGAACATCTTGTAGCCGACGCTTCAACCCCGCAGGGGTTTCAGCGTCGGAAATTAGTCGTTCATCGTAAAGGGGCAACCCGTGCCTTTCCTGCCGGTAATCCGGCAGTGCCTGAAGATTATCGTTCGGTAGGGCAACCGGTGCTTATTCCCGGGACAATGGGTACAAATTCTTATGTTTTAGTTGGCACCGAACAGGCAATGAAAGAAACCTGGGGTTCAACCTGTCACGGTGCAGGTAGAGTGATGTCGCGGACAAAAGCGCTCCATGGAATACACGGTAAAGAATTAGCCCAGCAACTTGAATCTAAGGGTATAGTTATCCAAGCACAAGAATGGAAAACGCTTGCTGAAGAAGCGCCGTCTGCCTATAAAGATGTAAACTTAGTCGTTGAAGTCTGTCACCAGGCAGGTATATCAAAAAAAGTAGCGAAAATGCGTCCCCTTGGTGTGATTAAAGGGTAATTGTAAAAAGTCAGTTCCTCGCTCCATAATATTTTTCCCCTCCACCACTGAATCGATGGCGGAGGGTCGGCAAAGACGGCGACTGCTTCGGTAAACAAATCTAAACTTCCCCGACGTATCGTCGGGGTTCGGACAAGATTTGTTTTTTCCGCCCAAGGCGGATCCGCCTCTGGCGGAAACCCCTTTAGCAGTCTTGTCTTTGCCTAAAAATATTCAATTGCGCTCCGAACTTTGACTTTTTACTTTCAAGGAGTAAAATTTGGAAGAAGCATTTAAAGTTATACATAAGATGCATAAAGAAGGAGTACTTAAGGACTATGCAATTGGCGGTGCAGTAGCAACAATATATTATACTGAACCTTTTGATACCGAAGACATAGATATATTTTTTATCCCACCAGAAAAAGAAAAAATAATTGTATTGACACCATTTTATAATTGGTTGCTGGAGAAGAGAAAATATAAAGTATACAAAGAGTATATTCTTATAGGGCAAACACCAATTCAATTTATTCCTGCTACCACTGAATTAGAAAAAGAGGCAGTTAAAAATGCGGTCATTGTAAGTTATAAAGGAATAGAATTAAAAATTTTACGACCAGAATATTTAATTGCAATATTTTTGCAAGTTTATCGGAGAAAAGACATCGCGAAAATAATAAAATTGTTTGAGGAAGCAAAAATAGATAAAAATCTCTTGACGAAGATTTTAACAAGATATGGTTTAGAAAAAAAGTTTAAAGATTTTATGGATAAACCCCGCTAGAAATTTCAAGGGTGTCGGGTATTCGCGAGACTCTTTCGCGGATGATGTTAGTTTATCAGAATTTCTAAACGGGGTAAATACTATGGGTAATGTAATTGCAAAAAATAAAGCAGAAGTAGAAAAATACCGCGAAAAAATATTTAAGGCAAAAGAGGAATATCGTAAAGAACTGGTAAAGTTACCATTTGAAAAAAAGATAGAGATACTTATTAGATTGCAAAAAAGAGCTCACTATCTTAAAAAGTTTAGACTGAAAAAGTAGCCAAAATGCTTGATTTAAAATTTATTCGGGAAAATCCGGAAATTGTAAAAAAAGCGTTAAAAAATCGTGGGGAAAAGATTGACCTTGACGAATTCCTTTCTTGGGATAAAGAGAGGAGGAAAATTTTAACTGAACTGGAGACGGCACGGGCAAGAAGAAATAAAATTTCTGATGAGATTGCCTTGGCACGGAAAGAGAAAAAAGATGTTAATCCTTTAGTTGAAGAGATGCAAAGATTAAAAGAAAAAATTAAAACCTTGGAAGGAGAGAGCCATATCTGGGAAGAAAAAGTTGAAGATTTCCTTCTCCGCATACCGAATATTCCTGACCCTACAGTGCCAATCGGTTCCTCGCCAGCAGAAAATAAGGTTGTCCGCACTCAGCCATCAGCCACCAGCCATCAGCCATCAGCATTTACACCGAGGACACACTGGGATATTGGTGAAAGTTTAGATATTCTTGACTTTAAAAGAGCAGCAAAACTTTCCGGGACGAGATTTTTTCTTTATAAAAATCAAGGTGCAGTCTTAGAGCGAGCATTAATCAATTTTATGCTTGATTTACAGACTAAGGAAAATGGGTATCAAGAAATTTTTGCACCATATCTGGTTAATCGGGAAACAATGACCGGGACCGGGCAACTGCCAAAATTTGAAATTGAAATGTTTGGTATGAAAAATGACGAACTCTATCTTGTCCCAACTGCGGAAGTTTCGGTGACCAATTTACATCGTGATGAAATCTTAGAAGAAAAAGATTTACCAATAAATTATGTTTGCTACTCTGCCTGTTTCCGTCGGGAAGCAGGTTCTTATGGCAAGGATACCAAAGGGCTGATTCGTAATCACCAGTTTAACAAAATTGAATTAGTAAAATTTGTTAAACCTGAAGATGCGGATAAAGAACTGGAAAAATTAGTTAAAGATGCGGAGGGAGTCCTAAAAAGATTGAAGTTACCTTATCGGGTAACTTTACTTTGCACCGGTGATTTAGGTTTTGCGGCAGCAAAAACTTATGACTTGGAAGTCTGGATGCCCGGGGAAAAACGCTGGCGGGAAGTATCTTCCTGTTCAAATTTTACTGATTTCCAAGCACGAAGGATGAATATCAAGTTTCGTCCCTCGCTCACCCCGTCACCCCGTCACCCCGTCACCCAATATGTTTACACTTTAAACGGTTCAGGACTTGCTGTGGGAAGAACTTTCGCCGCAATCTTAGAAAATTATCAACAATCTGATGGAACAGTAAAAATCCCTGAAGTTTTACAACCTTACTGTGGTTTCACTGAAATCAAATTAGAGGGTAAAAGGTAAAAAGTCAGCTCCTCGCTCCATAATATTTTTCCCCTCCGCCACTGAATCAATGGCGGAGGGTCGGCAAAAACTTCAACTTCTTCGGTAAGCAAATCTAAACTTCCCCGACGTATCGTCGGGGTTCGAACAAGATTTGCTTTTTACCCTACGAAGTTTCGTTTTTGCCTAAAAATATTTAAATTGCGCTCGGAACTTTGGCTTTTTACCTTAAATTGGGTAGGCAGGAATGGATTATAGTCGCAAAATTGATTGGCAGATAAACAATAGTGTCAAGACTGAACTGGTAAAACGTTGGATTGATACAAGCAAGGTGCGGATTTCCACAACCAAAGGGAATGTAGAAATTAGAGGCGCACTTGAATTTATTGGACAGGGTATAAACATTTACGATTCGCCGACAACAATAATGAATATGTTACGCACCTTAGAACTGGCAATCAAAGCAATCTCTAATGTCCGCAATGTAAAATTTGAACTTACTTCTTGGAAAAAAACTGGTGGTCACTGGGAATACACTCCTCGCAAAACGATGGGTTAATTGGGGAGTAGCAACTGTAGTTCATGGAAGGGTGCGTGAGTGGTTGAAACGGGCGGTCTTGAAAACCGTTAGGGTCTTTACCGGCCCTCGGGGGTTCGAATCCCTCCCCTTCCGTCTGTTTGTTGCGGAGCGAATCCCTCCCCTTCCATTTGAGTTGATATGTTTATTTTTGTGGAGTTCTACTTGTGGGTAAGAAAGTTCTAATTATTTTTGGTTTGATACTTATGAGTCAACAACTCTATAGTGCTGAGATTGGCTTCGGAGTTATTGTTGGTAATCCCACCGGGCTCAGTGCTAAATATTGGTTAGGGAAAGACAAGAAAGAACGAGCAATTGATTTAACCATTTCTTGGTCAGCGAATAAAACATCAACTTTTTATTTCCATAGTGACTGGTTAATTCATAAATATAATCTGGTTAAAGTAAAAGACCTTACGGGTAAATTGCCAGTATATTACGGTTGTGGGGTAAAACTATCAAGTGGCGGAGAAACAATTTTCGGTGTGCGGATACCCCTAGGCGTGGAATACATTTTTGAAGAAATACCGTTTGACCTTTTTGCCGAAGCGGCTCCCGTGATAAATCTTACTCCTTCCGTGAAAATAGACCTCAATGCGGGAATAGGTATAAGGATGTTTTTTGATGTCAAACACTAAACTTCGGCGAGAATTTTATCAAAGGAAGCCACAGGTTGTGGCGAAAGAATTATTAGGCAAATTGCTGGCACGAAATATGGACGGGAAATTTATCATTGTTAAAATTGTTGAAACCGAAGCCTACGGTGGTGAAGAGGATAAAGGTTGCCATGCGTCAAGATACGGAGTGACAAAAAGAACCGCAGGTCTTTTTGGTGAGGTTGGTCATGCCTATATTTACCCGGTGCATATAAATATGTTTTGTTTCAATGCAGTTGCTCATGAAGATGGAAAGGCGGGTGGTGTACTGATTCGTGCTGGTGAACCGTTAGAAGGCACCGCGGGCTTGCTTAACGGTCCAGCAAAATTGTGTAAAGCATTAAAGATTAACAGTTCTTTAAACGGGGAAGATTTGTTAGGTGAGAATTTGTTTATTGTGGAAGGTGAAGAAGTTAAAGAAGGAGATATTCTTGCCACAAAAAGAGTAAATATACCCTACGCCGGAGAAGCAAGAAATTATTTATGGAGATATGTGCTAAAAAACAGTCCCTTCCTGTCCCGTCCTCTAAGATGAACTTGCCGAAGAATGGTCTAAACTTTAGAGACCGAGAATCTCTTTAATTTCTTCTTGATGTTTTGGACAAAACTTATCTGATTTTCTATCCGTATCCCCAAGCCAGTTAGAAAAATACATTACACATTGATTATCCTTGCAGTGTTCTAAACCAAAGGTATGTCCTAATTCGTGAATTGTGGTTTTAATTACCCGACTCAAGAGAAGATTTTCTTCTTCTTTTTTCAATAATTCCCAGGAGCAGGGTTTAAACCGATACATTGAGACAAGACAAACCTTTCCCCCGGCTTGACCGAAAATGAAATTAAAGCCGGTTGCATAGAGGTCACGGTCAATTATTCCTAAAAGACGGAGACTTTCTTTAGGTAATTTTTTTTCTAACTCTTTTAAAATTGTTGAAGCAAAATACTGTTTTCTTCTTGAGTCAAAACTTGTTTCAGGCACCGGTATTTTCTCTAAGATTTTTGCCGGATAACCAAAACGTTCTTCAATCGGTTTAACTAAACCATTGATTATTTCCGCTGGTATTTCCCCGACCGGAAGAATAAAAATCTTAAGTCCCTCAACTTTTTCCATTTTTTTACCCCCGCAGTTAACCAGAAAAAGAAAAAACACCAAGATTAACCAGCCAAATCGTAACCGCATTTTATAAATTTGCCCAACTAAATATTATACAAAAAAATTTATTTTTTGAAACTCTTGAAAACACAATTTGTGCTATAATTATTTCTGGCGATGAAGCGGAGAGAATTTTTAAAATTCCTTTCTTCTGTAGATAAGATAAAACTGTCAAAATTACTCTCCTATCTCTTAAGACACAATCCAGAAAAATTTAATCTAAAAATGGATCAGCAAGGATTCGTTGACCTGAAAGAATTAGTTAAGGCGGTTTCTTCACGCTATCCGGAGGTGGATGAGAAAATTATTCAGGATTTAGTTAATACTTCAGAAAAGAAACGCTTTGAAATC
>CAZRHN010000047.1:0-1700 GCA_964599925.1 uncultured bacterium
ACATCGCAACCTCTTCTTACGGCGATATGGTAGGCAAAAAGTTGTAAAGGGATAACATTTAACATTGGTAACAAAATTTCTAAATTTTCTGGCAGATAAATTATCCGGTCAACCTTATCTTTAATTTTCTTATCCCCTTCGGTGGCTAAAGCAATTACAATTCCTTCCCTTGCTTTCGCTTCTTCAATATTAGAAAGTATCTTCTCGTATACACTTGACTTGGTAGCAATGGCAACAACTGGCATTTCTCTATCAATCAAAGCAATCGGTCCGTGTTTCATTTCCCCTGCCGGATAACCTTCAGCATGAATATAAGATATTTCTTTAAGTTTTAATGCTCCTTCCAAGGCAATGGGATAATTTATATGTCTGCCTAAATAGAGAAAATCTCTTTTCTCAAAAAATTCGCCACTTAAAGACAGTATTGTTTCCTGATTAGCCAAAATATCTTCCGCCTGCCCGGGGATACGCAGTAGATGTAGCATAATCTCTTTAACTTGTTCTTGGGATAATTTTTTTCTTTCTAATCCGAGGGCTAAGGACAATAAGTATAATACGGTCAATTGCCCAACGAATGCTTTCGTTGAAGCAACACCAATTTCCGGTCCACAGCGGGTATAAATTACTTTATCTGCTTCCCGTGCTGCACTTGAACCCATTACATTACAAATAGTCAAAGTCTTTGCTTTTTTAGTTTTTGCAATTCTTAACCCGGCTAAAGTGTCAGCAGTTTCACCAGATTGACTTATTATTAGTGTCAATGTTTTTGAGTTAATCAGTGGTTGCCGGTAACGAAATTCTGAACCAATATCCACTTCACAAGGTATACCCGATAAATTTTCAAATAAAAATTTGCCCACTAACCCAGCATGGTACGAAGTTCCGCAAGCGATAATAAAAATTTTTTCAATTGTAGCAAATTCTTTTAGATTTAAATCTTCAAAAACAATTTCACTTCTCTCGGGGAACATTCTTCCCCGGAAAGTATCCCGAATAACCTGTGGTTGTTCGTGTATTTCTTTAAGCATAAAATGTTTATAACCACTTTTCTCGGCAGTTACCGGGTCCCAGGAGATAAACTGCATCGGTTTAATAACTTCTTTCCCTTGACGATTAAAAAACTGCGCATTTTCCTGAGTAACCAAGGTTATTTCTCCGTTTTCTAAATAAGCAACTTTATTTGTACAGGGTAAAATTGCTGGCACATCGGAAGCAATAAAGTATTCTTTATCCCCAAAACCAACAATTAACGGACTATCCTGACGAGCAGCAACCATTACCCCGGGCAATTTACTGGAAATTACACCCAGAGCGTAAGAACCTTCCACTTCTTTAAGCGCTTTTTCTACTGCTAAGAAGAGTTGTTTGGGTTTCGGTCTTGGGTCAAGAGGAAAATATTTTTCAATTAGATGTGCTAATATTTCAGTATCTGTCTCAGATTTAAAACAGTGTCCTTCTTTCTTCAATCTTTCACGCAAAACGAGATAGTTTTCAATTATGCCGTTATGGACAAGGACAATTTCTCCTTTACAGTCAGTATGTGGATGGGCGTTTTCTTCCGAGGGTCGCCCATGAGTTGCCCAACGGGTATGTCCTAAACCTTGATGACTGGGTAAGGTTTCTTTTTCTAAAATTTCTTCAAGATTAACAATTTTACCTACACAACGACGGAGTTCAAGTTTACCATTAACCACTACGGC
>CAZRHN010000047.1:1800-3804 GCA_964599925.1 uncultured bacterium
TTCAGGGTCAATAAAAAGACTTACCAATATTCCTTCCTCCCGGAACCGTTTAACTACTTCTTTTAGTTTGCGTTTCTGTCCCGCTACATCTAAACCACCTTCAGTGGTTAATTCTTTTCTCCGTTCCGGAACAATACATACGCTATCCGGTTTTATTTTCAGAGCAAAACGAATAATTTCTTCAACAGTTGCCATTTCCAGATTAAGTTTAGTTTTAATTGTCTCCCGAAGTATTCGTACATCTCGTTCCTGTATATGTCTACGGTCTTCACGCAAATGGACAACTATACCATCGGCACCGGCACGTTCGGCTTCTAACGCTGCATGCACCGGGTCCGGTTCTAAAACAATCCTTGCCTGTCTTACCGTTGCTACATGGTCAACATTTACCCCTAATTTCGGCATCAGCGTCTATGTTAACTTACTGAACTTTTGCATTTTTGCTGAAGTGAACGAAAGCAAAAATTGCAAAAGTTGATTTAATTTAGTTCTTTCTTGGCCACAAGGGCAATATTCTCAGCGATTTTCCTTATTTGTTTCTTGTCCTTGCCTTCTACTAAGATTCTTAAGAGCGGTTCGGTGCCGGAATAGCGGACAAAAATTCGCCCTTTAGTATCAAGTTCTTTTTTACCTTGATTAATTGCTTCTTTCACTTCGGGTAAAGTATCTAAATCTTTAAGAACTTTTACCGGTACATTTAAGAGCGCCTGTGGATATTTTACCATTTTAAAAAGTTTAGAAAAAGGTATTCCTTTTTCCTGATAAATTTTTAAAACTTGTAATGCAGTAATCAAACCATCACCGGTGGTAGAAAATTCTCTAAAGATAATATGTCCTGCCTGTTCTCCGCCTAAAACTGCGTTTTTTCCTACCATTCCTTCCCAAACATAACGGTCACCAACCCCTACGGTATGAACCTTAATTCTCTGTCCACGCATCAGTTCATAAAGTCCAAAATTTGACATCTGCGTCACCACAAGATGATTATTTTTCAGTTTACCTTTATTTTTCCATTCTTCAGCCAAAAGACACATTAACTGGTCACCGTCAACCGAATTGCCATGTTCATCAGAAAAAAGCACACGGTCACCGTCACCATCAAAAGCAAAACCTAAATCCGCATGGGTATCTTTAACTGTTTTACCAAGTTGTTCAAGATATAAAGAACCACATTTTAGGTTAATGTTTTTCCCATTCGGTTGAGTGTTTAAGATTATTACTCCTGCACCAAGTCCAGCAAAAAGAGAAGAAACAAATTCACAAGTTGCACCATTAGCACAATCAACTACTAACCTTTTCTCTCTGAGATTAAAATTTTTCGGTACCGTTTTCCTAACGTAATTCAAATATTCTTTTTTTGCTTTTCTATCTTTAATTATTTCCTCTTTCCTTCTGACATTGGACATCGCACATTGAACTTTTAACTTTCTTTCAATTTCCTGCTCAATTTCGTCGGAAAGTTTTACTCCTCCGGGAGAAAAAAATTTTATTCCGTTAAATTCCCAAGGGTTATGGGAAGCAGAAATAACTATTCCGGCTAAGACTTTCTTTTTTCGGGTAAGATAAGCAATCCCCGGGGTAGGGAAAATACCTAAATCAATTACTTTGCTTCCCGCTTCGCTTACTCCTTCACTTAAAGCAGAAAAAATTTCTTCCCCGGAGGCGCGTGTGTCTCTTCCTACTAAGATTGCTTCCTTAATTTTAGGGTGAGATTTCTCCCTGAGAACTTTTGTACCTACATAACCAATCTTTTTTACAAATTCCGGAATTAAAGGAAACTTTCCGGCGACTCCTCTAATCCCATCCGTACCAAACAATTGTCCCATAATTTATTTTGACTTTGACTTCAGACCTAAGACGTTGGATTTTTGACTTTGGACTTCGGACATCGAACTTTGAACTTAATTCTAACTATTTGACTAACTTTTGAACATAAAACCAGAGAAGAATTGCTAAAATTAACGCTAAAATTTTTAAATGTAAATTTTCTTTCCAGTTAAACAT
>CAZRHN010000047.1:3904-7638 GCA_964599925.1 uncultured bacterium
TAAAGTTGATTTCCTAATTGTTCCGGTTCAATCCCACGTTCTAATTTACCGTTGCGGGCTAAAGAAATAATCCCGGTTTCTTCAGAGACAACAATTATCCAAGCATCAGAAACTTTACTCAAACCCAAAGCGGCGCGATGCCGCGTCCCCAGAACCGGTGCAATGTTTGCTTCGTCACTGAGAGGAAGAATACAACCGGCAGCCAAAAGATTATGGTTATGAATAATTACTGCACCATCATGGAGAGCCGAGCGGGGATAAAAAATAGAAAGTAAAAGTTCGCGGGTAACTTCACCGTTTATCTTCGTGCCTGTTTCCACATAATCACGTAAACCAGTTTCTTGTTCCAGCGCAATCAAGGCACCGATACGTTGTTCAGCAAGTTCTTTTATTGCTGCAATTATTTCTTTAATGAAATCAAGTCCGGAGGGAGAGGTATGACCGAAATGCCTGCCTCCTAAACGGGCTAACCCGGTACGTAATTCCGGCTGAAAAACGACAATTAGAATTACAACTCCAGCCATCCAGAATTTTTCTAACAACCAACTTAAAGTCCGCAAGTGAATAATATCACGAGTTACCAGGGTAAGAAGAAATAAGAGAATAATCCCCAAAGCAACCTGATAGGCACGGGTTCCCTTGACCAGTAGAATTAAACGATAAAAAATATAGGTGACAATTAAAATATCAATAATGTGAACCAAGTAACTCTGCCAGAATTTAACCAAAAAATCCATTTTTCTCTATTCCCCTGTCACTTATTCACCAATTCACTAATTCACCATTTCACTAATTCACTAATTCACTCGCTCTCTACCTACTCATAATCGCTTCTACCACTTTTACTGCTCTTTTCGCCTCTTTCACATCATGTACCCGGAGAATGTCTGCCCCTTTTATTACTGCCCAGACATAACTGGCTATACTCCCTTCCAAACGTTCTTCCGGAGGAAGTCCTTTGCCTGAAGGGTCTAAAATTTTACCAATAAACGATTTCCGTGAAGTACCCAGAACCAAAGGGTAACCCAAAGAATGAAACTCATTCAAACGACGTAAAATTTCAAGGTTATGCTCTACAGTTTTCCCAAAACCTATACCCGGATCAAGAAGAATATTTTCCTTTTTTATTCCTGCATTCAGACAAAAATTTATTCGTTCTTCAAAAAAAGTATAAATCTCTTTAACTACATCATTATACTCTGGGTTTTCTTGCATATTTCTTGGTGTGCCTTGCATATGCATAATGATTACCGGCGCTTGATATTTTCCAACAATTTCAACCATTTGTTCATCAAACCTTAAACCACTTATGTCGTTTACCATTTTTGCACCACAATCCAATGCCTGTCTTGCTACTTCGGATTTATAAGTATCAATAGAAATTGCAATCTTAATCTTTTTTCTTAGTTCCTTAATTACCGGAATCGTCCTTTTTAACTCTTCTTCCAGAGGAAGCGCTTCTGCACCCGGACGGGTTGATTCACCCCCAAGATCAATGATTTCAGCGCCTTGCATAGCCATTTCTTCAGCATGAGTAACTGCTTTTTTTAAATCAAAATATTTATTTCCATTAAAAAAAGAGTCAGGAGTAACATTTAATACACCCATTATCTGGATTTTTTTAGGTCTTGAGTTTTTTAGATAAATTTCTAAAACTTCGCCAATTTTTTTTCTTATTTCCGGTAATTCATACGGCTGCCAGGTAAGTTTTTCCAGTAATTGCTGATAATGTTTTAAGGTGCCGAAAAGTAAGACTGAAGATAAACCTGGTTTAAAGGCACAAACTTCGTAACTCACTGCTGCTTCGCCACCGAGTCCAAGCATTTCTTGTTTAAGGATATTTGCCGCCTGATTTTTTATGTTCTCTATTTTTAAAACTGGAGACATCGCTTTCCCGGCCATTATCTCAATACCCTCTTTATCAACACCAATTTTTCTCATTTCCTCTTTTACTTTTTCTAAATTTTGAATTTCGATTATCCGCACTTGAGTCATTTTTTTGACCTATCCGGAGAAGGGATGTTCTCTCGAGGGACAAAACGATAAACAATTTCCCCCGGCTTAACGAAATTAAGTTTTGTGCGTGCAATCCGTTCAATTGCCGAAAAATCTTTTTCTAAAGTAGGGAGTTGTTGTCCTAAATTTTGATTTTCTTTTTTCACCCGATTGAGTTCCTTTTGCAGGTACCGGTAATGTAAATATTGTCGGACTAAACTACGGAAACCACGATTTGCAAAAAGAAACAGCAGAACGACGAAAATTAATGACAGACGAAATATTTTCTTACGATTTTTTTTCATTTTTTTATTCTAAAAAAATTACCTTTTTTACCAAGTTCTTCTTCAATTCGCAGGAGTTGGTTATACTTTGCTAACCGTTCACTGCGGGAAAGCGAACCGGTCTTAAACCAGCCGCAATTAAAGGCAACCGCTAAATCAGCAATAAATGTATCTTCAGTTTCACCGGAGCGGTGAGAGATGATTGTCTGATAACCATTTTTTTTAGCAAATTTAATTACTTCCACAGTTTCAGTCAGACTGCCGATTTGGTTGAGTTTAATCAAAATCGCATTAGCAATACCTTCTTTTATTCCTTTCTCTAAACGTTTCAAGTTGGTGACGAAGAGGTCGTCGCCAACAAGATTTATTTTTTCTTTAAGTTGCTCAGTCAAAAATTTCCATCCCGGCCAGTCATCTTCGCTCAAACCATCTTCTAAATAGATTAAAGGATATTTTTTTATTAAATCCGTATAGATTTTAACCATTTCTTGACTTGTATTTTTTTTATTTGCAAATTGATACCTTCCATCAATATAAAATTCGCTTGCCGCCGCATCTATACCCAAGTATATCTCCTTACCTGCACGGTAACCAGCAAGTTCAATTGCCTTAAGGATTAAATCTAACCCCTCCTCATTTGAGGATAAGAAAGGTGCAAAGCCACCTTCGTCTCCTACGCCGGTAGAATATTTTTTCTCAAGAAGAATTTTTTTTAGACGATGAAATATTTCTGCACCCATACGCAATGCTTCCGAGAATTGTTTTGCGCCCGCCGGGATAATCATCAACTCTTGAAATTCAAGATTGTTATCTGCGTGTTTACCACCGTTCAAAATATTCATCAAAGGAAGTGGTAAGTGGTAAGTGGTCAGTGGTAAGTGGTAACATTGTCTTAAATATTGGTAGAGAGGCAGTTTTAGAGACAGCGCAGAAGCACGAGCATTAGCTAAGGATACGGCTAAGATAGCGTTTGCACCAAGATTTTTTTTATTCTCTGTTCCATCAAGTTCAACCATTATCCGGTCAATTTTTTCTTGTTCCTGTGAGTTATTACCAACAATTTCCGGAGCAATAACTTTTTCTATATTTTCTATTGCTTTCTTTACCCCTTTCCCCAAATAACGAGAAGAATTGTTATCGCGCAATTCTAAAGCTTCATGTGTTCCCGTAGATGCCCCGGAGGGGACGGCAGCGCGACCAATAGTCCCGTCACTAAGAATTATATCTACCTCAACCGTAGGATTACCTCGGGAATCAAGAATTTCTCTCGCTTTAATTTTCTTTATTCTACTCATCGGTATACCTTGATTTCAGCGATTAAGATAGAACGATTACGACGATAGAAACATATTTGGAAGAAATCACTGTAATCATCGGTGTTAATCATTGTAATCATAATGCAAATTTCATTAAATCTTCAGCAACAACTATCTCCCCGGAATAAAATTTTTGACA
>CAZRHN010000048.1:0-7132 GCA_964599925.1 uncultured bacterium
TACGCAAGTGATTCGCCCCATTGGCGTAATAACTTTAATGTTTCTTCCGCTTGTTCTTTGTCCAATTTTTGGATGGCATAGCCGGCATGGACGATTACATAATCACCGACCTTGATGTCACTGACTAAAGTTAATCCGATTTCCCTTTTTGCACCGCCGACTTCAGCAACTGCCAGGTCATCCTTGATTTTTAGGATTTTCATTGGGATACCGAGACACATCTTTTTCCTCCACGAATATACACGAATTATTAAAGCACGAATTTACACGAATGGGGAACACGAATGAACACGAATCAATATACTAAGCGTTTATATTCTAATCTTTGTCTTCCAAAGTTAGCAACAATAGCTAATTTGTAAGGGGTAGACTTCAAGTATTCTATCACTTGTCTTGAAAATTTAGCAACTAAATTCTTTACCGCCTTTATTTCTAAGATTATCTTACCTTCTATGAGGAAATCAAGATAGTATTTACCTATGTTATTTCCGTCATAAAATATATCAATTTCTTTTTCTCTTTCAAAGGTAATTTTTTGTTTTTCCAGCTCAAAGGCAATTGCTCGCTGGTAATGTTTTTCTTGTAAATCAGGCCCCAATCTATTATGCACAGTAAACAAAATTTTCATTATCTGGTAACTTAATTCCGGATGTATGATTTCTTTTTTCTCTTTATTCGTGCCCATTCGTGTAGAATTATTCGTGATAGTCTTATTCGTGTCTATTCGTGTCACTTATTCGTGCTTATTCGTGCATTCGCGATAACTGCTTGTCCAAGAGAGATGCCGCCGTCATTACAGGGAACCTTTTTCTGATAATAAACAAGAAAATTGTTTTTAGATAAAAGAGGGACAACTTTTTTCATCAGGTATAAATTCTGGAATACCCCGCCGCTCAAACATACTTCCTTTATTCCAGTATTTTGTAATATTTTTTTACAAATTTCAAGGATAACTTGAGCAATTGTGTTATGGAATTTAGCCGAAATTTTTTCCCGTGCGAGACCTTCTTTTAAATCTTTCAGGACTGCGGAAAATATTGCTAATTGGTTAATTTGATATTTATTGTCAATAAAATTGATTTCAAAAGGGTAAATATTTTCTTCCGTTTCATCAGCAATCATCTCTAATTCCATTGCTGCCTGCCCTTCGTAATTTACTTCTTTTCTTACTCCTAATAAAGCAGAGACCGCATCAAAAAATCTGCCACAACTGGAAGTGAGGGGAGAATTAAATTTAGTCTCCAGCTGCGCTTGGATAGCTTTCATTTCCGTTTCAGCAATATCTTCAAAAAATTTTAAGGGATAATTTTCATTTAATGTATGAATGTAAGATAAAGTCATCCGGTAAGGTTTTTTAATTGCCAGTTCTCCCCCGGGCATCGGGATATAGGAAAAATGTCCAACCCGTTCAAAATCTTGATAATCAGAGATTAAAAATTCGCCACCCCAAATTTTTTCGTCAGTTCCGTAACCGGTTCCATCAAAAGCAACACCAATTACCTTGTCCTTCAAATTATTTTCTACCATACAACTAACAATATGGGCGTGGTGGTGCTGGACACCGACAGTAACGAGTAACGAGTAACGAGTAGCGAGTTCAAGGGCAAATTTAGTGGAAAGGTAGTCGGGATGTAAATCGTAAGCAACAATTTTTGGGTTAACTCGGAAAAGTCTTTTATAAAGATTTAAAGTATTCTCATAATGTTCAAGGGTCTCTAAATTTTCCAGGTCACCGATATGTTGACTTAAAAAAGCATAGTTTTTCTTTGTTAGGCAGAATGTATTTTTTAAGTCAGCACCAGCGGCAAAAATTTCCTTTACTTCAAAAGGCAAATATACCGGGTAAGGTGCATAACTTCTTGCTCTGCGCAAAATTTGCGGCTCGCTATTGAAAACTCTGGTTACCGAATCGTCGTATCTTGAGTAAATATCACGATTATGGATAAGAAAATAATCGGCAATATTTTCTAAGCGTTTTATTGCTTCTTCATTTTCCATTGCAATTGGTTCTTCGCTGATGTTCCCACTCGTCATTACTAAGACTGGTGACTGGTGACTGGTGACTGGCGACTGGGAACTGAATAACAGACGATGGAGGGGAGTATAGGGGAGCATTACTCCTTGATATTTTTGATAAGGAGCAACAAATCGGGAGATATTTGATTGTGGTTTTTCTTTAAGTAGAACAATTGGGCGTTGCGGAGAAAGAAGTATTTCTGCTTCTTTGTCCGAGAGGTAACAGTATTTTTTTACCGTATTTAGGTCAGGCACCATTACCGCAAAAGGTTTATCCCGGCGCAATTTTCTTTCCCGCAATTCTCTTACTGCTTGGTCGTTTTCTGCGTCACAAGCAAGATGAAATCCTCCCAGTCCTTTAAGAGCAATAATTTTTCCTTCTTTAAATAATTTTTTTGTCTCCGCAATCGCTTCATTGCCTTTCCCTAAACTTTGAACTTTGTCGCCTCTCCGGCGACCTGCCGATGAGGCATGGAACTTTAAACTTTGAACTAATTCTACTTCCGGTCCACATTTTGGGCAGGCGTTAGGTTGGGCATGAAACCTACGATTACCCGGGTCTTCATACTCTTTTTGACACTCTTTACACATTTTAAAAGAACGCATTGTTGTTTTCGGTCGGTCGTAAGGTATGTCTTCAATAATTGTAAATCGTGGACCACAATTGGTACAGTTAATAAAAGGATAACGGTAGCGTCGGTCTTGAGGGTCAAACAATTCTTTCAAACAATCGTTACAGGTGGCAATATCCGGTGAGATTGGCTGAAATTCTTTCTTTTCTTCAATGCTTTTTCTTATTTCAAAATTGCGATAATTCTTAGGTTTTATGTCTTCAAGTTCTACGGAATCAATTTTTGCTGCTGGCGGTGCTGAATTTTTTAATTCCTCAAGAAATGATTCCAGCGATTTTTTTTCTCCAACGATTTCAACGATTACACCTTTAGAAGTATTGCATACCCAACCGTTAAGATTATTTTTTTTGGCAATCCGATAAATAAATGGACGGAAACCCACTCCCTGAACTACACCTTTTATAATTAGTCTTTTAGCACTTAGTTTTTTTGCTTGCATTGTTTCTTTACTCTTCTTCTTCTCCTTCAAGATGGTCTAAATACACGTCAGTTCCGGAAATGGTTTCTACATTTTCACTGCCACAGGAGTTACATTTTGCAATTTCGCTTCCGCTCAAGTTGAACTCTTTACCACAATTTTGACAACGAAAACGGAGGGGTTCTTTAACAATTTCTAATTCTGCTTCCGCAGCAATTGTTCCCGGAAAGAGATGGTCACAAAGACTATGTTTTAAAAGTTCTTCAACTACACCGGACTGTTCACCAACCCTAATTCTTATTTTTGTAATTTTTTTTAAATTATTTTTTTCGGCAAGTTCTTTGATTGCTTTAAAAATTTCTTTAGCAATACCTATTTCGTGCATTTTTATTGAGGAATTACTCTCTCGGCTAACTCAATGAGGGGTGAAGGATAAACGCCGACCGCAATGACGGCTAAAAGAAGGAGAAAGATGGCTAAAAAAATGGGACGGAAAGAAAGGCGAGGTGCCTCATCGGCACCTTCCGAAGAGGAAGGGTTCAAGGAAAAAAACGTTTCTGCCGGGGTTGTTTCTATAGGCTCGCTTAGATACATTTGTCTGACTACACCTAAATAGTAATAAAGCGAAATTACACTATTGAGGATACCAACTACAGCTAACCAGGCATACCCGCCACGCAGGGCAGAACTGAATAGATACAATTTTCCGATAAAACCTCCTAAGGGTGGGATACCGGCTAAAGAAAAAAGAAAAATACTCATTGCTAAAGCCACCAGCGGTGCTTTTTGATTTAATCCAGCGTAATCTTTAATTAGGTCACCTTTACCTTGAGAAGAATTAAAAATTACTACCGCAAAGGCACCGAGATTGGCTAACATATAAACCGTGAAATAGAGAAGCACACTGGATAAAGAAAAATATTTTGCCACGGCAAACCCGACTAAAATGTAGCCGGTATGAGCAATACTTGAATAGGCTAACATCCGTTTAATATTTTCCTGGGTTAAAGCCATAAGATTTCCTACGCTCATACTAGCAACCGATAAAAGAAGGAAAAGAGTTGTCCATTGAATTCTAAGGGAAGAAAAAACCGTAAAGAAGATACGCAAAATAATTGCAAAACCAGCAATTTTTGGAGCAATTGATAAATAGGCAGTTACCGGTGTAGGTGCACCTTCGTAAGCGTCAGGAAGACGAAAATGAAAAGGAACGGCAGAGATTTTTATTCCTAAACCGAAAACAGCAAGAATCATCACTAAAGAAAGCAAATAGGGTTGGTAACCGGATGAAGAAATAATTTTTTCTAAGCGGGTAACAATCTCTCCTAAATTTGTACTCCCGGTCAATCCGTAAAGCAGGGAAAAACCGTAAAGCATAACCACTGAGGCGAGTACCCCGAGGAGAAAATATTTTATTGCCGCTTCGCTTGATTTGGGGTCTTTCTTCCAGAATGCGGCTAAGATATAGGTAGGAATGGAAGCTAATTCTAATCCTAAGTAGATAGCAATCAAATTATTCGCTGAAGTTACGAGCATACATCCGCAGAGGGAAAGAAAAAGTAATACGTAATATTCACTTTGATACTCACTTTTTTTGAAATAATCTACGGACATTAAAACAATAAAAAAAGCACAGGCAAGCAAAAGCAGTTTAAAGAAAACCGCCGAAGGGTCTAAAGAAAGTATGCCCGCCCCGATGTAACATCGGGGTGCATCAAGCAATTGCCGGGAAAGGAGGAAGGCTAAAACTAAACATAGAATAGAAAAAGGAGCTAAATAGCCTTTCAAGGTGAACCATTTCAAGGTTGAACCTCTCTTATTCTTAGGCAAGAATAAGTCTAATAAAAGAATGAGAAAACTCGCAGTAATGACAATTATTTCAGGGATTAAAAAAATATAACTCAATTAAAAAATCTCCCGTCCACAAAATTTTCCACTATTTTATCAGAAAACTTCTCTTTTTGTCAAGAAAATTTTCAGAGGTCTCTGAAAAAGTCGGTTTCTCGCTTCCTGAAATTTTTCAGAATCCTGTTTCTGGGAATGTAACTGAATTTAGGGAAGTTACGTGAGGTTAGAAAAAGATGAGATAAAAAGTGAGGATAACTAAGAGGAGGAAAAACATTACTGCAGCATAGTTCTGGACATAACCGGTCTGGATATGTCTTAATTTTTTACCTATGCTTATTGCCAGAGAACCAATCCGGTTAACTGTGCCGTCAATTATCTCTTTATCAAATAAAGCAAGCCGTTCACTTGAGCGCACAATTAACCCATTACCGTTGGCGATTATTCTTTCTACCCGACCTTCTTCAACACTTATTAGAGTTGTTTCCCGTGCATAAGGGATTAACCTCTCTATATCCAGAGTGTAAATTGCATCAAATTTCGCTATATTTTTGCATAACCGGATAAAAAGGGAAACAACTTTTTTAGACAAACGAATAACTATCACTCCAGTGTAAGCAGCGTCAATCTTGGTAATAACTTTGCATACTATGGACAGAAAATGGATAAATTTTTTGTAGAAATAATCCAAATCAAGAATAATTACTTTACGGGGAGCAAAATATTTTTTCAAAAGAAAAAAGATTATTAATGCAGTCAAATAAATCTGGGGAGCGCTGAAAAGACGAAGGGAAGAATAAAAGTGCATTTCTTCCATTGGATAAGGAAGAATACCCAAAACAAATTTTGGATAGATGCCGGTGAGAAAACATAAGAAAGCAACAGCCAGCATTGCGATGTTCATATTTAACGGGACTTCTCTTACTTCTACATTTTCTTTCCGTCTTAGAAAACAAAAATAGGTAAGTTTCAAAAAGGAGAGCCAGGTGCCAATAGTAGCAAGTTTAAGGATTAAACAAATTGCATAATTGTGAGTTTGATGCGCAACTTCAGTGATAATTGTTTTGCTTATATATCCATTAAAGAAAGGAAGTCCGGCGATGGAAAAGGAAGCGATTAAACAGGTAAGGGTAGTTAGAGGCATCCTTTTTGCTAAACCCCCGAGGTCACTTAACCTCTCTTCACCGAGACGATAAATAACTGCCCCAGCACACATGAAAAGCAAACTTTTATATAAAATATGATGCAGAGCGTGAGCAACTCCACCATTTACTCCGAGGTCACCACCCAGACCAATAGCACAAACCATATAGCCAACCTGGCTGATAATATGATAGGAAAGAAGTTTGCGCATCTCATTTTGCATCACTGCCAGAGTTACCCCGTAGATTGCCATTAAGGCACCGATATAGGCGAGTAAGTTTACTCCGGGGAAAATTCTAGCTAAGGCATAAACTGCCGTTTTTGTCGTATACACAGACATAAGGACACTTGCAGCAAAGTTTGCTTTGGGATATGCATCGGGTAGCCAGGTATGTAATGGCACAAAGGCAGCGTTGAGACCTATACCAATGAGAATAAAAATTGACGACAATTTTGTTGTAAGTGGACCAATTGGAATCGCGCTCCAATCGCCTTTAGTTAGGCGATATCAATATTTCGGACTTTAACTTCTTCCTCCTTAGTAACGAACAATTTGCAAGGAGCAAAATTCAAAATCGCTTTCACCTCGCTTCTTACCAATTTGTCACACACCTCCTGAGCAGCAAAAAAAGGAACAGCAATAATCGCAATCTTTATTCCTTTTTCTTTGATTATTTTTGCCATTTTCGCAGGGTCAAAAATCTTCTTTCCTTTCCAGACCTTACCGATTTTAGCCGGGTCGTTATCAAAGACAACACTTATTTCAAAACCATGTGCTTTGAATCCAGGATAAGAGAGAAAAGCCTTACCAAGGTTACCGCAACCAACGAGGGCTACCGGCCATTTCTTATGCAGACCTAAAATTCCCTTTAGTGTTTCTAAAAGTTGTTTTACCTCATAACCAATCCTCGGGGAACCAAACCGGCCAAAATAGGTCAAATCTTTGCGCACTTGAGATGCTTTGAGACCCATCCTTTTCCCTAATTCGGCTGAGGTGATGAAATCCACACCCTTCTCCTGTAAATCTTGCAAGAAACGATTGTATAAAGATAAACGGGAAATCGTTATTTCGGGTATT
>CAZRHN010000049.1:0-7060 GCA_964599925.1 uncultured bacterium
CGGGTTAAGGTAATGAAGTAGGCTTTTTCTTCTTCTAAATAACGAATTTCTTCTTCGGCAAGGAGTTGATAAGTTGATAAGTTGATAAGTTGATAAGTCAAAAATAGTACTAAAAAAAATTTGTTAAACATTTTCCTTCCCCCTTTTTAAAAAATTAAAAACCCGACCTCCATCGGGTCGGGTCAACGTCACGAATTATTGCGAATTTATTCGCGAATATTCGCAAATTTTTTTAATTCGTGTAATATTCGTGTTTAAATTCCCTTCCCAGCGAAGGTACTTTCCGAAGATAAGCGATCGTCCGGACTTCCCCCGATGTAACATCGGGGGAATTACCGTTGCGGGGCAGTGTCCTGAATTTCACTCCGATGTAACATCGGAGCAAGCACAGGAACTTCCTTCACTTATTCGGTCATAAAATAAAAAATTCAAAAAGAGCAAAACTCACTTTTTAATTATCCTAATATACTTGATTTTTTCTGTCAATTGACATTTTCGGACATTACGTCATATGGCGGATAATCCGTCTTATATGTCTCTCAGATAATTTAAATTTACGAGCAATATTTTTTACCGGTTCCCCTTGTTTTCGTAATTGAAGAATTTTTTCATTTCGCTTCTTTAAGTAATCAGCAAATACTTTACTTAGTTGCATTTTTTACCCCATTGCGGAACAAGTAAGACATGTGGTTTAGAAGAAAGCGGATTTTTACTTACGATTACTACAGTCTTGTAAACTTCCTCCAAATTTTTGTAGGTGAGGACTTCTTCCGGTTGTCCGTTCTTATATATTTTTCCTTCGTTGAGCAGGAGAAGTCGGTCACAATATTCGCTGGCTAAATTCAAATCATGAAATACCGCAATTACAGTTAAGTTTTTCTCTTGGTTTAATCTTTTTATCAGGTCAAGAATTTCAATTTGGTGTCCGATGTCCAGATGAGCAACTGGCTCGTCAAGAAGCAAAAGTTTAGGTTCCTGAACCAAAGTTTGAGCAAGAAATACTCTCTGTCTTTCACCACCTGATAAAGTGTTAATTTTTTTGTCTTTAAGATGGACAGTGTCGGTCAGTTCCATCATTTTTTTTACCTGTTGCTCATCCTGAAAATTAAATCTGCCAAAGTAATCAAGATAGGGATACCTACCTAAAAGAATAAATGTCTCAACAGAAAAAGGGAATGGTATTTCTATATTCTGTGGTAGAAAAGCAATTTCTTTTGCTAATTGTTTAGGACTAAATTTTTCTAAATTTTTGCCTTGAAAAAAAATTTTTCCTTTCCAGGGTTTCAAAATACGAGTTAATACACGTAAGAAGGTAGTTTTTCCTGCACCATTTGGTCCGATCATACCAATAAATTCCCCTTCTCCAAGAGAAAGAGAAATATTTTTGATTACCTCCCTCTTCGGGAGGTGCCGATGAGGCACCTCTTCAGTGTAACCGCAGGTAAGGTTATCTGCTACTAAAAAATTTCCCATTTCTTACTTTTCAAAAAGAAAATCAGAAAAAATATTCCACCAATAATCCCGGTAATTACTCCCACCGGTATCTCCACCGGGTAAATGATTGTTCTTGCGCAAGTATCAGCGAGAAGAAGAAAAATTGCTCCACCGAGAAACGCTGCCGGTAGAAGGGTCGGATGTTCGGTTCCAGTAATCCAGCGAAAGAAATGAGGAACAATTAGTCCGACAAAAGCAATCATTCCGGCAGATGAAACACAAGCGCTGACAATCAAGGAAGCAAGAAGAAAAAAAATTTTTTTCCCGCTTTCTGGTTCAACCCCCAAGGAGGTCGCTTTTTCTTCACCAAGAGTAAGGATATCAAGTTTGCGACTGAGAAAGACAAGTAAAACAAACCCGGAAATTATACAGAAAGAAACAATTCTAATTATTTCCGTGGGTGCTGCTGATAAATCACCCATCAACCAGAGAATAATTGTATGGAATCTTTCCGGTCGGATTAAAGCAAAAATTAATAAAACAAACGAAGAGAATAAAAAACTCAAAATTACGCCGCTCAGGATTAGTCCGGTGGGGTTAAATTTCTTTTGGCTGGCAAAAAAATAGACTAAAAAGATGCTAAACAAAGCACCGAGAAAAGAAGTTAGGGGTAAAGAATAATAACCCAAAAGGTGAGAGAAAAAAATTTCTCCTAAGACCGCACCCAAAGCCGCACCGCCGGATATGCCCAAGGTGTAGGGTTCGGCTAAAGGGTTACGTAGAATACCCTGGAAAACACAGCCACAAGTTGCTAACCCGGCACCAACCATTAAAGCAAGTAGTGAGCGTGGTAACCTTATTCTCCAGACGATAGTTGAAATTGGGTTTTCTCCTGCAGGGTTAGACAAAACGGTAAGCAAACAGCGTAAAGAAATTTTTTCCCCACCTAAAATTAGGGAAGCAATAAAACTTGAAAAAAGAAGAAAAAATAACGAAACAAAAAGCAATATTTTTCTTTTCATTTTTATCTAATTAATTTGGAAATAGTTCCCAATCCTTCAAGAAAACAGGTTACCGTTGGACGACAGATTTTATCTGCGTCAAGAAGATAGATTTTCTTCTCTCTTACTGCTTTCAGATTTTTGAATTTCAACCAAGCCTTCAATTCCTTTTCAGTTGTTTCTCCCATAGACACAATAAGAATAACTTCTGGATCTTCTTGAATGACTTTTTCCCGATTTATGCGAAAATACCCTTTACCAAGGTTAGCGGCGATATTTGCCCCCCCAATAAGTTCAACCATTTCGTTTAAAAAAGTATCCTCCCCGGCAGTAATTAGAGGCTCGCTTCCTAATTGAAGGAAAACCTTTAGTAAAAAGAAATTTTTATCCCGGGCAATAATTTTTTTTATTTCTTTTTCTGCACTTGTAATAATTCGTTTTGCCCTTTTTTCTTCACCGAGAATTTTTGCCAGCTGGAGAAACTGTTCAGTGATTTCTTTAAAAGTTTCCCCTTCCTTGAAAACGAAAATTTTTATTCCTAAATCTTTTAGTTTTTTGACTGTTTCCTTTTTCTGACTTTCCGTAGCCAGAACCAAATCGGGTTTTAAAGCAACAATTTTTTCTAAGTTTGGTTCCAGGTAGGTACCGATTTTTTCTTTTATTTTTGCTTCTGCGGGATGAGTGCAAAAGATAGTTACTCCAACAATCTTCTCTTCTACACCGAGTGAATATAGTTGTTCAGTAATTGAGGGGGCAAGAGAAATTATTCGCTGAACGGGTAACCGGGTGACTCGGTGACCCGGTGACTGGGTAACTTGGTCACTCGGTGACTCGGTCACTTGGTGACTTGGTGATTGGTTGCAGCCGATCAAAAAAATAAGAAAAAAAAGAGTACACATAATTCTGCAATTTCGTTTATCGCACCTAAAATATCGCCAGTTATACCGCTAATTTTTTTATTACTATATTTCAAAAGAGCAAAAATAAAAATTATACATACAAAAATCAGAATTATACTCCGAAAGGCTAAAAAGAAAACCGTTAATCCCAAAGTAAACAAACTTGCAATTAAACAGGGCATACTTAGCGAGAGACGAGGAAGGTAATCTTTTTCTTCAGTAAAAATTTTACCTAACCCCTCATTTTTTGCTGGTTGGGCAAAGTTTATCGCCACAACCATTGCCCAACGGCTGATTATTGGCATAAGAATTAAAGGTTGATATTTAAATTTAAGTTTTTCCAAGATTAGAAATTTAAAGAGAAGAAGAAAAAATACTGCAACTACTCCTTTTGTTCCAATGTGTGGGTCATCCATTATTCTTAGAATTTCGCCTTTGTCTTTCCCACTAAAAAATCCGTCAAAACTATCAGCAAAACCATCAATATGCAATCCACCGGTTAGTAAGATTAAAGTCAATAAAATGAATAAATTCGTTATTGAGGAAGGAAAAAGTTTTGTCAGAAAACGGTTGACCAAAGTTAGAATTATTCCGAGCAGGAAACCAACTAATGGGAAGTAAGTCAAAATTCTTTGGCTGATTTCTTTTTTTCTTACTGGTAAAATAGTTAAAAAAGCAAGTGCACTGAAAAAATCGTTCAACATTTTTTGGATACTCCCGCAGAGTCAAAAGTAGCCATCTCAGTTAAAATTTTTATACTTGCTTCCACAAGGTTCATTGCTAAAACCGCGCCCGTTCCTTCACCAAGACGCAGGTCTAAATTGAGAATTGGTTTAAGTCCAAGCCAGTTAAGTTGAATTTTATGTCCTGGTTCCTGAGAACAATGCCCGGCAATCAGATAGTCTCTGGTTATTGGTTGGAGAGCGCAGGCAATCAGTGCAGCCGCACCGGAGATAAATCCATCAACTACTACCGGAATTTTATAAGCTGCTCCCGCAAGCATTATTCCGGCAAGCCCACCAATTTCAAATCCACCGACTTTAGATAAAACATCAATTGCATCTTTTGGATTTGGTTTGTTTAGTTCAAGTGCTTTCTTAATTATCTTAATCTTATTTCTTAACTTCTCGTCGTCAATTCCGGTTCCTCTACCGGTAACTTTTTCTATTGGTTCACTGGTAATTACCGCTGTGATTGCGCTTGATGCTGTTGTGTTACCAATACCCATATCCCCTGTCCCGAGAAGGTGAATACCTTCACCTGTTTTTAATTCTTCTTCAACAAGTTCTATCCCCACCTCAATTGATTTTATTGCTTCCTCTCTGGTCATTGCCGGTCCCTTGGTAAAATTCTTTGTTCCAAAATTTATTTTTTTATCTTTGAAGTTTTGAATTTTGAATTTTGAATTTTGAATTTTTATTGCTATTCCCATATCTACCACAATAACTTTTGCCCCAATGTGTTTAGCAAGCACATTTATTCCTGCCCCACCCCTTAAAAAATTATAGACCATTTGAGGAGTAACCTCTTTCGGGTAGGCGGATATTCTTTCTTCTACGACTCCGTGGTCACCGGCTAAAGTAAAAATTACTTTGTTCTTAATTGATGGATTTTCTTTTCCAGTAATTGCAACTAAATGTTTGGCGATTTCTTCCAATTGTCCTAAAGAACCAAGCGGTTTAGTAAGACTATCTAATCTCTTCTGGGTATAAGCAAAACTTCCTCCATCAACTGGTCCGATTCTCTTAATTACTGAATTCAATTTTTCCATCTCTTTCCTCCTGTTAGATTTTATGAACTATTTCACTAATTCACCAATTCACTATTTCACTTGTTCACTACTCTCCATTTCTGAATATCAAGATACCAATGTTTCCAGAAACCCTCCCTTAAAATTTTTTCTGTTTTTAGAATCTTAATCCGTTTTTTAAAAATTGGTCCGTCATAAACAAAAGTATGAAATTCACCATTTTCGCCACAGGGACAGATGTTCCTTTTTGTAAGGTCATCAAGAAAACTTAAGTCAATTTTTCGTCCAATGTCTTTGCCAGTAAATAAATCTGCTTTAGCGCTAACAACGATTGCTTTGAAACCAGCATCAATAAACTCAGCGACAACTTTTTTCGGTTCCGTATTCCATAAAGGTTCAATTGGTTCAATTTCTAATTCTTTACAAACCCTCTCCACCCATTTTTTATGCTCTTCAAGATAAACATCACCAAAAACCATTCCCTTAATACCGTTTGTCTTAAGTTCAAATACAGCATTTTTGAACTCTTTTTCGTAATCGGCCATATTTGGACTAACTTCCTTTTGGACCAATGGTATTCCTATCCCTTCAGCCTGAGTTTCAAGTAAACGAGACTCTATTCCGTGGAAACAACACCTTTTATATTCTTTAGAAATAAAGTTAAGCAGAAATTCAATTTCATATCCGGTGAGGACTGCTCTATAACAGGCAAGACAACTATCTTTACCGCCACTCCACGATGCTATCACTTTCATATCTTTTACACGAATTGACACGAATTATTTAAGTATCACGAATAGACACAAATACTACTTGAGTTTCAACGGTATTCCCGCGACCAGGAAATATATTTCATCAGAATAATTAGCAATCACTTGGTTAATCTTGCCCAACAAATCCTGAAATTGTCGTCCCGCTCTATTTGGCGGAACAAGACTCAATCCTACTTCATTAGAAATTACAAAAGAATGCATTTTTTTCTCTCGGAGCAGAGAACAAAGTGCGGAAGTTTTCTCTAGAATTTTCTTCTTATCCATACCGGAAGCTAAAAGATTAGAGAGCCAGAAATTTATACAGTCAATAATGATTACTTTTTTATTTATCTTCCTCCCTCTTCGGGAGGTGCCGATGAGGCACCTTATCCTATCCAAAAGGTCAAGAGGTTCTTCTATGGTTCCCCAATTTTTCGGACGCATTTTTTTGTGCTCTTCAATTTTTGCTTTCATTTCTTTGTCGCCCGCGATTGCGGTAGCGAGATAAGTTACGGAAGAGCCGATTTTTTTTGCTTGGTTTATTACATAGAGCGTCTTTCCACTTTTTACTCCCCCAAGAATAAAAATTATCTTTCCCTTTTTCTTATTCATCATTCATTACTTATCATTTATTATTCATAATTCATAACTCATCATTCATACTTGACCAGTCACCATGTTACCTCGTCGCCATGTCACCATTGCTTAATCACTGGTTCAATACTCTATCCCTTTCCTCCCTTTTATTCCTTTGTCATAGGGATGTTTTATTTTTTTCATCTCGGTAACTAAATCAGCGAAATCAATTAGTTTTTTTGGCGCACCTCTACCAGTAAGAATAATTTCCATATTCTTTGGTTTTTTGCGTAAAAGATGAATAAGTTCCTCGGTAGAAAGAAATTTATCTCGTAAAGCAATAATTAACTCGTCAAGAATTAAAAGGTTGTATTGCTTTTCTTGAAGAATTTTTTTAATAAAACTAAGTCCTTCTTGAAGATTTTTCTTCACTTCCTCAGAGTTTATTTTTTTAAAAAAGTGCGGATGTTTAGGTGCAAAACTATAGAAGTCAACTTCCGGTAAATAATGGAGCACTCTCCTTTCCCCGTAAGGGAATATCTTCGGCTCCTTAAAAAATTGGATAAAGCAAACTTTTAGCCCTTCTCCTAAGGCACGGATTGCCTGACCGATAGCCGCGGTAGTTTTCCCTTTACCATCACCAGTATA
>CAZRHN010000050.1:0-1761 GCA_964599925.1 uncultured bacterium
TTTCTTAGAAGGCAATTTATTTGAACCAATAACCACTAACCACTTACCACTTACCACTTTTGACATTATTGTCTCCAATCCACCTTACATTGCTGACCCCGATTTATCGGGGCTTGAACCGGAGATCTTTTACGAACCCAAAATAGCCTTTTATGGGGGTAAAGACGGGTTGGAATATTATTGGGAAATAATACCGCAAGCAAAAAGATTTCTTCATCCACAAGGTTATTTACTTGTAGAGATTGGTTATGGGCAGAAAGAAAAAGTAGAAGATATTTTCCTTTCTTGCGGTTATAGAGAAATAAAAGTAATAAAAGATTATTCAAATATTGACCGGGTAATTGTTGGAAAGGCGGCCACCTCTTCGGTGGCCTGCCGAAGAGGCATGGAATTAACTTATGGCTAAGATTGTTGTTTACGGCGGAGAAAAACTATCCGGTGAAGTAGAAATCAGCGGGGCAAAAAATGCCGCTCTCCCTTGTTTGATTGCCACTCTTTTAACTGATGAATCTTGTGTCCTCCGCAACATCCCCCAGTTAGAAGATGTGAAAACAGTCTGTTCTCTACTTAGAGTTTTGGGGAAAAGAATCCAGCAACATAAAAATACAATCTGTATTGAAGCAAAAGACTCGCTTCACCCTTTAGCGCCGTACGAGTTGGTAAATAAAATGCGCGCTTCAGTTTTAGTAATGGGTCCACTTTTAGCGAGGATGAGAAAAGCAAAAGTTTCCTTACCCGGTGGATGCTCAATTGGTTCTCGTCCAATTAATCTCCATTTACAGGGATTGACACAGTTAGGCGCAAATATTAATGTTGGAGAAGGTTATATCCATCTCTCTGCATCTAAACTTTCGGGGACAAAAATTATTTTTGACTTCCCCAGTGTCGGTGCTACAGAAGATTTGTTAATGACTGCAACTTTAACTCCGGGGGAAACAATTATTGAAAATGCTGCCTGCGAACCTGAAATTAGCGATTTAGCAAATTTTTTAAACAAAATGGGTGCAAAAATTAATGGTGCCGGAACAAAAACAATTGAAATCATGGGAACAAATAAACTTTCCGGTGCTGAACATACAATTATCCCTGACCGGATTGAAGCCGGCACCTATCTTCTTGTAGCAGCAATTACTGGCGGTAAGATAACTTTACGTCGGGTCAAATCCGAACATCTGGATTTAGTCCTGACAAAACTAAAAGAAGCCGGATTGGTAATCTCTGCGGATAAAGATTTTATTTCTCTCTTTAACGATAAAGAATTGAAACCGGTGGATATTAAAACTTCACCTTATCCGGGATTTCCTACGGATATGCAAGCCCAATGGATGGCTTTAATGTCAGTGGTAAAAGGGAAAAGTATAATTCAAGAGACAATTTTCGAAAATCGTTTTTTACATGTCGGCGAACTGCGGAGAATGGGTGCAAAAATTGAAGTTAAAGGAAATACAGCGATTGTTGAGGGTGTAAAAAGATTGTCCGGCGCACCGGTGCAGGCTACAGATTTACGTGCCTCAGCAGCCTTAATTTTGGCTGGTTTGGTTGCTGAAGGAAAGACCGAAATTAGTGAAATTCATCATCTTGAAAGAGGCTATGAAAAAATTGTCCCAAAACTTCGGAATTTAGGTGCGAAAATAAGAAAAATTGGAACTTAAATGGAAAAAAACATTGTCCAAAAGGTTGAAAAAATTATCTGCCGAGTAAAAAAAGAGGGTGACCGTGCGGTTCTCTTTTATACAAAGAAATTTGATGGAATTAATCTTA
>CAZRHN010000050.1:1861-3817 GCA_964599925.1 uncultured bacterium
CAGATTCCGAAAAAATTTAGGAAACAAATAAAATTGATTAAAATTGCTAATTTAAACCAAGGAATTGAGTATATCAACTTGAAAGCACCGGAACATTTGGAACTGCTAATTAGGAATCAGGAAAAAATTCTTCATAAAATTGAAAATAGTGGTGCAATATTTCTTGGTAATTATTCACCAGTAGCAGTCGGTGATTACATTGCCGGACCTTCGCATATTTTGCCTACAGATAGGACAGCAAGATTTTCTTCCGGTCTTTCTGTATATGATTTTTTAAAAAGGATAAGTATTATCAACTACAATCAAGTAAAATTGAAAAAAGATTTACCTTACGCCTTAACTCTGGCAAAAACTGAAGGGATGAAATACCATTATCAATCTTTAAAAGTACGGGGAGAATCGTAGGAGGAGGGGAAATGCGTAAAGCAAAATTGGAAAGAAAAACTAAAGAGACAAAAGTAAAAGTTGAACTAAACCTTGATGGAAAGGGATACTCAAAAGTTCACACTGCCATTCCTTTTCTTGACCATATGCTCTCTTTGTTTGCTAAACACGGACTTTTTGACTTGAGAATTGATGCCCGGGGTGACACTGAAGTTGATGACCACCATTTAGTTGAAGATATAGGCATTGTATTAGGATTAGTAATAAAAAAATCATTAGTTAACAAAAAAGGTATTGAAAGATATGGAAACTTTCTTATGCCTATGGATGAAGCACTAAGCTATGTTGTCGTGGATTTATCGGGAAGACCTTACTTCTCGTTTAATGTAAGATTTAAAAAAATATTAGGACCAATAATTAGACTCCGAAAAGAAGAATTTGATTACTCGCTTATTGAAGAATTCTTTAGAGCAGTGTCAAACAACGCTGAAATGACTCTTCATATAAAAAATTATTCAGGGAAGAATAATCATCATATTGCTGAATCGATTTTCAAAGGGTTCGGGAAAGCACTGGCAATGGCAGTGAAAATTAATCCACGCATAAAAGGATTACCTTCAACAAAAGGACAACTGTAACTATGTTAGTTATACCAGCAATTGATATTCGCGGTGGACATTGTGTTCGTCTTTATCAAGGTAAAATGGAACTGGAGGATATTTATTCCAAAGACCCAGTTTTTATTGCTAAACTCTGGCAAACGCAGGGTGCAAAAAGGTTGCACATTGTTGATTTAGATGGCGCCTTCTCGGGAATAATGCAGAATTTCAGTTTAATTTCAAAAATACATAAAGCGGTAAATATGATTACTCAAGTAGGTGGAGGAGTACGGAGTTTAATTACCGTTCGTAATCTGGTTAAAGCGGGTATTGATAAAGTTATTCTCGGGACAAGTTTAATCTATAACTTCAAATTAGTTGAAAAAATGGTTACTCGTTATGGAGATAAAATTATGGCGAGTTTAGATGTAACTGACGATAAGGTTGCTATTGCCGGCTGGAAAGAAGTTACTTCAGTGAGCGTTGATGAACTTATTCCCAAAATAAAAAGTTTGGGGATAAAAGAAATAGTTTATACCGACATTAAGAAAGACGGTACCCTTGAAGGACCGAATTTTGAGGCAATAAAACAAGCCTGCGAATCTTTCGGGGAAGGTGTAATTGGTTGCGGAGGGATTAGCAGTTTAGAGGATGTAAAAAATTTGAAGGAATTAGAACCATTAGGCTTAAAGGGGATAATTATTGGTAAGGCACTTTATACTGAGAAAATTAAACTTGAAGAAGCAATAGGAATAGCGGAAAAAGAGTGAATTAGTGGATTAGTGGATTGGTGAATTGGTGAATATAAAATGGATATGAAGTTCATCCAGAAAATAAAATTTAATAAAAATGGGTTGATTCCGGTGATTATCCAGGACATTAGCGATAACAAAGTATTAATGCTTGCCTATATGAATAGAGAGGCAATAGAACGCACTCTTAAAATAGGAAAAACCTGTTTCTGGAGTCGCAG
>CAZRHN010000050.1:3917-5068 GCA_964599925.1 uncultured bacterium
CGTTATTCTTTTCTTGCCACAAGCCCATCGTTTATTTTTGAAAAAAGAATCCGGAATAACTTAAATCCCCTGAACGAATTAAAAAAAATAATGAAACAATATCACCCGGTGAATTTACCCGGGATGCCCCGCTTCTGGGGTGGCGCTGTGGGATACATTTCTTATGAATATGTCCGCTGTCTGGAAAAATTACCAGTCCCAAAATTTCAAGAAGATGATTTGAATTTACCGGACTGTATTTTTCTTTTTACTGACAACTTAATAATTTTTGACCATATTTTACAGACAATCAAAATAGTTTCCTGCGTTTATTTAGAAGATAAAACCGATCTTGAAAAAGAATATAAACAAGCATGCAAAAAAATTGAAATCATAGTTTCAAAACTAAGAAGACCTTTACCAAAAATAAATTTTAGACCGCAAACCACAGCCCATGAACCCGAAACTACTTTAACCCCGCCCCTTCGAGAAGAGGCGGGGTTAAAATCCAATTTTCGTAAAACTGAGTTTTTGCAGGCGGTAAAAAAAGCGAAAGAATACATTCGCAACGGCGATATCATCCAGGTAGTCCTTTCCCAACGTTTCACCAAGAAAGTCAATTGTTCACCATTTGATATTTACCGCTCCCTGCGCACAGTCAACCCTTCGCCTTATATGTTCTTTCTTAAATTCAATAAATTTTGTCTTGTTGGTTCCTCACCAGAAATTCTTGTTCGTAAGGAGAGTAAAATTGTTGAAGTGCGACCGATTGCTGGGACACGCCCCCGTGGGGAAGACGAAAATAAAGACAAACAATTGGAAAAAAATCTATTAGAAAGTCCGAAAGAACGCGCAGAACACATTATGCTTGTAGATTTAGGACGTAACGATTTAGGACGTGTATGCGCATACGATACAATTAAAATACCCGAATTGATGACTGTTGAAAAATACTCGCATGTGATGCACTTAGTATCTTCAGTAATTGGTAAATTAAAAAAAGGTGAAGATGCCTTTAGTTTATTCCAGGCCTGTTTCCCGGCAGGTACAGTTACCGGTGCACCGAAAATACGGGCGATGGAGATTATTGATGAATTAGAACCGGTAAGACGAGGTCCTTACGCTGGTGCGGTGGGATATTTTTCTTTTCAAGGTAATACGGATATGGCAAT
>CAZRHN010000050.1:5168-7026 GCA_964599925.1 uncultured bacterium
CATCAATGCATTGGTGAAGCATTCGGTGGCAAAATAGTTCGTGCCTCACGATTAGTGCACGGTAAAACCTCATTAATTTATCACGATGGTAAAACCATATTTAAGGGCGTACCTAACCCTTTTGAAGCAACACGCTATCACTCTTTAATCGTTGAGAAGAAAAGTTTGCCACGATGTTTAGAAATTTCTGCCTGGACTAAAGAAAACGAAATTATGGGTCTTCGTTTAAAAACTATCAACTATCAACTGCCAACTGTCAACTATCCTGTTGAGGGGGTACAATTTCATCCAGAATCAATATTGACCATTGAAGGCAAGAAATTATTGCAGAATTTTCTAAACTTAAGTAGAAAGGAGGTATAGATTGACACTGATTTCATGATTGTATCTGTGTAATCTGTGGTCAAGAAATCTGTGTAATCTGTGGTTAAAAAATGATTGACGAAAAACTTTTAGAAATTCTTGCCTGTCCGTTATGTAAAACAGAAGTCAAGTTAAAAAAGAAAATGGTTCGAGACCCTCACCATCCCGAGCAAAGTCGAGGGAATGAGCAAGAGTATCTCGTTTGTGTTAAATGCAGACGAATGTATCCAATTAGAGATGGAATACCGATAATGCTAATTGATGAAGCAGTAATTGAAGATACAAAAAATGATTTCAGCGATTAAATAAAATACGATTACGATGATTATGATTTTAGACTTAATCTCTGTAATCGCCTTTTAAAATCGCTGTAATCGTTTTAAATAAAAGATGATTAAGGAAGCGATACAAAAACTTGTTGAACATAAAAATTTAACTGAGCAGGAAGCAAACCAGGTAATGCAGGAAATTATGTCTGGACAGACAAATGATGTATTAATTGCTTCTTTTCTTACCGCTCTACGGATGAAAGGGGAAACGGTTGAAGAGATTACCGGTATGGCAGAGGTTATGCGAGAAAAAGTTACGAAGATTAAATGTAAATCCGATATTATTGTTGATACTTGCGGCACCGGGGGAGATAAAAAACATACATTTAATATTTCTACAGCGGTCGCTTTCGTTGTTGCTGGTGCCGGGTTTACCGTTGCTAAACATGGTAACCGTTGTGTTTCTTCACAATGCGGCAGCGCTGACCTTTTGGAAACCTTAGGAGTAAAAATTGACCCTTCACCGGAAATAATGGAAAGTTGTTTGAACGAAATTGGTATCGGTTTCCTTTTTGCACCAGCATTACATCCGGCAATGAAATATGCGATGCCGGCACGCCGTGAACTTGGGGTGCGGACAGTGTTTAATATCTTAGGTCCTTTAACCAATCCAGCGGGTGCAAATGTGCAACTCTTAGGTGTCTATGACGCTTTACTTGTAGAAAAACTTGCCCAGGTTTTAAGTAAGTTAGGTACAAAATCTGCTTATGTGGTTCATGGTGACGGGCTTGATGAAATTACGCTTACTGGTGAAACAAAAATTGCTGAGGTTACTGATGGTGAAGTATCAACTTTTGTTTTAACCCCGGAAGAATTAAATTTTAAACAGGTTACTCTAAATGAACTACTTGGTGGGACAAGTGAGGATAATGCAAAAGTTTTTTTGGGTATATTAAACGGTGAAAAAAGTGTATATCGGGATATAGTATTGATTAACGCTGGAGCAACAATTTATCTGGCAACAAAAGCAAGCAGGAAAAAGAAAGGAACGGTTCAACCTAAAGATATTAAAGAAGCAATCCCTGTAGCAAAGTATTCAATTGATTCCGGGAAAGCCTTAGCAAAACTCAATCTTCTCCGTGAATTAACTACCAAATCCTAACCCTTCTTCCTTACCTAACTCCCTATTAAACTTTTGCATTTTTGCTGAAGTGAACTTTAGCGGA
>CAZRHN010000051.1:0-2227 GCA_964599925.1 uncultured bacterium
TGGCGGAGGCGTGTAGGAATCGAACCTTACCCTCCCCGTTTCTGAGGAGCACTGGTTTTGAAGACCAGGAGACCCACCAGGACCCTTCCGCCTCCTTCTCAATGGGGGATATCCCCCTTATTGCGTTCGTTAAGCCCGCCACTTCGTTAGTCGGGCTTACTCACTGTATCCCCCTTAAGAGGAAATTTCTACTTCCTCAATAAGGGAAACTAAACGGTTTCCCTTGATTGCGTTCCCCGATGTTACATCGGGGAACTGTCAACCCTTCCCTGTGGAACTTCAACTTTCCGACACGGATATTCGCGAATTTTTTATTCGCGTTCATTCGTGTTTATGCAAGGACGCGTTTATCACCGATTCTTTTGGTGAAGTTAATTGTATCAAAATATTGCAATATTGGTAAAGTATATTTTCGTGAAGAATTTAATAACTGACGGTATTCACTTACCGTGATACTACTGTTTTTGACTAAATAGGTATGCAAAATTTGTTTTGCTTTTTCAAGTATATCTTTATGAAAGATAAGTCCTTCTTCCAATTCAACTAAAATACCGAGTTCAAAAAGAGAAGAGATTACCTCTCTAACTATTTCCGGTTTGGCTCCCAAATTGGCAATTACTTCTTCAATGTCGGGTGGAGAAAATTGTCCCTCTAAATAAACTTTCTCAATTTGTCTTTTTATTTTTTCTTGTTCTGGTGTATAACATAAACGGTGTTCAGTTAAATGTAGTTTATCTTTTACTAAAATTATACTATTTTCCTTAACCAATTCATTCAAACAAAAACCATAAATTTTCTCCTCAAGTTTTAGTTTTGAACGTATTTCTTCCTTAGAAACATTTAGTTTTAAAGGTTGCCGTGAATGAAATTCTTTTAATGTTTCTAAGATTTTTGTTTTTAGTCCATCAAGTCTTTCTTTATGTATAACTAACTCCTCGGGATGTAAGCAAAGAATTGATTTTTTTTGTGTTAAAACTTGGAGAATATTCTCTATTTCAGGTTTACTCAAATTAACCATTTTGGACAACTCGTCTACTGATATAATATTTTCCGATGTATTCATTAATACTTGCTCAACCAAATCTTCAGGTGCGCCTTTTTTATATGCGAATAATTCTTCAATAACTTCTTTTTTAAATCTTTTATGTTTTTTTGGGTGAGGATTTAGTATTTTACCGCCACCGATTGTTATCATCGGAGAATATAAACGGATAATAAAGCGGTCATCCTTTGCTGCGCTTGTCAATTGTTCCAATCTAAACTGGACTAAACCATCTTCTCCGGGTTTAATTACTTCCTTATCCAACAAAATCACCCTTCCTAAAAATTCACCAGTTTCTATATATAAACGGATTCGCGTGCGGTTCTGTAACGGATGAGGCGAAGTTTTTAACAAGGTTAATTGTGCATCAAGCAAATTACTTGGTGAAAGACAAGCGGGTTGGCTGATTACATCCCCGCGATTAAGTTCCTCAGTTTTTATCCCGGCAAGATTAATCCCCACACGTTGCCCAGCAAATGCTTGATTGATTTTCCCTTTATGACTTTGAATCTGTCTTACCCGTGTTTTAATCCCTTTTGGTAAAATTTCTACCTCATCATTAATCTTTAGAATACCGCTAACAAGTGTTCCGGTGATAATTGTACCGAAACCTTCCATTTTGAATATTCTGTCTATTGGTAAACGAAGGGGTAAAGATGCATTTTTTGGTTCTATGCTTAAAGCAATTTCTTCAATCTTTGACTTAAGAATTTCCAATCCCGAACCGCTCATTGCTGAAAAATGAACTATCGGCGCACCTTCAAGGAAAGTATTTTGTACCAATTCTTTAACACTTTCACTGACTAAGTCCAACCAATCTTTTTCTACTAAATCAATTTTGGTGATGACAATTATGCCTTTCTTCACTTGCAGAAGTTGTAAAATATCAAGATGTTCTTTAGTTTGGGGCATCACCCCTTCGTTCGCTGCAACTATGAATAAAACCAAATCCAACGCACCGACACCAGCAAGCATATTCTTAATAAAATGTTCATGCCCGGGCACATCAATAATTTCGGCACAAACACCACTGGATAAATTCAAGTAGGCAAAACCGAGGTCAATAGACATACCCCTTTCTTTTTCTTCTTTTAACCGGTCAGTATCAATACCGGTTAACGCCTTAATTAAAGTTGTTTTGCCGTGGTCAACATGTCCGGCGGTGCCAACAACAGTGTACTTCAT
>CAZRHN010000051.1:2327-4282 GCA_964599925.1 uncultured bacterium
GCTTTCACAATAATATTTAAATCTTGCTCTTTTAAGGTGCGCATATCTAAAAGCAGTTTATCTTCAGAAACACGGGCAAATATTGGTGGATTATTTAATCGTAACCCTCTTGCTAACTCATCAACTTTTAGTTTATCAGGTTTCATGCTTACCAGTTTTGTAGCAATATTTTCCGTTGGTAAAGAACCACCACCAACCTGTGAGTAGCCATCTTTTATTGTAATTTTACCGATACCTATTTTTTCCAGTTCACCGGCTAAATTCTTTGCCATTTTTTCAATTTCAACAGTTGGTTTAAACAAAATCTGGTAAACCGGTATATTTTCAATTGCTTTCTTTTCATCAAGATAAAGTTTTAGGGTTGCTTCTAATCCGGCTAAACATAATTTATCAATCCGTAAAGCACGAGTTAAAGGATTCTTCTTCATTTTTACCAGTAAATCTTTTTTGCCGACAATTACACCTGCCTGCGGTCCTCCAAGGAGTTTGTCCCCGCTAAAAGTAACAATATCTGCACCGGCCTTGATACCATCTTGCACAGTTGGTTCGTAAGTAAGACCGTATTTAGATAAATCAATCAGACTACCACTGCCGAGGTCGCTCACTACAAGAAGTTTTTTCTTTTTTGCTAAATTAACCAATGCTTCTAAAGAGACCTCTTCAGTAAAACCAAAAATACGAAAGTTTGAAGTATGCACATGTAAAAGAATTGCGGTATTTTTGGTAATTGCTTCTTTATAATCTTCAAGGTAAGTTCTGTTTGTTGTCCCTACTTCTACAAGTTTTGCTCCACTTTTTTTCATTATCTCGGTGAGACGGAATGAACCACCAATTTCTACAAGTTGTCCCCGTGAGACGATTACTTCTTTTCCTTCGGCAAAAGTATTTAAGACCAAAACGACCGCTCCTGCATTATTATTTACCGAAAACCCTGCTTCGGCACCGGTTAAAAGAGGTAAAAGTTCAGCAAGATGCATATCCCGTGAACCTCTTTTTCCACTAAAAGTTTCAATTTCCAGATTACAGAAATTGTCGCTCACCGCTTGGATTGCTTCTTTTGCTTTTTCGCTGAGTAAAGCCCGTCCTAAACCAGTATGCAAGATTATTCCGGTAGCATTAACTGCCTGACTTAAACTTGGTTGCATTTTTCTTTCCACTTGGTTAATAATTTCTTCAGTTAAATTTCCCATTGCTAAGGTTTCCGACTTTAATTCTTTTTCTGGTAATTTTCTCAGTTGGTCAAAATAAGAACGAATAGTATTAACCACTAAGACCCGTGGTGTATTATCAAGTAAATTTTTTATTTTTGTCTGCTGTAATATTTCTTCAACTGACGGTATTTCCGATAGGTAACTTTTTTTACTCATTTGCACATTTCTCCTTCTTTACTTCTCCTTCCCCCTCACCTTATTCCTCTCCTTCATCCTTCGTAGTAGTTCTACTACGGAGAACGGGCCTTGGGGGAGAGGGGGTTGAGGGGTTGAACACTTATGTTCGGTCTTGCCGGCAATAATTTCTAAAGCATGGGGTAAAACCGGAAGAATAAAACTTAAATTTTCTTTGACTGCCCGCTCGCTACCGGGAAGATTAATTATTAAACTTTTTTTTCTAACCCCAGCAATTGCACGAGATAAAAGAGCAAAGGGTGTTTTTTTATACCCCTCAATCCGCATTATTTCACCAAAACCAGGAATTTCGTAATCAACAACTTCTTTTGTTGCCTCCGGTGTAACATCACGCTTGGCTAAGCCGGTCCCACCGGTAGTAAGAATTAAATCCAATTTGTCTTTATCTGTCCATTGTTTAAGAAAAGTAGCGATTACCTTTTTTTCGTCAGGAACAATCTTATACTTAACAACTTTACCATTCAGTTTTTTCTCAATAATTCGGCGAATTAAGTGTCCTGATGTATCAATTCTTTTTCCAACCGAACCTTTATCACTACAAGTTAAAAT
>CAZRHN010000051.1:4382-6803 GCA_964599925.1 uncultured bacterium
CTAAAATTTTTTACCTTGAAGAACAATTTTTTTTAACGCTTCTTTATTGGTAAGAATGAGATATTTTTCCCGGTCAAGAAGATAATTTCTTTTTTCAAATTCGTTAATTGTTTTGGTCACTACTTCCCGCGGATTACCAACAAGTTCAGCGATTTCTTGGTGGGTAAGCGGAAAAGCAATTTTTATCCCTTCTCTAACTCTTTTACCATACTTTTCAGCCAGATCTAAAAGAGTATAGGCAACCCTGCCAGAAACTGTCAGGAAAGATAAACTTTTAATTTGTTCGTCTGCTCGCCGAAGTCGGGCGGAAAGTGTCTGGAGCATTTCTAACATAATATGCGGATTAGTTTTCAGGAAAGTTTCAAAATCTTTACGCTCAACTTTTAAAAGTTCAACATCAGTAAATGCCTGCGCATTAGCCGAACGTTGCGTCTTATCCAATTCAGCCATTTCGCCGAAAAAATCGTTTTCTTTTAAGATGGCTAAAGTTTTTTTGCGTCCATCAGGCGCAAGTTTAAAAATTTTTATCATACCGGATAAAATAATATATAGTGCATCACCGTGTTGTTTTTCAGTGAAAATAATTTTTTTCTTAGGGAACTTTTGATAACTCAAAATCTGAGAAATCTTTTTCAACTGCTGGTAACTAAGATGTGAAAAAAGTGACAACTGATGTAGAGTTTTTAATCTTATTGACATTTCTTTTACCTCCTTCCCTCAATAGGAAATACTCCTGATTGACAACATTTTATTTCTTTAACTAAATCTTTAAGTTCAAATTGTCCGTATCTTTTTGGTTCATTGACAAATGCGTAAGTTAAACAAGAACCAAAAATTGGAGCAATAATTCGGGAGATGGCACCGACTTTACCCAGGGAAATGCTAATCAAAGGCTTAATTGGACAGGTGTAAGTAAAAAACATCAAACGAGCAAGGTCGTTAATATTTTTTGCATAAACCGCAAGTTTAGCGATATCTGCACCTGAGGATTTCGCTTCTTTAACAATACTCTCTAATTTTTTGTTTAACGGTGTTTCTTGAAAATTATGGTAGGAGACAATAACAATTTTATTTTTTTCTTTAGCAAAGTTTATTACTTGAGAAATAATCTTTTTTGCTTGCAGTTCAATATCAACCCCGTCAACTATTGGAATGAGGTTATGGAAAAGAAAAAGCCGTTCTTCTTCAGTAAAATAGTGCTTAATTTTGCTAAAATCTGTTTCCTTTCTATGACGGATGGTAGCGATAATCGGTAATTTGGTTTTTGCTTTCAGTTCATTTATAGTCTTGACTAAAAAATTAGGTTTAAGATTATTAAATCGGTCAATCCGTAATTCAAAAAGGTCGGCACCAATTTTTTTTGCTCTTTTGGCAAGTTTTAAGAATTTTTCCCCCGGGATAACTGCGGCAATGAGTGGTTTTTGCCCGATTTCTAAGTTAGCCAATTTTATGGTTGTTATCAGGGACATTTCTTAATTGTTTCAATTCTTCAAGGACGCTGTAGGGAACTTTTACATTACCAATAGACGGTATTTCTTCGTTAATTTCACCGTGATAATCGCTTCCGCCGGTCATTAATAAACCTAATTTCTTTGCTAAGGAAATAAGTTTTTGGGTGAAATTAGGTGAATGTCTGCTATGCCAGACTTCAATTCCTTCCAGTCCATAGGAAGCAAAGGTTTGAAGAATAGTTTCATTGGAGTTGAAATAAGGGTGAGCAAGGACAGGGATTCCCCCGACACGCAAAATCAATTTAATCGCTTCTTCGGGTTTTAAACGCGTTTTTTCTACATAGGCTGGTTGTCCGTAATTAAGATACAACTGGAATGCTTGGGAAATGCTTGCTACATATCCTTCTTTAATTAGAGCGCGAGCAAAATGTAGTCGTCCAAAAGACCTCTCTCTTTCCGCCGAATCGGTGGATAAGATTGTTGGATTAAGTTTTATACCCAAATTTTGCAGTTTTTCGTAAATTTGCTGCGCTCTTTCCTTTCTTTTTTGACGAAAAAAAGTCAAAGTTTTTTGTAATTCTTCATTTTCACAATTTATGTAGTAACCCAAAATATGCGCTTCTTTACCTCCGTCAGTTGAAGATATATTTTTTATTTCTGCGGATAGTTCTACTGCTGGAACAATTTCTATCCCCCTTTTTTTACCTTCTTCAACTGTTTCCGCTATGCCGAGAGTCGTATCGTGGTCAGCGATAGCAATTGCTACGAGATTGCGTTTTAAGGCGTAATCAACTATTTCTCTTGGCGAAAGTAGTCCATCAGAATAATAACTATGAATATGTAAATCAATAAATCTTTCCATTTACTAACACCTATTTAGTAAACTTTTGCAATTTTTGCTTCCATTCTCTACGCTCACTTCAGCAAAAATACAAAAGTTCAGTATTTACTCAATTACTCAATCGCTTAA
>CAZRHN010000052.1:0-6753 GCA_964599925.1 uncultured bacterium
TTCGCTAATTTCCAACTGGCAATTTTTGCCTTCTCTGCTTTTTTAATCAGTTCTTCTTTCATTTTTTGATTTTAGGTACATCTCCGCGGCAAGTTTAACTGCGGAGAACATTGGTCTTTCGTCAGCGATATTTTTTCCGGCGATATCAAAGGCGGTTCCGTGTCCGGGTGAAGTGCGAATGAAGGGCAAACCGAGGGTAACATTTACTAAAGAGTAAGGGTCAAGAAGTTTTAAAGGGAGCATTGCTTGGTCATGATAGAGTGCAATAATTAAGTCATATTTTTGCCAGTGTTGAAAAACTGTATCCGCCGGATAAGGACCATAAATATTGTATCCTTTCTTTTTCGCTTTTTCAATTGCAGGGATAATTATTTCTTTCTCTTCTTTACCGAAAACTCCACCTTCACCAGCGTGTGGGTTCAAAGCACAGACAGCAATATGTGGTCGGTCGCCCTCTTCGGCGACCCGCCGACGAGGCGGGGGGAGAGAAAAATATTTTTTTAATCCCTCTACCCCGAGTTTAATTGCTAAAAAAATTTTTTCTTGAGTTAAATTCTTAGCGACATTTTTTAAAGGCAAATGTCGGGTTACCATCGCTACTTTAACTTTTTTATTTACCATCAGCATTAAAACATTTTTTATACCGGTCAAATTGCTCAGTATTTCGGTATGTCCGGAATAAATTAAACCGGCACGCTGTAACGCTTCTTTAGAAATCGGTGCGGTAACCAGACCGTTCACCTGTTTGGTTTGCACCAATTCAACTGCTTTTTTGATATATTCGTATGATAGTCGTCCATAATCAGCATCAATTTTACCGAATTTCAGTTTTTTAATCTTGCCGACATCGATTAAGTTAAATCCGGGGAGACTTGAAGAATAGTTTTTAAGATAGAAATCTAAGACTGATTTCGTTCCGATAACTACCGGTTGGCAGATTTGATGAACTTTTTTTTTGGCGAGTATTTTAATGACTATTTCTGGACCGATACCTGCAGGGTCACCAATGGTAAGGGCAAGGGTCGGTTTTTTATTCAAATTCGCTAATTTTGATTGTGGCATTACTCCTTAATTGTTTTAAGAAATCCTGATAAATTTTTTCCGCTTTACTCCGGTATAAATACTCTTGTAATTCCGGTTTGACTTCAGGGAGAGTAAGTTTACTTTTTGCCTTTTTCTCTTCACATTTTATTAAATGATAACCAAAATCTGTTTCTATTATATCGCTTGTTTCACCCACAGGTAAAGAAAAGGCAACTTTTTCAAATTCTGGCACCATATCTCCCCGAATGATGAATCCAAGGTCACCGCCCTGTTCTTTACTGCCCACATCTTCAGAATACTTCTGGGCTAATTCACTAAAATCTTCGCCGGCTTTAAGTTTTTCTTGAATCTCTTTAATTTTTGTTAAAGCAGCGGATTTCTCTTTAAGGTCTGCTTTCTTATCTACACGGATAAGAATATGTCTCACGCGCACACGCTCAGCAATGCGCCGTTGAAAAAATTGGGCTAATCCAGCAATTTCGTTATCTTCCTCAGGTGTGATTGCTGGGTCTTTTTTCCCTTCAGTATAACTGACAATTTTATCGTAAAGTTTTGTTACTTCTTCCTCTTTTGAGGGAGAAACTTTTGCTTTTACTTCCAGGTCAATAAGTTTAATTACCATTAATTGTTCCTGAACACGTTTTTCAAAACTACTTTCAGTTAATTCTTGCTTTTTTAATTCTGCTTTAAATTCTTCTTCGCCTGGGAAACGTTTTTTAACTTCAGTGATACCATCTTCAATTTCTCGTTTTGCAACCACAAGCTTGCGTTTTTTCGCTTCCTGCAAGAGAAGTTTTTCGTCAATCATTTGGTTTAAAACATCTCTTTTTAATTGACGAATTTTTTCTTCTGACCGTTCGCTTAATGGGGTGATAATTTTATACTGGTCAACTAAAGGTTTTACATTTTTTTCCAATTCTGAAAGTAAGATTATCTCTCCATTAACCACAGCCACCGTTTTATTGACTACCTGCTTTTCTTCTGTTTGCGCTATCGTTGGAATGCGTGCGACAAGCAAAACAATAAATATAAAAAAATAAACCTTCTTCATTGCCAATAATTTCTCCTTAGAAAAATAGAATTTGTCTAAATTTTACCATATTAAATCAAAGTTAGCAAGTATTTTTTTAAAAAAAATGTTACCCCTTCCTGGGGGAAATTATAGAGGTTAAGTTTTAACCCTTTTTCTTGAGCGAAAGATATTTTATCCGGATAAGTCAAAGTAAATTTTTTTATCTTTCCACTATCAATTTCTGCTTCTGGTGAGAAATGTATTTCTATAAGTTTATCCTTTCCTTTAATTTCGCTAATTTTTATTTTTTTTGCCAATAAGCGTAATTCCGATAGAGAGAAAAGATTTTCTGCAATTTGGGGTATTTTACCGAAACGGTCTTCAAGTTCATTTTTTAAGTCTGCCAATTCGTTTTCCGAATTAACCGTGAGGATGCGTTTATAAAAAATTATTCTTACTGATGAATTCGGGATGTAACTTTGAGGGAAATATGCTTCAAGGGGAAAATCAAACACTGGTTCTTCTTCTTTGACCACCGCTTCACCCTTAAGTTTTTTAACTTCTTCTTCAAGTAGACGGTAATAAAGGTCATACCCAACTTCACTCATAAAACCATGTTGTTGCGGACCAAGAATATTCCCTGCTCCCCGTATCTCCAAGTCCCTCAAGGCAAGACGTAACCCCGAGCCTAAAGTGCTAAATTCATATAATGTGCGGAGACGTTTTACGGCCGTCTCAGTTAAAGGACTGTCTGGCGTATAAAGAAGGTAACAATATGCTTTCTGATTTCCCCGTCCAACCCTTCCCCGTAATTGATAAAGTTGGGCTAAACCAAACTCTTCTGCTTTTTCCACAATTAAAGTATTAACCTGAGGTAAGTCCAAACCTGATTCAATAATTGAAGTTGATACTAAAACATCGTATTCCCCGGCTAAAAATTTATGCATTGTCTTCTCCAATTCCCGAGATAACATTTGCCCGTGGGCTAAACCAAATTTTATCCCCGGAAGGAGATTCTTTAACCGGCTGAGTAGGTTTAGAATCGTCTCAATCCGGTTATGCACATAAAACACCTGTCCTTGACGGTCCATCTCAGAGAAGATAGCATTTTTTATCAATTCCTCATTATAAGGACCAATATAAGTTTCAATTGCTAACCGTCCTTCCGGTGGTGTTTCAATTGTTGAAACTTCGCGTATTCCACTTAAGACCATGGATAATGTCCGGGGTATGGGTGTTGCCGAAAGAGTCAGAATATCTATTGTTGCGCGTAGTTTTTTTAATTTTTCTTTCGCCCGCACACCAAAACGGTGCTCCTCGTCAATAATCACCAAGCCTAAATCATAAAATTCAATGTCTTTCTGGAGGAGACGGTGGGTGCCGATGATAATGTCAATCAATCCTTTTTTCAGGTCAGCAATAATCTTTTTTTGTTCTCTGCTTGTCCGGAAGCGGGAAAGCATCTCAATATTTACCGGATATTTTGCGAAGCGTCCACTAAATGTGTGATAATGTTGTTCGGCAAGAATTGTCGTTGGCACAAGCACTGCCGTCTGCCTGCCGGCAAGCGCTGCTTTCAATGCGGCACGCATTGCTACTTCGGTCTTACCATAGCCAACGTCGCCGATAACTAAACTGTCCATAGGTCTTGGAGAAAGCATCTCATTTTTTACTTCTTCAATTGCTTTCGCCTGGTCAGGCGTTTCTTCGTAAGGAAAACTTGCGGCAAATTCTTTTTCAATATATGAATCCGGCAGATAAGAATAACCCTCTCCTACCTGGCGTTGGGCGTATATTTGCAAAAGTTCACGGGCAAAGTTGTATAAGGATTTTTTTACTTTCTCTTTGATGCGTTCCCAGGATATACCATCAAGAGAATAAAGGCGTGGTTTGTATCCCTCATGTCCTATGTATTTCTGCACCGAACGAAAATCGGTAATCGGGATATAGAGCTTGTCATTACCCTTATATTCAAGATGGAGAAAATCACTGTATTTACCTTCAACCGCGAGATGCTCTAACCCGCGATAGATACCGATACCGTAGCGTTCATGGACAATATAATCACCGGGTTTAATTTCGGATAAATGTTCAAGTGCAATACCTCCACGAAATTTTGGTAAACGCTGGCGAATTTTATAGCGGGCAAAAATGTCATACCCGCTGACAAAGATTAGTTTATCTTCCGGTAAGATGAACCCGCTATTTAATCCACCGAGAAGAATTGGCAATCCAACTTCTGGCATTTTTTCTTCTAAAAGTTCGGATATTTTTTCTTGTTCGGAGATATTTTCTGCAAAAAGGTAGATTTGATAATTTTGTTTCAGCCAATTTTTAACTTCTTCTAAAAAAATTGTAAATTTAGCGTTAAAATTAGGTAACTCTTCTGCTCCAAAATTAAAACTTTCTTCAGCTGGCAGGGTAAGGTTTTTTACCTGTTTAAACCGGCGAAATTCTTTTTTTGCTTCCACCTGCTCATCCCAAAAAATTAATGTTTGAGAAGGAAGATATTCAGCAAGTGACGCCTCTCTACTGACGAGGCGGGCCCGCCCGCCGATGAGGCGGGCAGGAATGATTTTCGCTTTGTTTGTCTTTGTTTTTGTCCTTTGGGTATTAACATCAAAAAGGCGGATTTCTTCAATTATCTCCCCGCTTAAGATTATCCGTAACGGTGAAGTAAAATTCGCCGACCAAAGGTCAATGATTTCACCCCGAAGGCTGTATTCCCCGGGTTGCTCAACAAAATCTACAGGTTCATACCCGGCGTCAGTGAGATAGGCTGCAAATTCGTTGCGGTTAAATTTTTGATTGACCTCAATGGTTTTTTCCAGGGAAAGAAAATTTTCTTTTTTCGGGTAAGATATTTCCAGGGCCTCTGGTGAGGCGACAAGAATTGAAATTTTATTTTCTAAAATTTGATTTAGACACATAATTTGTTCAACACTGCTTTTTGCCGGAAGAGAAATTACCCCGATGTTACAGCGGGAGAAAAATGTCTTTTCAACCAGAAATGCTTCCAGGTCTTCAGTCAATTCTTCAATTTCTCCTTCCGTATTAGTTAGAACAAAAATCGGACAACTAAGTTTTTCCGCAAGTCCGAGAAGGAAAAATGCTTTACTTCCGGCAACTAAACCGCTTACCTGGAGGAATTTCTGCTCTTTTATTTTTTTCGTTAATTTCTCAAAAATCGGTAACATATGTAACTTCACATAAGAGGCTGTGTCGTAACCCTAAAATTGTAGCTGCAGAGCGTTAGCTCTGCTAAAACTTGGCAAGAGGAGAGTTCACCCCGTTAGAAATTCTGATAAATTAAGCTCGGTGCGAAGAAGTATCGGCAATATCAAGATGCTCCTGAAATTTCTAACGGGGTTTGCATTTTTACGAGGGCTTGTTTACCGGTCATACCAATTTCTATACCTGACCTTTTCGCACTATCGGTGAGATTAACTACTTTTTTTTCAAGCATTTCTTCAACTGTATTTACACCGGTGATAATCGCACAACAATCACCAAATTTTTCTGCGGTCTCCAAATTCCAATACCCGCAAGCAAGATACCCTTTCTCCCCAATAATCAAGACCAAGGTCTTCTCCCCGATTTTGATTTCATAACCTCTAAATTTCTTTCCTTGAATAATTATTTCTTTTTCCATATCAAATTTCTAAAGTTTCTCAATTTCCTGTTTCAACACCAAATCAAAATTATTTAGAATGTTCCAATGACTTTTCGGTAGGAATTCCTTCAATTCTCCTCGCAATTTTCGCCATTCAAGATTTTTCATCTTCTGCAAAATTTTACTCTGATAAGCGATTAATTCTTCAACTGCTAACCGTTTACGCAAGATAAAATAAAGGTCAAAGTAATCCCGTGCTTTACTTCTCTCCAGTAAAGCATTGATTTTTTCTCTAACCAGTAAGTTTTCTTTTAAAATCAGTGCCGTATAAGAAGGAACTAATGGCGTAGTTACAAGCACCGATTCACCTATTATTTTCTCTCTCCCCTTTCTTAAAGAAATATTTAACTCTACTCGGACATCTAAACCGGCAATGTTCGTTTCCATTATAGAGAGATAACCACCAGTTGTTGCTTTAGATTCTTCTAACTTGATAGCGATATCCTCCGAACTGAGTTTTTTTGGTATTCTCTCCAGAAGATTTTTCAAATAGTAAGGAGATACCAACCCGGTGAAATCTAAATCTTCGGAAAACCTTGGACTTCCGTAAATAAACTTTAGGGCTGTTCCGCCTTTGAAAAAAATTCTATCTGCCAATTCTTCCTGATAGAAATAACTCAGGAAAAGATGCTGAAAATATTCCCGGCAAATATTGATTTCGTTAGTTTGAAACTTTTTTGCAAAATTTTTGATACTACTTAGAGATAACATTTTTTACCCAGTGGGCAAACACTTTCGGTTTAAAAAGACTCGCGTATTTGATAAGTTTAACTGAGGATATTTTTCTAATATTTAAGCGTTCGTTTAGTTTTTTCTTTTTCAAAAAAACCAGATACAAATAATCAGATAATGCTTTCTCCGGCTCAGCAACCAATACAGTCCGCCCATTCATTTCTAATGGAACATAGCCGCTGAAGACATTTCTTTTCACTGAATGATAAACAAAAATTTCTCCTTCAACTTCAATTTCTTTTGGTTTTTTGGTAGTTGCTGAGGTAATACTATAAACTGTTTCCGGGATTAT
>CAZRHN010000053.1:0-3407 GCA_964599925.1 uncultured bacterium
CCAACAAATACAACTATTAAATTGTCTGTTAGGTAAAAAAAGTTTTTATTCCATTTACAGCTACCTGATTTCCTTAATTTAATTTTATTTTTCTTCAATTCCGAGAAGTTCAACGGTGAAAATTAAAGTTGTATTAGGACCGATAATATCGCCGGCACCTCGCTCACCATAGGCAAGATGAGAGGGAATAAATAACTCCCATTTTGAGCCTACTTTCATCAATTGTAAAGCTTCTGTCCAGCCCCGAATTATACCCGAGACGGGAAATTTTGCCGGTTCACCTCTATTGTAAGAACTATCAAATTCGGTGCCATCAATTAAAGTTCCTTTATAATGAACGACGACGGTATCATTTAATTTGGGTATTTTTCCTGTCCCTTCTTTAATTACCCGATACTGTAATCCGCTTGGTAAGGAGACGACACCTTTATTACTTTTATTTTTGCCAAGGAATTCTTCACCTTCTTTTTTATTTTTTTCACCAATTTTTTTCTGTGCTTCTGTCCTTTTCGCCATCATTTCTTTTTGAAAATTCATTATTGTTTCACCCATTTGTTTTTCGTCCATCAGCGGGTTCTTTCCGGATAAATTATCGTTAATTCCTTTGAGTAAAATGTCTGGATTAATGTCTATAGACTGCTTTTTGAAACTATTTCCGATATCCCATCCGATACTATAACTTAATTTATCCTTTTGGGTTTTAAAAATTTGTTTCTCATCTTTTTCATTCTTTTGACCTTGCTCTGCCCTTAAAGAACTGGCTGAAACCACTAAAGAAATAACGGTTAAAAACAGAAAACATTTTTTCATTTTTTTCTCCTTTTCTTAAAAGATATCTATTTTTGCCTTCTTTAATATCTTGCCAAGTTTAGCCAAAGGTAAACCAACAACATTATAAAAACAACCTTCTATCCGCTCAATAAATACACTTCCCAAACCCTGAATATCAAAACTACCTGCTTTGTCCAACGGAGATACCCTCTTAAAATAATTTTTGATTTGTTGATCACTTAAACGATACATATAAACCTTTGTCTTATCATAAGCAGTGAATGTCTTGTGATTGTCATTGTCAATAACCGCTAATCCAGTATAAACCCATTGCGGTTTTTGGGAAAGTAACTTCAGAGTTTTGAAAGCATCTTTTATATTTCTGGGTTTTCCAATGATTCTTTTTCCTACTAAGACCACGGTATCGGCGGCGATTACTACACCGGAATTAAATTTTTTAGATACATCCTTTGCTTTTTTTAAAGCATTTTCAATAACTAAATTACTACATCTTCCTTTTAGTTGTCTCTTTTCTCTGATAAAGGATTCAACTACTTTGAACCGTAGCCCGGTCTGTTTTAATAATTTTTGTCTTGCTCTTGATTTGGAAGCCAAAATTATTTTACGCATACGCTGCTTGTTCGCCAGCGAGATAACCGGTGGAAAAAGCCTGTTGTAAATTATATCCTCCGCTTGAGGCACAGCCATCAATAATCTCACCGGCGAAGTATAGACCAGGGATAATCTTTGATTCCATTGTCCGTGGGTTAATTTCTTTGGTGGAAATTCCTCCATCGGTAATCATCGCTTCTTCAAGAGGTAAAGAACCGATAATGGTTAAAGACAATGCTTTTAATAAATGCATAATTAAACGTCTTTCTTGTTGAGCAATCTGATTTGCTTTTTTCTCCGGGTCTAAACCGAGTAAATTTATAAATACCGGGATTAATTTTTGTGGCAATAGACCTTTCATCACATTCTTTAACTCGGTATGTCCTTTAGCCTTAAATTCATTCAATAATCTATTTTCAATCTGCTCAGGTTTCAATCCTGGTTTAAGGTCAATGAAAAGACGAACTTCCTGATATTCTCCTAAAAGACAAACAATTTTATTGCTTAAATCCAAAATCAAAGGTCCGGAAACTCCGAAATGGGTAAAAAGCAATTCCCCTATATCAGAAACTATCTTCTTCTTCCCGTATTCAAAAGTAAGACATATATTTTTTAAAGTAAGTCCTTGCAATTTTTTCACCCATAATTCCTTAGTTTTTAAGGGGACTAAACCGGGTTTTAGCGGGATAATCGTATGACCTAATTTCTTAGCAAGACGAAAACCATCGCCACTTGAGCCAGTGGCTTTATAAGAAACACCTCCGGTCGCTAAGACTACCTTTTTTGCTTTTAGGCTATATTTATTTTCAAAATCTAATTGAAAGATTCCATCTTTTTTTATTATATCGGTTAAACGCAGTTTATAAATTATGGTGACATTGTTATCGGAAAGATATTCTCTTAAAACTTTTACAATAGAGTAAGCGTTATCGGTGACAGGGAAAACTCTTCCTTGTCTTTCTATTTTTAGTTCAAGACCTTTGGATTTAAAAAAATTAATCAAATCTTGATTGAAAAATGTGGAAAATGCTGACCTGAAGAAATTACCCTGTTTGCCAAACTTCTCAATAAATTTACTGATGGGCGCGATATTGGTAACATTGCATCTACTTTTCCCGGTAATTAGGATTTTTTTACCGATGGAATCGTTCCTTTCTATCAAAACCACACTTTTCTTAAGTTGTCCAGCGCGAATACTTGCCATAATCCCGGCCGGACCCGCGCCAACCACTGCGATATCATAAATTTTCATTAGTTTCCAATTTTATCAAACTTCCACAAGACATTGGCGGACATGTCCATTTGAGGTAGAAAAACCTACAAATTTAGACGAAATAATTTACCTTTTCTGAGAATTTTCCAGTTCAATTTTTCTGAAATTGGTTCGGAAGAGATTATTGCCGAATTGCCGAGTTTAACAGAATAAAGTGTATAGTAATCCGGACTTTTACTGTATTCTCTATAAGCATAAAGAGTATTACCATCGGTAAAAATACAGGTGAGTGAAGAATATCTATTATTTTTTTTAATCTGGGAAACAGATTTTTTGAAGGCATTTTCTAGACCTAAGGAGATTGAATTCATTATATGAAGGAAATATGTTTCTGAATCGAGGGCATTAAAGTGCAACCTATCATCTAATTTAATATTCTTTAGTAATTTTTCATAATCATAAATCGTGCCGTTATGAGCAAACAAGATATTCTTATTTTTAAAGGGTTGGGAATTTTCTGCACGGTTTGTCCCAGGCCAGGCTGATTTGCGGAAATGAATAACTAAAACTTTTGGGTAGGCAATTTTTTCTATTGTAGAAAAAAAATCATTTTTCTCTTTAATCACCGAACCGCCACTTTTAAGAACAACCGCTTCACCGTTTTTATAATGTCCTATACCCCAACCATCAGTATGTCCCGGACTGCTACCTTCGGGTACTTTCCCAATCTCAGCGAGTTTAAAAAAATTCTCCACTAACTCTTTATGCTTGGTATAATCAAAATGGGTTATTCCGAGTATTCTGCACATCT
>CAZRHN010000053.1:3507-6497 GCA_964599925.1 uncultured bacterium
AGTTTAACAACAATTATCGCAATAATAATGCCAACTATATCCGAAATTACACAAACCGGAACAAGATATCTTGTTTTCTTAATTCCAATCGCGCCTAAATAAACCGCTAAAATATAAAATGTTGTCTCCGCACTTCCCATAATCACTGCCGAAATCCTGCTGGCTAAAGAGTCGGGTCCGGTAGATTTCACAATGTCAGTAAAAACTCCAAGCGATGCACTTCCGGATAAAGGTTTGATTATAGATATGGAAACGACTTCAAGTGGAATATTAAGGATTGCAAAAATACCAGAAGATATATTTTTTATAAAATCAAATGCACCTGAAGCCTGGAATGACTTTACCGCAATAAATATTGCCAGTAGATAAGGAAAAATTCTTATAACAATATTTATCCCATCTTTTGCTCCGGAAACAAAAGAATCGTAAACTCTTACCTTTTTGTAAAAACCGTATAAAACAACAAAAAGGATAAAAAGAGGAATAATAAGTTGGGAAATAAAATTGACAATGTTCATTTGTACAGTTTTCTGAATAAATGTAAATTTATAACCGCAAAAATGGCGGAGAGAACCGTTGCCAGAATTATCGGCAAAACAACCACGGTTGGATTTTTAGACCCGAAATCGGAAAGAATGCCAATAACCGTAAACGGTATAAATTGAATACTTGCAGTGTTAACCACGATGAACAACATCATCTCAAAAGTTATTGTTTCAGAATTATTATTTAAAGATTGTAAGTCCTGCATCGCTTTAATCCCGAGGGGAGTTGCCGCATTCCCTATTCCAAAAATATTCGCCAAAAAATTAAGAGTTATAGAAGTGATTGATGGATGGTCTTCGGGAATGTTTTTGAATAATCTTGAAATGAGGGGTTTAAAAAATTTTGAAAATCGGTGAATAAGTCCGGAATCTTCAATTATTTTGGTTATTCCCAACCAGAGGGCAATTATACCCAACAGAAATAAAGAAATTTCAACTGCAGATTTAGCCGCATCAAATATTGATTTAGTAAATTCTTCAAGTTTACCGTTTACTATAGAAAAAATAACACTTACACTGATTAATAAAACCCAGATTGTATTCATTTCAAAATAAGCGATTTTTTGTATGTATTCAACTCTACGGTTGCTCCTACAGGTAAGGTAATTTTGTTCTTAACATGTCCGATATATGGACAATGCACAACTGGAAAATCAGCCTTCATCTGTTCAGACAAAATTTTATAAACATCTTTAGGATTAAATCCTTTGAAATTACCAAGTATAAGCCCTTTTATTCTCCTAAATTTTCCTTTTAATATCCATTGAGTAAAACACCTGTCTATACCGTGTAGTTTTTCTTCCACTTCTTCAAAAAATAAAATTGAAGCATCGGTATCAATTTCCCAATCTGTGCCAATCAGTGCGGTGAGAGTAATTAGATTCCCTCCTTTAAGGACACCTTTCGCGATTCCAGGTCTATAGACATTTACAGGGGCACGGTTAAAAAGGTTTTTATTTGGGAAATTATTAACTGCGTTCAAAAATGAATTAAAGGTAAACTTTGAAACTTTAGAAAAGTTTGTTAGCATTGGTGAATGCAGTGTAGCTAAACCCGTTCTTTCATAAATCACATTTAAAAAAACACTTATGTCACTAAATCCGGCAAAAATTTTTGGATTATCTTTAATCAAATTAAAATTCAAATAGGGAAGAAGTTTCATTGAACCAAACCCGCCCCTTTGAGCAATTATTAACTCAACATTTTTATTTAAAAAAGCACTATGTATTTGTTTTACCTTCTCATTCGTGGATGGTATTTTTTTAACAAATCCTTTATTAATAATTTCAAATCCTAACTTTTCAAAATTTCTTATACCTTTTATAAAATCTCTCTTTTCCTTGATAATCCAACTTGGTGTGATTATATAAACTTTCAAGTGTATCTCCCCAATTCTTGTTAGGATTAAAACAGCCAGCCAAAATTATGGATAAAAAAATTTTGCAATAGTTTAATCGTTCGGTTTTAAAGTAGTGATATCTTGAAATAAGACTGCCGAGCCGAGTCGGTTTCCATTGCGGTCAATTACTGGGACCCCTGAATAACCAATGCGCCGTTTTTCTTGGTTGATTTCAATAGTTATTTCTGAGCGTCGAAGAATCTGAGAGGAATTATTTGCCTCTTTACATATCTTAATTAAAGAAGGATAATTGGCAAGCACCTTTTGAATCGGGATATTTTCCTGAATTGTTTCTTCTTTGAGTCGGAGAATTTCTTTCGCTCGTGGATTTATTTCAAGTAAATTCTCCTGGGAATCAATTACTAAAATTCCTGCAAATAAACTATTAGTTACTGCTTCTCGAAGGGCGCGATTTTTTTCTATTTCTTTAATCAACCGGATATGTTCTAAAGCAATACCGATTTCGTGTCCTAACATTGAAATCAGTTCTAAGTCCTGTATTGCAAAAGGTCTATCTCGACGGTTAAGAAATTGTATGACACCTAATGGTTTATTTTTAGCAACTACCGGTGCAGCAATGATTGATTTAGTTTTAAAACCGGTAACCTTATCTATGCCACCATAAAACCTCGGGTCTTGTTCAGGGTGTTCTACTTTTACTGGCTGCATATACTGCATTACCCAGCCGACCACACCCACGCCGACACGGAAAGATAATTGACGCAATTTTTCTACCGGCACACCATAAGAAGCAAGTGGATAAAGTATACCCTCTGATTTCAGTTGAAGAAGAGTCCCTGCTTCAGAATTGAGTGCATCAGAAACTTTAGAAAGGATATACTTTGCTAATTCTTCCTCATCGTAAATAAAATGTAAATCGGTCAAAACATCATAAAGTAACTGAAAGTGGAATATTCCTAATTTCATTGTTATCCAGCCCCCTATTTTTAAAAATTTTTAGGCAAAGAAGAAACTGTCTCCAGAGCAATCTCAACCATTTTTTTAATAGATTTTTTTATTTTTTTTGTTTCCATCACCTGCTGTCC
>CAZRHN010000054.1:0-6430 GCA_964599925.1 uncultured bacterium
TTTCTGAGAAACATGCAAATTTTATTATTAACCAAGGTAAGGCGAAAGCAAAAGAGGTAATTTATCTGATTAGAAAAATAAAAGATACAGTAAAAAAGAAATTTGGTATTAAGTTGGAATTAGAAATAAGAATTATAGGGAATTGAACAATTGTAGGGGTTTTAAAAAAGTCGGTTTCTCGCTTCCTGAAATTTTTACCCTTGGACAGGCTCAGGGTCGGAGAAAATTCATCTTTTTTGCTAAATCGGTCAAAGATGAGGCAGACCGATTTCCCCCTTCGCCATTGATTCGGTGGCGGAGGGTCGCAAAAAAGCCTCATTTTCTCCTAAAAATTTCTCAAGTCGCTCGAAACCTTGACTTTTTCAAAACCTGATAATCGTTCGGAACTTAGACTTTTTATTCCAAGAAGAAGGTAGGACAGGAGGAAAGTTCGTGAGAAAAAAGTTGAAAAATAAGAGAATAGCGGTGTTAATGGGAGGGTGGTCGGCGGAAAGGGAAATTTCGCTTAAGACCGGACAAGCGGTTCTACAGGCATTAAAAGAAGAAAAATTTAATGTCCGCGGTATTGATGTTGACAGAAATATTGTTGAAAATTTAAAGAAATATAAAATTGGTTTTGCTTTTATTGCTTTACATGGACCTTTAGGTGAAGATGGGACGATGCAAGGTCTTTTAGAAATTCTTGGTATTCCCTACTCGGGTTCTGGTGTCCTGGCAAGTGCGTTAGCCTTAAATAAAATCTATGCTAAACGAGTTTTTGCTCAAGCCGGTATCCCAACACCGAAGTGGGCAGTAGTTGACAAGTTACAAGTTACAAGTTACAAGTTACAGGGGTTAAAATTTCCGGTAGTAGTGAAACCGGCAGCACAGGGTTCAACAATTGGGGTTAGTATTGTGCAAGAAAAAAAGGATTTAATTCCTGCAATAAAAAAAGCAATGAAATTGGACAAAGAAATATTACTTGAGGAATATATTCCCGGTAAAGAAGTAACGGTTGGTATTTTGGGTGAGAGAACTTTACCGGTTATTGAGATTGTGCCAAAAAGTAAATTTTATGACTACAGGGCAAAATATGCACCAGGTGGTTCTGAACATATTATTCCCGCAAGATTAGAAAAAAGGGTAGCAAAAAAAACTGCAGAAATTGCTTTTAAAGCGCATCAAGCCTTGGGTTGTTGTGCCTACAGCCGGGTTGATTTACGTGTTGACAGAAAAGGACAACCCTGGGTTCTGGAAATCAATACTATTCCCGGAATGACTAAGACATCACTTTTACCTGAGGCAGCAGGTGCGGTTGGGATAAGTTTTAACCAATTAGTCCTAAAAATTATTGAATATTCTTTGCAATAAAAGATTACAGTGATTATTAAACAGATTACAATGATTTTATTTCGGTAATCAATTTCTAATCGCTGAAATCATCTTTTGTTTTAATCACCGTAATCATGCTTTTTTAAAGATGAAAAGAAGAAAACAGAAAATTTTAGTAAGAGGAAAACATCGTCTTCAAAGGAGAGAAAAAGTAAGATTGGCGATCTCACGCTTATTGCTTTTAATTATTTTTTTGGGAAGTATAGCATTTTTTGGCAAAAAATTTTATAATTATTTTATCAATTTATCCTTTTTGCGAATTAACCGTATTGAAATTAAGAATGGCGATGAAAATTTGACTAAGAGATTAGAATCTTTTTTAGAGAAAAAAATCGGCAGTCATATTTTTTTTTCTCAAGCCAAATTTAAAAAACAAATTTTTGCTCTTTTTCCAGAGCTGAAAGAAATAAAAATTAAATATCAACTTGGTGGTAAAGTTTCCTTTTTTTTAACCCAACGGGAACCGTTAGCCCAAATTTTTGAATCCGAATCTCCGACTGAAATTCGGGGTATAGATAAAGAGGGTAATTTTTTTCCACTTTCTACTGCAGGCAAACTTCCGAAAATTCCTGCAGAAGAAAAAAATCTTGGGAAAGTGGTAAATTTTCTTTACTGGCTGAAAAACAATCATCTCCCGTTATTTATGAAAGTGGAAAGAATTTCCACCTTAGAAAATAGCGATTTAGTCTTAACTCTTGATAGCAGGGATAAAATCATCTGGGGTGATACCGAACCAAAAGAAGAAAAAATGTCTTATTTGCAAGCAGTTTTTAATAATTTAGCCGAAAAAAATAAAAAAATAAATTCAGTGGATTTACGCTTTTTCCCTGAAGGAGGGGTTATTGTCCGATTAGCACACTGAAACAAAAACAGGAAAGGGTTAAAAATTATGGCTAAACAGGAAATCATTGCTGGCTTAGATTTAGGTTCTTCCCAGATAGTTTGTCTGGTGGGTAGTAAAGAAGAAGAAAAAATTAAAATCATCGCTTCAAGTAAAGTTGCCTGCCGCGGACTTAAAGGTGGAGTTGTGGTCAACATTGATGAGACGGTAAATGCAATTGCTAAGGTTATTGAAGAAGCAGAAAAAATTGCCAATGTTGATATTCGTTCTTTATATGTGGCTATTCGTGGTGGACATATTGAGTCGTTTAATCACCGTGGGGCAATAAATATTTCCCGTAGCGATAAGGAAATTACTGCTGAGGATGTATCTACAGTAATTGAAGCAGCGAAAGCAGTGCAGATTTCTCCTGACCGAGAAATTATCCATACTTTTGCCCAGGATTTTTCAATTGACCGCCAATCCGGAGTGGATAACCCGGTGGGTATGGAAGGCAGTCACTTAAGTGTTGATGTTCATATTGTTACTGCCTCAACATCCCATCTAAATAATATTTACAAATGTATAAACCGCGCAGGATTCACTGTAGAAAATATAGTTCTTGGTATTTTGGCGGTTGGTGAGGTAGTGGTTACACCGGAGGAAAAAAATTTAGGTGCATTGCTTATTGATATTGGCGGGGATACAATTAACTTAGGAATTTATTTGAAGGGAAGCGTGCATTATGCTAAGGAATTACCTTTAGGTAGCGAGGCCTTGACCCGCGACTTAGCCTATGGTTTACGCACCTCAAGTACGGTAGCACGGGAAATTAAGGAGAAATACGGTGTGGCGATGCCCAGTTCTTTAGAAAGTAAAGAAGATGAAAAAATTACTTATTTAAGTGTTGATGGAAGGAGTGAACGCCAAGTTTCTCGTCGTACAATTGTGGAAATTATCCAGCCACGGGTTGAAGAGATTTTTTCTTTAATCAATGAACAGATACAAAATTCTGGTTACGCGGAAGAGATTCCTGCCGGGGCAATAATTACCGGGGGCGGTTCTTTACTTAAAGGTATTCCTTACGCCGGTGAAGAAATTCTTAGTCTGCCCTCACGGTTGGGTTTCCCTCAGGAAATTGGCGATTGTCCGGTAGAAATTCTTACCAACCCTATGTATGCTACGGTCTGCGGGTTACTTAAATACACAGTCAGTCAGCAGGTGGGGAAAGGTGGAATCAGGTATCGGAAGAAAGCGGGTTTCTTAAGAAAATTTCGTCAATGGATGGACAAGGTCTTTTAGACAAAAATGATTAGGATACGTTTTAGTGAAGATTTTCGTGAACATCCAACAAATATCAAAGTGATTGGCATCGGCGGCGGCGGAGGGAATGCGGTCAACCGAATGATTGCCTCCGGGATTAAAGGTGTAGAATTTATTGTTGCCAATACCGACGCTCAGGATTTAAAACGTTCTTTAGCACCTTTTAAAATACAACTTGGTGAACGTTTAACTCGCGGTTTAGGTGCCGGCGGTAATCCATCAATTGGACGGCAGGCAGCGGAAGAAAGTCGAACCGAGATTAAAGAAATATTGACCGGTACAGATATGGTTTTTATTACCGCCGGGATGGGGGGCGGGACTGGAACCGGGGGTGCACCGATAATTGCTGAAATCGTTCGTTCCCTCAGTATACTTACGGTAGCGGTGGTAACCCGTCCGTTCGGTTTTGAACATCGTGTCCGGGCAACCCAGGCAGAAAATGGAATCAAAGAGTTACGTAATTATGTAGATACTCTTTTAGTTATTCCCAACGACCGTCTTTTCGCAGTTATTGATGAAAAAACGAAATTTCAGGAAGCATTCCAGATTGCTGACGATGTTTTACGGCAAGCAGTACAGGCAATATCGGATGTGATTACTACACCCGGAGAAATTAATGTTGATTTTGCTGATGTGCGCACAATTATGACTGGTGCCGGTGAAGCATTGATGGGATTGGGTTTTGGAGATGGTCCGGGTCGGACATTGCAAGCAGCAGAGAGAGCAATTACTTCACCGCTTTTGGAAGATGTAACTATTGACGGGGCTAAAGGTGTATTGGTGAACATTACTGGAAGCAAGAATTTAACCCTTTTTGAAGTAAAAGAAGCGATGACTTTAATTCATGAGTCAGTCTCTCCGGAAGCACATGTCTTTTTTGGACAAGCATTTGATGATTCCCTGGAAGAACGGGTAAAGATTACCGTTATTGCTACCGGTTTACCTGCCCGGCGGCATCTCGCCGTCCCTGGACGAAAGCAGCCCACACCACTAACACATCCTAAAGAAGGATATACTTCAGTCTCAGAAGATCGGCTTGCCGAATTGAACCGCCCGGCCTTTTTACGACGGAAATATAAAAAATTATCTTGAATTAAATGGCTTGGTATAAAAAAGGCGGACTTCTTTATGAATTACGTCTTAAACAAATCCCTTGGTTGAAACATTTTTTTACTTTGCGGAGCAATGGTGACCTGAACAATTTGAGAATAAGAAAGAAAATTTGTGCCGAAGAAAATATAAACTTTCCTTCGCTTGTTTCCGGTGAACAGGTTCATCGGGATGTAGTTTACCGGGTTAAAAGTAAAGATGCGGGGAAAAGAATTTTGAGAGTTGATGGGTTGATAACTGATTTGTCTAAACTTCCCTTAGCCGTATTTACTGCTGACTGTTTGCCGATATTTTTTGTTGACCATAAAAATAAAATTATCGGTTTAACCCATGCGGGTAGAGAAGGCACGTTTAAAAGGATTGCTTATAAAACTGTAAAAAAATTGGTAAAAGTATTTAATTCTAACCCGGTAAATATTTTGGTCTCTATCGGTCCGCATATCCATTCCTGCTGTTATCCGGTAAACTTAACCAAACTCAACTATGAACAACTTTTATCAGCGGGTATAAAGAAAAAAAATATTTTTGTTAGTCGTTACTGTACCGCCTGCCGGAATGATTTGTTTTTTTCGTTTCACCGTGAGAGAACTAAGGCAGGGAGGATGATGGGGTTAATTATGATATCGGCGTGACGAGCCCCCCTCACCTTACTCCTCTCCCACCCCTCAACCTACCTTCTCCCCATTGGGGAGAAGGTTAAAGATGAGGGGAGAGGGAGGGGTGAGGGGAAAAGGAGAAAAATATGGAATTAAAAGAATTACGGAATAAAGTTGATTCATTGGATTTAAAAATTCTTCAGTTACTTAACAAAAGAGCAAAAGCAGTTAAGGCAATTGGCAAAATTAAATCTTTACAGAAAGTGCAATACTATGCGCCTGAAAGAGAAAGGGATATCCTTTCCCGAGTAGTAAAGAAGAATTGGGGTCCCCTGCCTCAAGAGGCAGTAAAAGAAATTTTTTCGGAAATCCTTCATGCTTGTCGGGGTTTGGAAAAGAGATTAAAGATTGCCTATTTAGGTCCGGAAGCGACTTTCACTCATTTAGCGGCAATAGAAAATTTTGGTAAGTCTGCTGATTATATTGCTACCAAATCAATTAGTGATGTTTTTGCTGAGGTTGAAAAAGAGAGAACCGATTATGGTGTTGTGCCAATTGAGAATTCTACTGAAGGCGTGATTAACTATACTTTGGATATGTTTATAGAATCGGATTTGAAAATTTGTGCGGAAACACTTTTAGAAATATCGCATAATCTTTTGTCCCGGAACAATGATTTGAAAAAAATAAAACGAATCTATTCGCACTCTCAGGCATTTGCCCAGTGTAGAAACTGGCTTGAAGACCATTTGCCAAATGCGGAGTTAATTGAGACAACCTCAACCGCTGAAGCGGCACAAAAGGCGAAAAAGGAATTAACCAGTGCGGCAATCGCCAGTGATTTAGCGGCCAGATTATACGGATTAAAAATTGTTGCTTCACGGATTGAAGACCAAACTGATAACTTTACTCGTTTTTTAGTAATTAGCAAGGATTTTCCTGGTCCCTCGGGTAACGATAAAACTTCAATACTTTTTTCAATTAAAGACCGTGTCGGTGCCTTGCATGATATGCTGGTGCCGTTTAAGAAAAATAAGATTAATCTTACTAAGATTGAATCTCGCCCAACGAAAAAGAAAGCCTGGGAATATATATTTTTTGTTGATTTTATTGGACATCTTAGTGAGAAGAATGTGCAGAAAGCATTAATTGAATTAGAAGAACAATGCCTCTATTTGAAGATTTTGGGTTCCTATCCACGAGGAGAATA
>CAZRHN010000055.1:0-1908 GCA_964599925.1 uncultured bacterium
TTTCCCGTTTGGACTGATAATTTTCCGTATAAAAAGTATTATCAAGTGAAAAAAAATGCAAAAGTTCATTTAGAATTTAGAATTGAAAATTAGAGATTAAAAGATTTATATTTTTTGAAATAATTGACTAAACCACCAGTTTTAAGTAATTCTAAAATTATTTTTGGTAAAGGTTTAATTTTAATTTCTTCGCCCTTAGTTAAATTTTTGAGTGCACCTTTTTCTAAATCAATTTCCAAATAATCACCATCAGCAATATTCTTTGTTTCACACTCAATTAAAGGTAAGGCAAGATTGAAAGCATTACGATAGAATATACGAGCAAAAGATTGAGCAACAACTGCTGAAATACCCACTGATTTAATTGCCAAAGGTGCCTGTTCCCGGCTTGAACCACAACCAAAATTTTTACCGGCAACAAGTATGTCTCTCTCTAAAATTTTTTTTACAAAGTCAGGATCAAGGTCTTCAAAAAGATGCTTGCTTAACTCTTTTTGGTCTTCAATCTTGAATTTGTATCTACCTGGGATAATATAATCAGTGTTTATATCATTGTTACTTCCGTCAGGTTTATAAATTCGTTTTGCTTTACCTTTAATAATCATTTTTATCAATCCACTAATTCACTAATCCACCAATTCACTAATCAACTAATCTTAGGTAACGGCGCGGGTCAGTAATTTTACCGGTTATTGCTGAAGCAGCGACCGTTGCTGGACTGGCTAAGTAAATATTTGCCTTAGGATTACCCATCCGTCCTTTAAAATTGCGATTTGCCGTAGAAATAACATTTTCCCCATCGGCAGGAATACCCGCATTCGTTCCTACGCACGGTCCGCAGCCCGGACTAACTAACACCGCACCAGATTCAAGAAAAGTTGCAATTATACCTTTTTTCATTGCTAAAAGTAAAATCTCTCGTGATGCTGGAGCAAGAATGAACTTTACCTGTGGATGTATTTTTTTGCCCCGAATAATTTTTGCTGCAATTATCAAATCTTCTAATCTACCGTTAGTACAAGTTCCCAAGAATGCTTCCTGGATTGGCGTTCCTTCAACTTCAGTTATTGATGAAACGTTATCAACTGTGTCTGGTTTGGCGACTTGCGGTTCAAGTTTAGAAACCTTATATTCACAAATATCTACATAATTTGCGTCTTTATCCGCTTGAACTGGTTTAAATTTCTTTTTCACTCGCCCCTCTAACCACACACCTGTCTTATTATCAAAAGGCATTATCCCAAATTTTGCACCCATTTCTACAACCATATTACAGATTGTAAAACGTCCATCCATACTTAATTGGGAAATAGTCTCACCAGAAAATTCAATTGCTAAATAATTTGCTCCTTCAGCAGAGAAATCTCCAATGAGATGAAGGATCAGGTCTTTTGCGTACACTCCTTTTGGCAATTTCCCTTGCAAAACGATTTTTATTGTTTCTGGGACTTTAAACCAGGTTTCACCGGAGATAAAAGCACAAGCAACATCGCTTGAACCCATCCCACAAGCACAAAGGTTAAGTGCACCGTAAGTACAGGTATGCGAATCAGCACCAATTACTAAATTTCCAGGAAGAAAGTATCCTCTTTCTGGGATAACTTGATGCGATACCCCGTAACCTAAATCATAAAATAAAATCTTTTCTTTTTGAGCAAATTGACGCATTCTTTCCTGGATATTAGAAATTTCCTTTACCGGACTGGGAACAGAATGGTCTATAACCAGAGCACATTTTTTTGGATTGAATACCTTGGCAGCACTAATTTTATTGAATGTGTCAATCACCAGGTTTGAAGTTCCATCCTGGCTGAAAGCAAAATCAATTTTGGCTAAGGCGATTTCACCGGCGCTTACTTCTTTCCCAGAATGTGCTGAAATAATTTTTTCGGTTATTGTCTTTCCCAT
>CAZRHN010000055.1:2008-6300 GCA_964599925.1 uncultured bacterium
ATAAATTTCCTCAGTCTCTCTTACCATTTTATCAATTGGAAAAAATTTTTCAACTTTTTCTTTACCTTTTTTCCCCATTTCTTTTGCTTTTTCTGGGTTTTTGAGCACCCAAATAATTGCATCGGCTAAAGCCTGGACACTCGCTGGTTCAACTAATAAACCACTTACTTGGTCTTCAACTATTTCCCCTACACCTCCGACTTTGGTTGCCACTGTTGGTTTTGCATAAGCAAGCGATTCCAAAATTACATTTGGTGTCCCTTCCCAGAGTGAAGGAAGAACAAAAATGTCTAAAATCGAAATTATCTCTAAAGCATCCTTTCGCCAACCCAAAAATTTCACTCTTTCTTCTAACTTTAAACCTTGAACTTTAAACTTTAAACTTTCTCCTTCCGGTCCATCGCCCGCAATTAAAAATTTGACCCCACCTGTAACCTGTAACCTGTAACCAGTAACCAGTTTCATTGCTTCAAGAAAATATTCTATTCCTTTCTGTTTATGTAGTCTGCCCACAGTTCCAATAAGGATATCTTTTTCACTATAACCTAATTCCTGGCGTTTGATTTTATTTTCTACCTTTGGTAAACCGGAAAGGTCAATTCCATTATAAACTACTTCAATTTTTTCGGGAAGAACTTTTATTTTTTCAAGGACAAAATTTTTCAGTGCTTCCGAGTTGACGATAAACTTGTCGGTCAAGGAAGAAGTTAACTTTTCCAAAAAAAGATGATATTTTTTTTCCTCTTCCATTACCCGGATTGAAGAAATAACTTTTGCGACACCGGCTAAACTTGCGGCAATTCTTCCTAAGAAATTTGCTCTAAAAAGAAAAGTATGCACAAAATCAACTCTTTCTTCCTTCATTATTTTTACCAGAGTAAACATCGCTTGAAAATTTTTTTTTAGCCAAAATCCTTGCTCAAGATTAAGGGTAATAACTTTTATTCCTTTTTCTTTCATTTTTTCTGCATAATATCCGAATTTTTTCAATCCACAAACAAGCGGACTAAATTTTTTCCGGTCAATTCTTGTAACCAGTTCATAAACCATTTTTTCCGTTCCACCGATGTTCAAATCAGTAATCAGATAAAGGATTTTTAGGGAGGAAGAGGGCATATTTTTTTATTCCCGTCTTATGGATAGCTAACTTGAAAAGAGTAAGAAAGATTTCTATTCCGTATTTCACACTGCGTTTAAAATTTATTGATGATGCTTCAGAAAAGTATTTTGCTGGTACAGGTATGTCTCCAATGCGAAAACCAAAATATGCTGCCTGAATAAGAATTTGCTGGTCAAAAACAAAATCGTTAGAATTATTTTCCCAGGGAATGGTCTCTAAAACTTTTCGTGAATAGGCGCGAAATCCAGAGTGCCATTCTCCGAGATTTTGTCCTAAAAACAAATTTTCAATAACCGTGAGAATTCGGTTAGCCAGATATTTATAAAGAGGCATACCGCCGGCAAGTGCTTCTTTTCGTGTGCGAATCCGGTTACCTAACATCACATCACAAATTCCATCTTTGATTAATCCTACCAGATACGGAGTAAGCCGAGGGTCATACTGATAGTCTGGATGAATCATTACTACAATATCTACACCATCTTTTAATGCTTCTCGGTAACAGGTTTTCTGATTTGCCCCGTAACCAAAATTCCTTTCATGAACAATTACTTTTAATCCCAACTTTTTAGCAACTTCAACTGTATTATCCTTAGAACAATCATCAACAAGGATAATTTCATCAACTATACCAGGAGGAATATCTATGACTGTCGCTTCTAAAGTCTTTTCTGCATTGTAGGCTGGCATCACTACGATAATTTTAGGTTTCATCAGTTAACCAGTTGATATATTTTTACCTGCGAATTTTCCGTCTGAATAAGTGGGTTCTTTTTGAATGTAATACCGAAAAAAATTTCTTTTCTCTCCCAGGACTTTATTAATTGATAATATCGTCTAATTTGGGGATAAGAAGAAATGTCAAGTGAATCTTCGACTGAAATTATATACTGCGGTAACTTGTTCTTCTCTGGACTGACCCTACTCAAATTCGTAGGAAAATGAACGAGTTTATAGTTCAAAAATGAAAACGGCGGAAGCGTGATATCAAAAAAATATCCATCGGGGGTAGCAATTGTGCTACTTACTGGAATATTTTTATTTATCCATTCGCCAGCACGAGTAAGGTTTCCTTCGCGCAAAAATAAACTACTCTGAAAAATTGCATTAACGAACAAAAACGTGATAGCCACTACTGAGTAGACTATGGATAGTTTTCTTAGTTGGTTACTACCTAATTTAGATAACCAAATTACTCCAAGAGCAAAATAAATACTGAAAAATGGTAGCATCATTGCAAAAACACCTTCGTGTCTTAGAAAAAGCGTATTACCTGACAGGTGAAGTAAAGGATAGACCAAAATCAATTTTGAAAATTTAGTAGTATCTGAATTGTAGTTGCAGAGCTTGCTCTGCTTAGGTTGGTGTTGACTCAAGAAAATTATGCCAGAAATTATTAAAGGAAGAAAAATCAAAGAAATCTGCATAGTAAACATTTGTTGGAGAAAAAATAATGAACTTTTAAGGTTTAACACTCCATATTGGAACACAATACTTAATTCTTGCGACCGGGTAAAAAAATCTTTGAGATGAAATGGAAGATAAGAGTTTACCAGTAAGAATACAAAAAGAGAAGTAATTAATCCAAAAAGTAGATTGCGGTTAAATATTTTCTTGACTTGTAAGTTATTTCTCAGAAATTCAGTCAATAAAAGTAAGAATATACTCATTACATTTGTAATTAATGTACCTGTAGCCAGTCCGAAAGCAATTCCCGCATATATATAGTGCTTTCGTTGACCACCCGATAAAATTTTTGCACAGAAACAGAGACCTAAAAGTATCCAAAACATACTGTAAATGTGTGGTTTTGCGAAATGAGTATAGATTATGGTTAAGGATGAAAAAGAGAGAAAAATTGTGCTTAATAAAGCGGCCTTCCTACCCCAGAAAAGTTTTACAATAAAATAAAGTAATAAAATAACAGGAATAATTGAAAGAACACTGAGTAATCTGGCTAATATGTACATTTTAGAAACTTCATTAGGATTAAAGAAGTAATAATAAATATCTCTTGGTAGTGAAACGAAACCAAGTAGTTTTCCCAGCATCAGTATTGTTCCTGCAGAATAGAAATAAAAACCACCGTAGGCGTATTCATCGGGATTGAAATCAAATTTTAAAGGATTAATATTACTTAGTGCCACAATAGTATGTCGTTCATCACCGTGTCCGGTGAAGTAACCTCTTGCAGCGTCCAGGACTATTGTCTGAGGAAGTACCTCAAATGGTTTAGTCTTTAGATGGTGTCCACGCACCTCATCTATTTTTTCTGCAATTTTGTCATGGTCTAAAGTAGCGTAGATTTGTTTTGTTTCTTGGTAAAACTCCTGTCTCAATCTGAGCATTTCCGGGAGATATTTTTTTATTCCTTCTTCAGTTCCAAAGATTTGCAAATTTTTTTGTTTACTTGGTGTAAACCAATTCAATCCCCAGAAGTGAACACAGCAAGATAGAATTATAATTAAGACCAAGACAAAATTTTGCCCATTTTTCATGGTTTTTCTGCAACTACAAAAAGTGACATTCCTATCGGTGGTTCAAATATCTTTTCTATTTTTGTAATCAATGGAACAAACCTATCAAAGACTAAAGGTTGAAGAATAGAAAATCGTCGTCTTTTCAAAATTCTGCTATTTAGATACCAGCCAAAAATGCCAAAAAAATTACTATAGGAAATTTTCTTAATCCGAAAACCTGCGTTCGATATTTTTTCCGTTAGTATTTTCTTATTGTATCTTCGGAAGTGACCCAATTGTTCATCTAAGGTGCCATAAATCTGGTCTAATGCCGGGACAAAAAGTAGAAGATCCCCCTTAGGTAACAAGAGTTTGAACATATTGGCTAAAGCCTTTTCATCACTTTGAACATGTTCAAGTACATTTACACAAATTACAGTATCAAATTTCTTGCCTAAGTTCAAAATGTCTTCTTCAGAAATATCAGCGATGTAAAAATTTACCTTTGGGTAGTCAATTTCCATATGTTTTATAAAAACTGGTGATTTATCAATACAAGTTAATTTATTACTATATTGGAGAAAATATCTTGTAAGATTACCAATGCCGCATCCCACTTCTGACACACTTCCACGAAGAAATGGTTTCAGCAAATTAAAAATCCATATATTATAATTGTGGGTGAGAGCAAACGTACGCAAAACCTCGTATTC
>CAZRHN010000056.1:0-2082 GCA_964599925.1 uncultured bacterium
CAAAAAATACTTAAAGAATTTACTTGGGCTTTAAGTTCACTCATTGAAGCGGATAAAATTTCAAACTTGCTTATCAATACCGCCACCGAAAACTTGCATATTGCTAAGAGTTCGGTTTTCTTAGCCGAGAAAGAAAGCGGTAAATTGAAAATTAACACGGCTAAAGGTTTGCCTGCCCGGCCAGGGAATGAAGAGACTATTGAGAAAATATATTTTGAGAAGGACGAATTTTTACCTCAATGGCTAAAAGAAAAAAACAAAATATTTATCCGCGAAGAATTTGAATTTCGTCTTGCCCGGCAAGAATTCAACCCAACTGAAGAAATTACTCAAATTTTAAATAAGTTGAAAGAATTGGAAGCAGACCTCTCTATCCCTTTGAAAATAAAAGATGAATTAGTTGGTATCTTTAACCTGAGTAACAAAATGTCCGGAGAAATGTTCACTCCGGAAGATTTAGAATTGTTTACTACTTTAGCCAATCAGGCAGCAATTGCTATTGAAAATGCCAGGCTCTATGAAGAAATGCGTGAATTGGAGAAGAATTTACATCGCGCCGATAAATTAACTGCTTTAGGCACATTAGCCTCAAATATTGCTCACGAGATAAAAAATCCACTCGTTGCAATTAAAACTTTTACCCAGCTTTTCCCGGAGAAATTTAATGACCCAGAGTTTCAAAAAAAATATAACCAGATTGTCCCTCGGGAATTGGAAAGGTTGGAAGATATCCTTCACGAACTTTTAAACTTTAGTCGTCCTGCCAAAGAAGTAACTAAACCAGTAGAAGTTAAAAAAGTTATTGATGAAATTCTTCTTTTTATGGATAATGAAATATCTAAAAATGGAGTCAGAATAATCAAGGAATACCAGGAGAACTTACCTAAAATTCTCACTAATCCTGACCAGATGAAACAAGTTTTTTTGAACCTCATCCTCAATGCTTTGCAAGCAATGCCTGAAGGTGGTTCTCTCAAAATATCTGCACGAATGGTTATCCCGACGAATCGCCAGGACGATATTCGCGAATCTAAATTCGTAGAAATTCGATTTAGTGATACCGGCTACGGGATTCCAGAGGAAAATCTAAAAAATTTATTTAAACCATTTTTTTCTACTAAAGAAGATGGCACGGGCTTAGGTCTTGCCATCGTGAAGCAAATCATCAAAGACCATAACGGAACTATAGAGGTAGTAAGCACGCTAAACCAGGGAACAACCTTCCAGATTAAACTTCCGCTCGTCACATAATTGCACAGAGAATTGTGCAAAAATGTGCATAATTTATGCGTTTTTTCCCGAAAATCCCCATTAAAGTAGGGTTTTGTTTGGCATAATTTTTGCTATAAACGAATGTTGACGACCAGCAAAAAGGAGGTTAATCCATATGGAAAGAAACAAAATCCTAATTGTAGATGACGAAAAAAATGTCCAAGAATTGATTGCCCAATTGCTTAAAGATGATTACTTGATTTCTACTGCCAAAACTGGTGAAGAGGCGATTGAAAAAGTCAAAGAAGAGAAAATAGACCTGGTTCTTTTAGACATAAATCTGCCGAAGATGAACGGCATTGACCTACTCTCAGAAATTAAAAAATTTAACTGGCAAATACCGGTAATTATCGTCTCAGGAATTAGCAATATAAGAACTGTAGTCCAAACGATGCGTTTAGGTAGTTATTACTATTTTGATAAACCATTTGCTCCGGAAGAATTAATAAATATCATTAAAGAAGCGCTAAACGAGAAAGAAATTAAGGAAGAAAAAAAAGAAATACCGCTTGATATTGAAATACTTATCCAGGAAATTAGCGAAAAGATGCTCAGGCAAAACGCTACCCTCAAAGAAGCAGAGGAGAATTTTGAAAAAGAACTGACGACTTTGTTAGGCGTGTAGATAAAAATGTTAAAAAGAAAAAAATTCCTACAGTTAAAGTCAATAAGGTAGGCGAAGGAACAACCTTTTTAATTGCCCTCCCAGAAAATCCTGCCTCCAACATTTAACAAAAGGCGAAAAAAGTCTCGAAAAGTTTTAAAAAATGCTTGACAAAGAAAATCTTTTTTTTTATACTACTTAAAAAT
>CAZRHN010000056.1:2182-4224 GCA_964599925.1 uncultured bacterium
ATTATTGAGCAAGAAGAAGCAACTGGTGGACCGAGTTTACTTGACCAAGAAAATCTTGAAAAATTGCTTCAAGGCAAAATGCAGGAAATTGACCAGAAAGACATAGAGCATAATATTTCCACTTTAAACCAGATGATTGATGAACGGATTAAAAGTTTTCAGGAAATTAGAAACTACATTAATGAACAACGCAGTATCTACCAAGCGACCCCGAATATTTGGCCAGTGGAAGGAAGAATTACTTCATTTTTTGGTTCACGTGCCCATCCCTGGGCCGAGGGGGACCGAGATTTCCATCCAGGCTTAGATATTGCTGTTGAACCAGGGACACCGGTGCGGACTACCGCCTCAGGCAAAGTTAAATTAGCCCAATGGCAAGGTGGCTACGGAAAGTTAGTGGTTATTGACCACGGACACGGTTTCGTTACTCTCTATGCTCATAATTCCCGACTCGCGGTTAAATCCGGTGATATAGTTAGACGAGGACAGGTAATTGCTTATGTTGGTTCTTCCGGGGCAACTACCGGTCCGCATCTCCATTATGAAGTAAGAATTAACGGCGACCCGGTTAACCCTCTGCGTTACGTCAAAAAATGATTCCAGTGATTTACAAAATATGATTACGGTGATTAGGATTTTTAGACTTAATCTCTGTAATCGCCTTCTAAAACCACTGCAATCTTTACTAAAGGAAGTAAAATATGTTTGGTAGGAAAGCGAAAAAAGATACACCGATTGAATCTTTTCTTGGTCCGGAAACGATATTTCAAGGGACAATTAATACCAAGGGTGCTCTACGCATTGACGGGCAGTGGGAAGGCGGGAATGTTAATGCACAGGGGGTTATCGTCGGAGAAACTGGGGTAGTAAAGGGAAATATCAATGCCCGGACAGTAATGATTGGAGGTAAAGTTACCGGGAATATTACTGCTTCAGAAACGCTTGAAATCCACTCTAAAGGCGAAGTTAGCGGTGATATTAAAACTGCACACTTATCTATTGCTGAAGGGGCAATTTTTGAGGGAAATTGTAGTATGATTCGGGAAGAGAAAATTGAACCCCAAGAAAAACCAAAAGTAGAAACTCGCCAAGTTTTCCTACCTGAAAAGTAAATTAAAAACATAAAACAATGAACTTTTTTCAGCGTCATAGCCGAACTATCCTTCTGATTACTACAATTGGCTTCCTTTTTGGTGCGTTTGTTGGTTTTGGTGGCTATTATTTTACTCGTGGCTGGCGTGCTGATACGGTTGCTACAGTCAACAATAAAAAAATTTTTTACCACACCTACCTCAATTACCTACAACGGGTAATTAACAATCTTCGAGAACAAAACCAGGATATTACCGAGGAGTTAATCAGACAAAAAAAACAAGAAATACTTTCTGATTTAATACAGGAGGAAATTTTTTATCAAGAAGCAAAAAAATACGGGGTCAAGGTAAGTGAGGAGGAATTAATTGCTGATATTCAACATTTCCCGGCATTTCAGAGAGATAATCGTTTTGACCGAAATACTTATTTCCAAGTTTTACATTACGCCTTGCGAATGACACCGGAAGAGTTTGAAGAATCGCGTCGTCGCACCATTGCCATCGCTAAATTACGTTCGCTGGTTGCTTCAAGTATAAAAATAAGCACTAAGGAATTGGAACTCGCTTACTTGGAAGAAAAAGGTGATTTAAAAAATTATTTCCGTGATTACGAAACTTTTCGTCAAAATTATTTTTCACAAAAAACTGTTCTTGTTTTTAATGAGTGGTTCCAGCAACTCGGTCGCCAGGCAAAAGTAAAAGTTTACCTTGAAGAAAGGGAAAGGGGAGGGTAAAGAATCAGAATTTATTTAGCAAAAAGGCGAAAAACATAGGCAGCAATAAGAATACCGATTATACTTGGTAAATTGAATTTTAATAAAAAACCAAAAGTTAAATCAACAACCTGTAAATCTAAAGTTGTCGGATGTAACCCAGCAGTTACTTGTTCGGTAAAAAGTTCACGCCAGGAAGACCCTTCTGGAATAACCATCCCAATAAATTTACCAA
>CAZRHN010000056.1:4324-6272 GCA_964599925.1 uncultured bacterium
TTTTCACCACATTTTCGGCAAATGTTTCCTTCTAAATCTAAAATTTCTGTCTGGTAACCCCGTCGTTCAATAAGAACAGTTTTACAGTTCGGGCAATAGGTGCGGTTATATTCCAATTCCCAAACATTACCAAGATACACATATTTTAATTTTTTAAAAGCAATTTTTCTTGCCCGTTCTAAAGTGCTTAGCGGTGTAGATTCAATCTGCATTTTGTAACACGGGAAATACCGTGAAAAATGTAACGGGATTTCGTTATTCAAGGCGTAAATCCAATCGGTTAAATCTTCTATTTCTTCATTAGAGTCGTTCAGTGTGGGAATAATTAAATTGGTTATCTCTACATGTTTTTTTCGTTTAACCATAATTTCTACTGTCCTTAAAACTGCATCAAGACTACCGGCACATATTTTGCGATAAAATTCATTACGAAAAGATTTAACATCAATATTAGCCGCATCAACATAGGGTAGCAAATTCTCTAAGGGTTCTTCATTTAAATAGCCGTTAGTTACTAAAACATTTTTTAAATCATATCGCTGGGCTAACTGTGCAGTTTCAAGAATCCATTCGTAATTGATTAAAGGTTCGTTATAAGTATAAGCAATCCCTACTGAATCAGAATTTTTTGCTAACCTGACTGCTTCATCGGAAGTAATCGTCCTTATAGTAGCCCGCTCAAAATCCTGCTGCGAAATTTCCCAGTTCTGACAGAATTGACAGCGAAAATTGCAACCAACGGTGCCGAAAGAAAGTATTTCGCTTGCTGGATAAAAATGGTACAATGGTTTCTTTTCAATTGGGTCTAAAGCAACCGAAGTAAACTCGTTATAAGTCAAACTGTAGAGTTTACCTTCAGTATTCTTTCTTACCCGACAGATACCTATTTTCCCTTCCCCAATAACACAATCATGCGGACAGAGAAGGCATTGTACCTTTTTGTTTTCTTTTCCTTCCCAATAAAGTGCTTCTTTCATTTCTTTATGCAATTAACCAAACCAAGGTAAAAAGTCAAAGTTCCAAGCGCAATTTAATATTTTTAGGCAAAAACAAGACTGCGTCCGCCGAATCGGCGGATTGGAGCGAGGAACTGGCTTTTTACCTTCCCACCGACCCCTTTATCCAAGCAAGGTAGTCCTTATTCCCGGCAATAATTGGTAAAGCGATAATTTCTGGCACTGTATAAGAATGTAATTTTTTTACTTCGGCAATAAGTTTGTTAACTAAAGATTTTCTTGTTTTAATCATCAGCAAGGTTTCGCTTGAAACCTCAATTTTACCTTGCCACCGATAGCGTGAATTTATCTTCGGAACAAGGTTAACACAGGCAGCAAGTTTTTTCTCCACTAACCCCTGACTGATTTTTTCTCCTTCTTCTTTATTTGCACAAGTGACAAAAATTACTACATACTTCGTATTTTTCATAAAAACTAATTTTAGCAAAAAAATCTTCTTTTCGCAAACAAAAAAACCGCTGATATCTTTTTGACATCAACGGTTAAGAATATCCTTCCCTTTCTTATGAAAGTGAAAGTTAAAATGTTAAGAGCGTCCCTTCTTCTCTTTATCTCCTTCTCTTTATTGTTTATAAGTCAACCATTTCAACTCTGTCCCCTACCTATTCTTGCTCCAACTCTCCAAGAGGCCTTAAGAATGTGTACTCAAAAGGCTCTTTCACAAATTTCGTGCTAACGGTCTTCATAGAACCAGAAGTTAGGGCAAACAGAATAGTCACTGGGGAGATAAAGACAGATGTTCCTATGATTAAAGTGGCGAGTCCCACTGGCCGGGCTATCGCAAGGTCAAAGATTATTTCGCCTTGTGTTGGGACATCGTCCCGACCAAATGCAAAAGACCGAGATGCACTGCTCAATAATATGAGAAGCGAAAAAAGGAAAGCAAGCATTCTTTTCATAAATTCACCTCCTGGTATAACAAATTGGGGTCG
>CAZRHN010000057.1:0-1067 GCA_964599925.1 uncultured bacterium
TTCTCTTGTCCTTGCCAATCAAGTTCTTTACGAAAATGGGAAAATTTTTCATCCCACTCTTTCGCCCCTTTCACTCCTTTAACAATATCCGCCGAATGCGCAGCAATCCGTGAAGCAATTACTCCTTCACGGACATCCTCAACCGTCGGTAAACGCAGATGTTCACCCGGGGTCACATAACAAAGAAAATCTGCACCATACATCCCGGCTAATGCACCGCCAATTGCCCCAACAATATGGTCATATCCAGCGGCGATATCAGTAACTAAAGGTCCAAGCACATAGAAAGGTGCGTTATCAGTTAATTTTTTCGCTAAAACTACATTTTTTTCAATATGGTCTAAAGGTAAATGTCCCGGTCCTTCAACAATTACCTGCACCTTCTTTTCTCTTGCTCTTTTCACCAGTTCGCCGAGGACAGAAAGTTCAGCGATCTGGGCGGAATCGGTAGCGTCAGCGAGTGCTCCCGGACGCAGTCCATCACCTAAACTTAAAGTAACATCGTATTTATAAGCAATTTCAAGCAGACGGTCAAATTTTTCATAAAGCGGATTTTCTTGATTATTTGCCGACATCCATTGAGCTAAAAACGCGCCACCCCGACTGACGATACCGGCAACCCGTTTACTCTTTTTCAAAATTTCCAAATTTTTTCTGGTTAAACCACAATGGAGAGTCATAAAATCTACACCTTCTTTTGCCTGTTCTTCAATCACTCCGAAAAGATGTCCAACATCCATCTCGGAAATTGGCTTACCTTTAACTGAAGTTTCACAGGCAACCTGGTAGATTGGCACTGTCCCGACCGGAACGGTAGAATTTTCTAAAACCATTTTCCGTATTTCCCGAAGATTGCCACCGGTAGAAAGGTCCATCACTGTATCCGCACCGTATTTAATCGCAATAAGAAGTTTCTCTTTTTCTTCTTCCAGATTTACTCTCTGCGGCGAAGTCCCAATATTCGCATTAATCTTCGTCCTCAGTCCTTTCCCAATCCCTTTAATCTGTAATCTGGTTTTATTGCACGGAATAACAATTGTCCCTTCAATTAGACCTTGAAGAATAAA
>CAZRHN010000057.1:1167-6126 GCA_964599925.1 uncultured bacterium
ATTCTTTCGGCACCTGCAGAAATTACTTCTTGAAGATTATCCTGGTTTATTCCACCAATTGCAAAAAATGGTATCTTCACCTTTTTTTTCACTTCCGGGATTATTTCCAGTCCAAGTGGTTTATATTTGGGTTTCAAAGGGGTAGAAAAAATCGGTCCAATACTGATATAGTCAGCACCTTCTTTTTCCACTTGAATCGCTTGTTCTAAATTGTGCGTTGACACACCGACTATAAAGCGAGGAGCAATGAGCAAAGAGCGAAGAGTAGAGAGAAATTTTTTTACCACCTTAACTGGAAGGTCGTCTTGACCGAGATGAACACCGTCAGCACCAATGGCCAAAGCAAGGTCTAAACGGTTATTTACAATCAGGGGAATATTCTGCCTTTTTGTCAAGGAACGTAAATTCTTACCGATTCGGTAATATTCTTGGTCAGTCAAATCCGGCGCACGAAACTGAATCATATCCGCACCACCGAGAATTACTTCCTCAACCATTTTTTCATAACTTAGACCCTCCACTTGAGAGGTTATTGCGTAAAGTTGCCAAGTAATCATCTCTTTTCAAGAAAAAAGAATATTTCTTTTTCTAAATTATAAATTTGAAACCGCAATTTTTTGAATTTATACCCTGCCGACTGAGAAATTAGTTTCCCGAATTCTTCCACTACTCGCATCGCTTCTTCAACTCGTCTAAAATTAGCAATAACTAAGTCATTTAAATTTTTTCTTTTTTTCTCAATCGTTTCCCTGCCGAAATCTGATTTCACTTCACGTGCTTTGATCAGTTCGGGATATATTTCCTTAACCGCTTTGCTCAAATTTGACCTAATCTTTTTTAATTTCTGTGTAATTTTTTTATTTGATAAAATAAAACGAAAAATATCTTCAATTATTCTCAGTCCTTCGCGAGCACGATTAAGGTTGGCGTCAAGCAGACGATAGATATAATCCTGTGAGTGAGGTTTCAGGGAAGGGCTTTCAGGCATTGTATTTTTTTTATCAAATTGGTTGTAGATTTACCTTTTACTAAATTAATGGTGACCACTTTACCTCCGTAGGAACTCACATAATTCTTGCCCACAATTTCGTTTAAGGAATAATCGCCACCTTTCACTAAGACATCCGGTTTAACTTCACGAATCAAATTTGCTGGCGTATCTTCAGAAAAAATGGTTACATAATCAACGAATTCTAAAGCGGACAAAATTTCTGCTCTTTCTTTTTCTGGAACTATCGGACGACCTTCTCCTTTTAGTTTTCTTACTGAAGAATCACTATTCAAACCAACGATTAAGATATCACCCTTTTCTTTTGCTTTTTTTAAGTAATGGATATGACCAAGATGTAAAAGGTCAAAGCAACCATTGGTAAAGACAACTTTTTTTCTTTTTTCCCTTAAGTGATTTAAAAATTCTCTTAAGGAAGTAATTGATTTAACTTTACGCTTTTCACTTTTCACTTTTTTATAATTCTATTCTTGTCACTTCTGCCCAAATGAGAGATTTCGTCTTTTCGTCCAATCCAGTAAAACTTACTCCCCAAGCCCAGTCCTCGCCAACCTTTTCACATCTTGTCACTATCCCTTTAACGTTGAGGAAAGAACGGGAAACCGGCAAAAAGAAAGATAAATTTACTACTTCATCTCTTGATATTGAATGTCTACTTTTCAACCCCAGACCGGTAAGACTTACATCTTTAATGAAACCAGCGATTGGTAAAGGGGCATTGGGTAATCCGATCCACACAGTTATTGGATATTTTGTCCTCATTGCCCTCGGAGAATGAACTTTATTTTCCTTGACCTGAGGAACTGTTTTAATTTCGTTTTCCATAAATTCCCTGAGCCTTTCTTCCTCTTTGGTCACCGGATGGGCAGGGGAGGAAAATATTTTCTCAACATTCCGAGAGAGCCAACGCATTTCTTTCCAAAAATGAAATTTTTCTCTCCATTTCATTTCAATAAATTTCAAGCCGGCAGTATAGGCAATTGAATCTTTATGACATCTCATTACCAGTGCTCTTGAATTAAGGAATTTTTTGGAAAGGGGGAGGAAGACGGAAATATTGATAATTTCATTTTTTTCTAAAGGTCTGCCCACCTCTATCCCTAAACCACCAAGGCTTAAGTCACGAATAAGAACTGGGACCGGCAAAGGATGGGAAGAAGTAGCAATTTGACATAATATCTGATATTTTATTCTCCTTGCTCTTTTTATTAGTCTTACCATCGTTTCTCTCCTCTTAATAGTTCTTCTTCAACAATCTGACAAATTATATGTCCGACAGTGATATGTGCTTCCTGTATCCTTGGTGTATTTAGAGAAGGGATGCATAAGGACAAATCAACGATATTTTTTAATTTACCACCAGTTCCACCCAAAAAACCTATTGTATAAGCACCTCTCTTTTTTGCTTCTTTTATCCCTTCAATTACATTCACTGAATTACCGCTTGTAGAAATACCAATCACCAGATCACTCTCTTCAGCTATTGATTCTACCTGGCGAGAAAAAATTTTATCAAAACCGTAATCATTGCCAATTGCGGTAAGTGCCGAGGTATCGGTAGTCAAAGCAATTGCCGGTAAACTTTTGCGCTCTTTTTGAAAACGACATACGAGTTCGGTAGCGATATGCTGGGCGTCTGCTGCTGAACCACCGTTACCAAAAAGGATAACCTTTTTTCCTTGTTTGTAACAGCGAATTACTCTCTGAGCAATTTTAGCGATAACTTTAGCCTGCTTTTTAAGAGTTCTTTCTTTAACTTCAATACTTTCCTTAAGCAAAGATTTGATTTTTTCTTTCATGTTTACTTTGGATAAGTTTTGCTGTGTGAACGAAATTCAAATTTTTAGTCAAAAATGAAACTTCGGAGGGTTAAAAATCCATTCGCCTCACCTTTAATGGATTTACCAAAGAAGTTGAAGTTTTTGACGACCCCGGCGTCACGTCGGGGGAAAAATTTGTTGAAGTGAACACAGTGAAACTTATCCCTTTCCTCATCCTCCGAAGATATGTTTTTGAATGAAATGAGTATCAATTTCACCTTCAAGAAAATGTTCATTCTTTATTATTTTCTGATAAAAAGGAATTGTCGTTTTTATCCCTTCAATAATGAATTCATCTAATGCGCGTTGCATCCGCCGAATGCATTTCTCACGAGTTTCATCCTGGACAACAAGTTTAGCAATTAAACTGTCGTAATAGGGAGGGACAGTATATCCAGAATAAATATGCGTATCCACCCGCACCCCTGGTCCGCCGGGAGAGATAAAATTATTTATTTTACCGGGGCAAGGGATGAAGTCGCGTTCCCAATCCTCAGCGATAATTCTACATTCAATCACATGTCCATTAATTTTTATGTCTTCAGAATCATAATCAAGTTTTTCACCAGCCGCCAAAAGTATTTGTTCTTTCACTAAATCAATTCCGCTAATCATTTCGGTAACCGTATGTTCAACCTGGATTCGCGTATTCATTTCAATAAAATAAAAATGTTCTTTTTGGTCAACAAGGAATTCTACCGTCCCCCCGGTAAGATAACCGACCGCCTTTGCTGCCCGTCGCGCCGCTTCACCCATTTTTTTCCGTAATTTAGAATTTATCCTTGGCGAAGGTGACTCTTCAATAAGTTTTTGATGTCGGCGCTGGATTGAACAGTCCCTTTCCGGGAAATAGAGAACATTACCCTTGGTATCAGCTAAAATTTGAAATTCAACATGGGAAGGTTCCTCAATATTTTTTTCTAAGTAAACCTCAGAGTTAGCGAAAGAGGCCTTTGCTTCCGCCTGTGCGGTAGCAATGGCATTTTTTAACGCTTCTTCATTTTGCACCAAACGCATCCCCTTCCCCCCACCACCAGCACGCGCTTTCACCATTAGGGGATAACCAATTTTTTTTGCAATTTTTAAAAGGTCTTTATCTTCAAGAGAAACCGGTTCATCTGTCCCAGGAATAACCGGGACACCCGCTTTTTTCATAATCCTGCGTGCTTCAATTTTATCACCTATTTTTCTAATTGACTCCGCTGAAGGACCAATAAACTTAATTCCACTTGACTCGCAAACTTCAGCAAATTGTGTATTTTCGGCTAAGAAGCCATATCCGGGATGAATTGCATCCGCACCGGTTATTTCCGCGGCTGAGATAATGCTTGGGATATTAAGATAACTTTCACTCGCTGGCGCAGGTCCAATACAAACTGACTCATTGGCTAAACGCACATGCAGACAATCTCTGTCCGCATCCGAATGGACAGCGACAGTTCTTATCCCCAATTCCTTACAAGCACGAATTACCCGGATAGCAATTTCACCACGATTAGCAACTAATATCTTCTTAAACATCTTTTTAAAACTGAACTAGGGAATAGAGGCTTTAGCTTCTTAAAAGAGCCTACCTGCCCGACGGCAGACGGGAAGGCTCTACCCCTTTTTTATCTTTTTTATCACCGTAATCGTATTTGTTAATCACTGAAATCATTCTTCTGTTTCTACTAAGAAAAGGTCTTGTCCGTATTCTACCGGCGCGGCATCTTCAACCAGAATTTTTACAATTTTACCTTGTAAATTTGAGACAACATCTTTCATAATTTTCATTGCTTCAATTACGGCAACTTTTTCTCCCACGGTAATATGATTACCTTCCATAACTAACGGTGGACGGTCAGGTAAAGAACGATAAAATGTACCGACCATTGGTGATTTTATTGGGAAAACTTTTTTCTCTTCTTTAATTTCGGTTGAACCGGTGGAGGTCTGAGGGGTAACCGGGGGAACATTCTCCTCGGTAGTTTTCTCTATACTTGCCCGTTTGAAAGCAATTTTTGTCCCTTCTTTTTCCCAGTAAAGTTCCTCAATATCCGTCCCTTTAATCAGTTCAATAAATTTTTTTACCTGTTCGAGATCCATTTTCTTCAACCAGTTGATATGTTGATAAGATGACAAGTTGATAAG
>CAZRHN010000058.1:0-2068 GCA_964599925.1 uncultured bacterium
CATACACAGTTAAAAACAAGGTCAAAATTATTTTGTGCTTGTTCAACCGAGTTTGGTCTGCCTCCGAACAGCAACATCTGCCCGGTCTGCACCGGGCAACCGGGTGTTTTACCGGTTTTGAATAAGAAAGCGATTGAATATGCAATCCGCACCGCGATAGCCTTGAATTGTAAAATTGCCGAAAGAGCAATTTTTGCCCGAAAAAATTATTTCTACCCTGATTTACCAAAAAATTATCAAATTTCGCAGTATGAAATGCCACTTGCTGAGGACGGATACCTTGAAATTCTGAACGCAGAGAACGCAGAAATTTCGCGGAGAATGCAGAAAAAGAGGATTGGGATTGAGAGGGTGCATTTGGAAGAGGATGCAGGGAAATTATTACATGCAATTGGTGCACAGGAGTTAGATTATTCTTTGGTTGATTTTAACCGCACCGGGATACCACTTTTGGAAATTGTCTCGGCACCGGAAATATATTCTCCCGAAGAAGCATATATCTATCTACAAACTTTAAAAAGCATTTTGCAATATCTTGAAGTCTCCGATTGTGATATGGAGAAAGGCTCTTTAAGATGCGATGCCAATGTCTCCGTCCGTCCCCAAAATGTAGCGTCCCGATTTATCGGGACATTAGGAATAAAAACAGAAATTAAGAATATGAATTCATTTAAAGCACTAAAGGAAGCATTGACTTACGAAATTACTCGCCAGATTGAAGTTTTAGAATCCGGAGAGAAAATTGTTCAGGAGACACGTCTCTGGGATGCGGATAAAGGTATTACGCAATCAATGCGTAGTAAAGAGTATGCCCATGATTATCGTTATTTCCCCGAGCCGGATTTGGTACCTTTAGTTTTAGAGAAAGATTTTATTGAAGAAATTAGAAAAAGTTTATCCGAGTTACCAACTGCTCGTAAGGAACGTTTTATTAAGGAATATCAACTTTCTGAATATGATGCCGGTGTTTTAACTGCCGAAAAAATGCTTGCTGATTATTACGAAGAAACGATAAACAGATTACAGATTACAGATTACAAATTACAAATTATAAGTAAGACCACAGCGAATTGGATAACGACGGAACTACTTGGGAGGTTAAATGCAGAAAATAAAACAATTACAGAATCAACGGTCAAACCGGAAGATTTAGCTGGTTTAATAAAATTGATTCAGGAAGGGATAATTTCTGGCAAGATTGCGAAAACCGTTTTTGAGGAGATGTATAAAACCGGTAAAAAAGCGGAAGAAATTGTTAAAGAGAAAGGTTTAATTCAGATTGCTGATGAAAAAGAAATTGCAAAAATTGTTGAGGAAGTGTTAAAAGAAAATGAACCGGTGGTAAAAGAGTACAAAGCAGGTAAGGAGCGCGCTATCGGTGCTTTAGTTGGTGCGGTAATGAAAAAAACTTCAGGTCGGGCTAACCCGCAAATAGTTAACAAAATTCTTAAACAAAAATTGGAGGGAGAAGGAAAATGAAAATTCAGGAACAGGTCAATGTATTAGTTAGCAGGGAGGTGGTGAGCGGTAAGTGGTTAGTAAGGGCTATTGGGGTGACAAGTTTTATTATTCTCACTACGCTTGGGGCATATGTCTGGATACCTTTACCGTTTACACCGGTGCCAATCACCTTACAAACATTTTTTGTCCTTTTAAGTGGTGCAGTTTTAGGTGGAAGGTTAGGTGCAATAAGTCAATTAGGTTATTGGGTTATTGGGGGATTAGGGTTACCCCTTTTTGCGGGTGCAAGTTTTGGAGTAAGTTCTTTAATCGGTCCGACGGGTGGATATTTGATTGGTTTCATAGTTGCCAGTTGGATGGTTGGTCGGTTAACTTTGGAGAGAAAAGTTGGCGGGATAAATCCCGCCGCTACATTTATGATTTTCTTATTGGCTAGTTTGCTAATTTTACTTTTTGGTGCGAGTTGGCTGGCGGTATTTTTACATTGTTCAATAAAAAAAGCAATATATCTTGGTGTTTTACCTTTTATCCCCGGGGACACCTTAAAAATAATTTTTGCCACCTTAGTGTATAGAAAAATTCAACATCGGGTAAGAAATCTTTTTGG
>CAZRHN010000058.1:2168-5710 GCA_964599925.1 uncultured bacterium
ATGAAAAAAGAAATTCTAATAAATTCAACTCCTGAAGAGACAAGAATTGCCCTTTTAGAAGACGGCAAATTAGCCGAATTTTTTATTGACCGGGTAGGGAGCGATGTCAAAAAATTGAAAAGAATTGCGGGGAATGTATATCTTGGCCGAGTGGAGAATGTTCTTCCCGGGATTCAGTCGGCATTTGTAAACATTGGTTTGAAAAAAAATGCTTATTTACCGTTAGATGAAACCTTACCTACTCCCGGTAAACACACAATTGAGGAGCGTTTGAAAAAAGAGCAGAATGTTCTTATTCAGGTAACCAAGGAACCGATTGGCACTAAAGGAGCAAAAGTAACGCAGAAAATTTCTCTTGCTGGAAGGTATTTAGTATATATGCCCTTTGGGCGAAAACAATTTTTTCTTTCCCGGCAGATTAAAGATAAAAGAGAACGACACCGTTTGCGAGATATCGCTCAGAGTTTACCTTTAGTGAATGGTAGTTTAATTTTGCGTACCGAAGCCCAGGGAGCGGAGAAGAAAGATTTACTTACCGATTTTGAATACCTTTCTTCTCTCTGGCTTACTATTCAATCTCGGGAAAAAGAAAAAAAAGTTCCTTCACTTCTTCATGAAGAAGTGGGTCTGGCCTACCAAGTATTACGTGATTTATTCTCGGAAAAAGTGGAACTTGTGCTTATTGACTCGGAAGAACTTTATAAGGATGTATTAAATTATGTAGAGAATATTTCCCCTGAATTTAAATCACGGGTCCAATACTACTCGGCAAAAACACCAATTTTCAGTGTTTATAAATTGGAAGAGGAGATTAAACGTATTTATCAACCTAAGGTAAATCTTCCTTCAAGAGGGTATATTCTTATTCAGGAAACTGAATCTTTATGTGCAATTGATGTAAATACTGGCAAATTTACTGGCGGGAGTGAAACCTCACTTGAAAATACTGCCTTACAGACGAATTTGGAAGCAGCGAAAGAAATTGCCCGCCAGATAAGGTTACGGAACATCGGCGGGATTATTGTTATTGATTTTATCAGTTTAAGAAAATCGGTCAACCGACGGAAAGTTTATGATACCTTAGTTGATGCGCTTAAGGAAGATAAAGCAAAGGTTGAAATTTTACCTTTTAACCGTTTAGGGCTTGTTGAATTAACCCGGGAAAGAAAACGGGAATCAACATTAAATTTGCTTACCGAAGAATGTTCCGAATGTTCTGGTTCGGGAAGAATTATTTCTCGCGAATCCTTGTATTTAAAAATAAAGAAAGAATTGGTCAATTTTAAAAGTTCGTTAACCCATGGGCAACTAAGTCTTCGTTTGCATCCGGATTTAATTACCTATTTCCAGAATTATAAAGAGGAGTTAAGAAAAATAAGCGGAGGAGATGTAGAACTTATTCCTGATTTCCGTTTAAAGCGGGACAATTACCAGATTATTCTTTCTGCTTCGGAAGAAAAAATGAAGTAAGTAAGTCTTGACTTGAAAAAAGAAAATAAAATATAATTGAAAAACAAAATTCCTCTTAAGAGAGATATCTCCTGTTGAGATTCCTTAGGGAAAGGTTGACAGTCCCGACATATCGTCGGGACGCAATCAAGGGAAACCGTTTAGTTTCCCTTATTGAGGAAGTAAGAAATTCCTCTTAAGGGGGATATAGTGAGTAAGCCTGACCAACAAAGTGTCGGGCTTAACGAACGCAATAAGGGGGACTATCCCCCATTGAGAATAAGGGAGGTGAAAAAGATGCGGCAAAACGAATTAGTAGAGAAAATCGCTGCCGAAGCAAAAATTAAGAACCGCGCGGCAATCGGTCGCGCTTTAAAGACATTGGTAGGGGCAATCCGTAGCGAACTACAAACGAAAGGTAAGTTTGCTCTTGCCGGGTTAGGTGTTTTTAAAGCAAAAGAACGGAAGGAACGGAAAGGACGTAACCCGAAAACTGGCGAAGCATTAACTATTCCCGCCGGGAAGAGAATCTCTTTTAAACCGGCGGTTTCTTTAAAAAAGGCATTGAAGTAAGTGTAATAGTGCATTAGTGTAATAGTGTAATAGTGTAATAGTGGGATAGTGGTATAGTCTAAACCCCGTTAGAAGTGGCACATCGTGCTACGATACTTCTAACGGGGTAAAGCCTGCCAGGAGAAAAACCGGAAGAGGCCCTCTTGATGGTACATTGTTCGGATAATTTAAATCGTTTACCACCATACCTTTTCAGCGCAATCAATATTTTAAAAAAAGCAGCTTACGAAAAGAAACTTGATGTTATTGATTTAACAATGGGCAATCCCGACTTGCCCACACCGAAACATATTATAGAAAGACTCTGTGAAACTGTAACTGAACATCCGAAGACGCATCGTTATCCCCAGGCGAAAGGGATACCCAAATTTAGAAAAACTGCTGCTGAATGGTATGAGAAAAGGTTTGGTATAAAACTTGACCCGGAACATGAAGTCCTTGCTTTGATTGGTTCAAAAGAAGGGGTAGGGCATTTAGTGATGTCCTATTTTAATCCCGGTGACATTGCTCTTCTACCTAATCCCGGTTATCCAGTATATTTTAATAGTACGATTCTTGCTGGTGGTGAAGTTTACGATTTACCTCTCCTTAAAGAAAATAATTACCTTCCTGATTTAACTAAAATTCCGACCGCTATTCTTAAACGGGCAAAAATAATTTTTCTTAATTATCCAAACAATCCGACAACCGCAGTAATTGAAGATTTGAGTTTTCTTAAAGAAGTTGTTAAGTTTGCTAAAAAATATGATTTACTTGTTGTTTATGATAACGCCTATTGTGAGATAACCTTTGATGGATATGTTGCTCCCTCATTTTTCCAGGTGCCGGATGCTAAAGATGTGGGAATAGAATTTTATTCTTTTTCCAAAACCTACAATATGGCTGGCTGGCGTGTCGGTTTCGCGGTAGGCAATTCTGACCTTTTAGCACCATTAGAAAAATTTAAGTCTTTCCTTGATTATGGTGTGGCAATGTTTATTCAACTTTCAGCGGTTTTGGCTTTAAGTAGTAAACAGGACTGCGTCAAAGATACTGTGGAGGTATATCGCAAAAGAAGAGATAAGTTCGTTACTGGCTTAAATAAAATTGGCTGGAAGGTAGATAAACCCAAAGGAACATTTTATCTCTGGGCGCCCTTACCCGAACCTTATAAACATCTTGGTTCGTTAGAATTTGCTGAACTTCTAATTCAAGAAACGGGTATTGCGATTTGTCCGGGGGTGGGTTTCGGCACTTATGGTGAAGGATATGTGAGAATGGCTTTAGTTACTCACGATAACCGTTTCCACGATGCCCTCCTCCGTTTGAAAAAATTTCTCAAAGTGTAAAAAATGGATGAGTGTTCTTTTGCATTTTGCTTCTGCTCACTACGCTCCGGCAGATACGCAGTTCTAATTCACCGCTCGTGAGCCTCGCCCCGTCCAGGTCAAATTGGCGGGGCTACTCACTCGCTCATTCATAAGAACTGGATAATCTGCCTCCGCTTAGGTTCGCTTAAAGCAAAATGCAAAGTTAGCTTT
>CAZRHN010000059.1:0-5567 GCA_964599925.1 uncultured bacterium
GTAATCTATCTGCACTCTATCTCCTTCCTTAAATTCACCATCCAAAATTTTCATCCAAAACTTCATCACCGACTGGAGAAATGCTTTCCCTTTTTTTTATGTAGAATATGCTGCGTTAATCCTTACATATCTGGGTGATAAATCGCAGGTGTAAACTTCCCCGTTCGCTTTACCTTGATTAAGGTTAACGGTGGCCGTAAACTCTTTCTGTTGGAAGATTTCTCTTGCTTTATTTCGGAATTCGGCGGGCTGAAGCCCTCCGCTACTTTTCAAAACGGCACCATTTTTTGCTACTTGAAGATTATTAAAATAAAGGTCAATTCTATCCGGATTGATTTTTACTCCCGAATGCCCAATTGCTGAGATTATTCGTCCCCAGTTTGGGTCAGCACCAAAAAAAGCAGTTTTCACTAACGGCGAAATCGCAACTGTCTTTGCTACCTTGAGTGCTTCATCGCTGTTTTTCGCGTTTTTAACTACGATTTTTACTAACTTTGTTGCTCCTTCACCATCTTTAACCACCATTTTTGCTAAATCCAAAGTCACCTCATTTAAAGCATTTTGAAATTTACGAAAATTATTATCTTCTTTTTTAATCGGTTGATTACCGGCTAAACCATTGGCTAAAATAAAAACCGTATCATTTGTGCTTGTTTCACTGTCAACAGTTATACGATTGAAAGATTGCTCAACTGCGGTCTTTAGTGCTTTCCTCAGAAGCCGAGAGTCAATTGCTAAATCAGTAAGAATAAAACAGAGTAAAGTTGCTAAGTCCGGGTGAATCATTCCCGCACCTTTGGCACAAGACCAAATGTGGATAGTTGGTAGTTCATAGTTGATAGTTGAGGGTAAGACAAAAGTTTTATGAACAACTTTGGGGAAAGTGTCGGTGGTCGTTATGGCTTCAACGGCGTCTTGGGTGGATTGGTGGATTGGTGGATAGGTGGATTGGGTAATTAATTTTCTTATTCCTTGACGGATTTTAGACATCGGTAAATACCGACCAATTACACCGGTAGAGGCAACCAGGACACTTCTTGACGGAATGTTAAGAAGTTTGGCGGTTAAATTGCACATCTCGTGGGCATCGCGTAAACCTTTTTCTCCAGTGCAAGCATTTGCACAACCCGAATTGACAATTATTGCTCGTATACCGTTAACCGTTAACTGCTTCCTGCTCACGAGAACCGGTGCCGCTTTAACCTGATTAGAAGTAAAAACACCTGTGGCTACTGCTGGTACTTTTGAATAAAACAAAGCGAGGTCTTTTTTCTTCTTTCTTTTAATTCCGCAAGCAATACCACCTGCCCAAAATCCTTTCGGTAAAACTTTGCTCTTTGCTCTTTGCTCTTTGCTCACCGCTGACTTAAACAAGCCCTGCCTTTTCATTGAAGCCACAAATTAGGTTCATATTCTGCACTGCCTGCCCGCTTGCGCCTTTAACTAAATTATCAATTGCCGAAATTACAATTATTCGGTTAGTTGATTTGTCTATTCGGGAATTTATTTCGCAATAATTCGTGTGAACTACATTTTTCAATTCCGGAAATTTATCTTCCGGCAGAATATGGACAAAAGGCTCATCAGCATAGAATTTATTGTAAATATCCCGAATTTTCCTCTCCGTTTTACTGTCTACTGTTAACTGTTCGCTGTTCACTGTTAAATAAATTGTGGAAAGTATACCCCGTTCTACCGGAAGAAGATGTGTCACAAAAGTCACTTTCACTCTTTGCTCTTTGCTCTTCGCTCCTCGCTGAAGTTTGGTTAACTCCTGTTCTATCTCCGGTTGATGCCGATGGAGAGTAATATTGTAGGCTTTAAAATTATCTTTATTTTCGGGATAATAAAGTTGGACAAATTCTCTTCCACCACCAGTAACACCACTTTTTGCATCAATAATAATGGAATCCGGTTCAACCAATCCCTTTTTAATGACGGGTGCAATGGCTAAAATTGCCCCAGTCGGATAACAACCCGGATTAGCAATAAGGCAACTTTTATTTTGCTCTTTGCTCTTTGCTCTTAGCTCTTGGCGGTAAAGTTCAGGCAGACCATAGATTGCTTTTTTCAGTAAATCCGGATGAGTATGTTTTTGTTTATACCATTTTTCGTATACTTTCGGATTACTTAACCGATAATCAGCGGAAAGGTCAATAATTTTCTTACCCGCATTAAACAGTTCTGCAACAATCTCTAAGGAGACACCGTGTGGCAAAGCAAGAAAAACTATACCACAAACATCTTTTACTTTCTCTAAGTTCAGTTCTTCACATTCCAAATCGCTTTCTATATCAGAGAAAATTTCTCTTATTTTCTTTGGATACTTGTCCAGTTTTGCTGAAAGATAAGTAATTCTTACCTCTGGATGTTTCAATAAAATCCGTAACAATTCTTCACCCGCATAACCAGTAACTCCGATTATCCCTACTTTAATTCTTCCGTTCATTTCTTTTTCTTGAACCCCTTCTAAACTGTCAGATTCATTTTTGTCAGGATTTCTAAACGGGGTAAAGCACAACAATAATTTCACCCTTGAGTTGGCAGTTTTCTATTTGTTTAAGTAAATTTTCCGGACTGCCACGTAGAACTTCTTCAAATTTTTTGGTTAATTCACGGGCAAGGACAACATTCGCCCCAGGCAAAATTTCTTTAATTATTTCTAATGTGCGTTTTACCCGATAAGGTGACTCATAAAAAATAATCGTTTTTTTTAACTGACTAACTTGCGTGAGTTCTTTAACAATTTTACCTCTTTTACGACTTAAAAAACCTAAAAAAATAAAATCATCGGAAGGTAAACCGGAAACAACTAAAGCAGTAATTACTGCTGATGCACCGGGCACAGGAACAATTTTAATTCCTTCTTTAAGCGCTTCTTTAATTAAAAAAAAACCAGGGTCAGAGATACCCGGTGTACCGGCATCGGAAACAAGGGCGATACTTTTCCCTTCTTTTAGTTTTCCAATCAAATAAGGGATACGGAAAAGTTGGTTTTGTTGAAAATAACTGACCAAAGGTTTAGGGATTTGATAATGGGAAAGAATTTTTCTTGTCACCCGTGTATCTTCGCAGGCGATTAAATTTACTTCTTTCAAAATCCTCAAGGCACGGAGAGTAATATCTTCTAAATTACCAATTGGCGTAGAGACAACATAGAGTATTCCCTGCCTCTTCGGCCATGCCTCTACGGCAGGTCGCCGAAGAGGAGACGGGTCACCGATGAGGTGACCATGGTTATTTTGCATTCTCTTTTTCTAAAACTTTAAGGAAGGCCTCTACAACTTGCGGGTCAAATTGTGTCCCGGAACTTTCTTTAATTTCTTTAATTGCTTCTTCTTTCAGCAATGCTTTGCGATAGGGACGGTCAGAAGTCATTGCATCCCAGGCATCAATGAGGGCAACAATCCTTGCCCCAATTGGTATCTCTTCACCTTTCAGTCCCTCTAAATACCCATGTCCATTATACCACTCGTGATGATACAAAATCATCGGTACAACCGGGGCAAGGAGACTTATTGGAGCAAGCAGTTTTTTACCAATTACCGGATGTTTTCTTACTGATTCTTTTTCTTCCGCAGTTAATCTTCCTGGTTTACCGAGGATTGATTCTTCAATGCTAATCTTACCGACATCATGAAGGAGAGCCGCATATTCAATATTTTTTGCCATAATTTCTGGTAAATTCATCTCCTGAGCGATCGCCCGGGCATATCTTCGCGAACGGTCAGCATGTTCCCAGGTGTAAGCATCCTTGGCATCAATTGCTCGGGAGAGTGTTTGCACTGTCTCAAAATAAAAAATTTGTAAATTATGGTAGAGTTCAACGTTTTCTAAGGTTATCCCCGCCTGATTAGCCAAAATACTTAAAAAATTAATTTTGTACTCAGGGTATACCTCTTCCTCAAAGGATACGTTAATTAAGCCAATAACACCTCTTTTTGCTTTCAAAGGGACTGCTGCAAAACACTGCGGGTAATATTTTTTTTCTTCCGCTCTCAAAAGAGTTGTCTCCTTTTCGGAGTCGCCAACAAAAATTGCTTCACCATTTTGTAAAATCTTACCCGCAAATCCTTCCCGAAATTTTATTGGGATTGATTCGGGGATGGGCATACCTAAACTGGCACGAATATTTATTTCATTGTTTTCTTCATCAAAAATCATTAGTGTTCCTTTATTACTGTCAACCAAACGACAGGCATAATCAAGAATTTTTTCATAAATTTTACCTCCGCTTTCTAAAGGTGTTACACTTATGCCAAGTTCTTGAATTCCCAGAAGAAAAGAAATAAGTTTTTCTAAAGACAATGCATGTTCTTCAGCACGCTCCATCTGAATGAGATATTTTTCTCCGTTAACCTTATGTCTTTTTTCACGAGAACGAAGGTAAAGAATGTAAACTAATAAAAAAAAGATAATTAGTGATAAAGAAATAAATATCATCTCAGTAAAAATTGGCGAAACTCAAGAAAATTTTTTCTCATTTCTTCTAATGAATCACCACCAAATTTTTCCCGCACTGCCTTTCCAATTTCTAAAGCAACCATCGCCTCTCCAATTACGCCGGCTACCGGGACCACACATATGTCAGCACGGACAACCTCCGCGAGTACCGCTTTTTTAGTTTTTATATCTACCGAACGCAAAGGTCTCTTGAGTGAAGAAACGGGTTTCATCACTGCGTTTAAAACAATATCTTCCCCATTGCTGACGCCGCCTTCTAAACCACCAGCATTATTTGTTTTCCGATAAAAGCCACGGTCAGCACTATAAAAAATTTCGTCATGCACCTGAGAACCAAATTTTTTGCTTAGACTGAAACCAGCACCAATTTCTACACCTTTAACTCCAGGAATAGACATTAAGGCTTGCGCCAACTGTCCGTCGAGCCTTAAATCCCATTGGGCATAACTGCCCAGTCCAACCGGTAGATTATGGGCAATAACGGTAAAGATTCCACCTAAAGTATCACCCTTTTTTTCTGCCTCTTTTATTTTTTTAAGCATCAGTTTCTCAGCTTCCCTATCTATAGTTCTAACCGGTGAAGTTTCAGCAAGTAAAAAGATTTTTTCTACATTCATGTTTCTCCACTCGGCTTTAATCCCACCGATCTCTGAAGTATAACTAACAATTTTTATATTGAATTCGCTAAGCATTTTCTTACACACTGCACCTATTGCCACACGTCCCGCGGTTTCCCTTGCCGAAGCGCGTTCCAGGATATCCCGAATATCTTTCCGTTGGTATTTGATTATTCCCGCTAAATCGGCATGACCGGGACGGGGACGGGTTAACGGCGGTTCCGAAAGTTCCGGATGCCAGTCTTTATTTTCAATAACTAAACAGATAGGTGAACCGATAGTTTCACCGTGTCGGACACCAGCAGTAATAATCACTCGGTCTTTTTCAATATTCCGCATTCTTTCCCCGCGACCAAAATATCCTTGACGCCGAATCAATTCTTTATTAATATCCTCTTCAGATAATCTTAATCCCGCAGGTATACCTTCCAAAATTGCGGTTAACTCTTTCCCATGCGATTCACCGGCGGTATAATAACGTAACAT
>CAZRHN010000060.1:0-1171 GCA_964599925.1 uncultured bacterium
TGCTTGCATTTTTTGAATTTTTCTGATAAAATACTTAGAAAATGAAAATTCAAGGAATTGGCGTTGACATTATTGAAGTCAAGAGAATAAAAAATATTGCCAGAAAAAGGGGAAGTTTTCTTTCGCGCGTTTTTACTGAGGAAGAAATTAAATATTGTCAGAGGAAGAAAAATCCCTGGCAACACTTAGCGGTAAGGTTTGCGGCAAAAGAAGCAATCTGGAAAACGCTTGGCAAGAACAGGATAAGTTTAAAAAATATCAGCATTAAAAATGAACCTTCAGGGAAACCCAAAGTTTTCCTTAACGGGAAGGAGAAAAGGAATATTTATCTTTCCCTTTCCCATTGTCAAGAGTATGCCTTAGCCCAAGCACTATTGGTCAAGGAATAAAGTAGTTAATTGGTTAATTAGTGAATTAGTGAATAAGGCGATAAGATGGGTGAGAAAATATTAAAGGCAAAAGAAATAAAAAGACTTTTACCCAAACGGGAAGAAGATGTCTGTAAGACTGATTTTGGTCATGTTTTAGTTATCGCTGGTTCTCGGGGGATGAGCGGTGCTGCTTTGCTTTGTGCTCGTGCTGTTTTACGCAGTGGCGCGGGATTGGTTACTCTCGCTTGCCCAATAAGTCTATATCCAATAGTTGCTTCACAAATCGCTGAATTGATGACTTTACCCTTACCGGAAACGAAAGAACAAACCTTAAATTCTTCTGCTCTAAAACCGATAAGAGAATTCATTGAAAAAAGGAAAGTTTCCAGTTTAGCCGTGGGACCGGGTCTGTCTACCCATCCGGAAACGGTGAAATTAGTTAACCGTCTACTCCTTTCATTGGATATTCCGCTTGTGCTTGATGCTGATGGGGTAAATGCGCTTGCTACGCAAATTCCAAATTCCAAATTCCAAATTCCAAATTTAGTAAAGGCTAAGGCGAAAATCATTATTACCCCGCATCCGGGTGAATTTGGACGAATAATTAAAGAAGATAAAGAAAAAATACAAAAGAACCGTCCCTTCTATGCGCGGAACTTTGCCAAAGAAAATAAAGTAATTTGTGTGCTTAAAGGACATAAGACTGTAGTTACTGATGGAAAGGAAGTTTTTATTAATCTTACCGGTAACCCGGGAATGGCAACTGCCGGTAGCGGAGATGTTTTAACCGGGATGATTGC
>CAZRHN010000060.1:1271-5398 GCA_964599925.1 uncultured bacterium
GGAGATATAATTGAGAAGATACCGGAAGCGATAAAGACAGTAAGAAAGTTAAATAGTTAGGAAGTTGGAAAGTTTGAAAAATGAAAGACATAGGAAGAAAGATTATTGAAATACGAAGAAAAATTCATCAGTATCCGGAATTGGGTAATGAAGAATTTCGTACTGCTAAACTAATTGAGCAAACTCTAAGGCAAGTCAGAATTAAAACCAAGCGTCTGAGTAAGACTGGGGTAGTTGGTCTGCTGAACCATCAACTCTCAACTACGGACTCTCAATACTGTATTGCTTTTCGTGCCGATATTGATGCTTTACCACTTCAAGAAAAATCGGGTAAAGTCTATGCTTCAAAAATTAAAGGTGTAATGCACGCTTGTGGTCACGATGCTAATACAGCGATAGTTTTGGGTGCAGCTTTACTTCTTACAGAGAAAAAAAAGGAACTAAGCGGAAAAATAAAATTTATTTTTCAACCTAACGAAGAGTCCGCTGGTGGTGCGTGGGAATTAATTCAAACCGGTGTTTTAGACAACCCGAAAGTAGAAGTAATTATTGGTATTCATGTTAACCCCTATCTACCTACAGGGAAAGTTGGCGTTCGTTACGGTAAAATGTTTGCCGCGGTGGATAGATTTAATTTAAAAATTATTGGTGAAGGAGGACATGGCGCGGCACCCCATGAAGGTAAGGATGCAATTGCTATTGCCGGACAGACTATTCAGGCTTTACAGAATATTGTTTCCCGCCAAATTGATCCGGTTGAACCAGTGGTAATTACTGTCGGGACGATACACGGTGGAGAACGATTTAATATTCTTCCCCAAGAAGTAGAAATGAGTGGCACGGTACGCACACTGGATGAAAAAATACACAAACGCATCCCGCGGTTAATTGAAAAAACTGTCGCCAGCATTTGTTCAGCCTGGGGAGCAAAATATAAACTTGATTATGAAGTAATTGGTTACCCTTTAATAAATTCGGAAAATTTAGTAAAATTTTGTGAACGGGTTGCGAGAAACACTTTTGGAAAGAAAAATGTTGTTCGGGTTGAAAAACCATCAATGGGTGGCGAAGATTTTGCTGAATATTTGCGTTACCAACCTGGTTGTTTTTTATATTTAGGGACGAAAGGAAAGAATATAAGCACCACTTATCCCTGGCATCATCCTAAGTTTGATATTGACGAAGAAGCGCTGTTTAGGGGTGCGAAATTTTTAGCCTCGCTCGCTTTAAACTATCTGAAACAAAATTCCTTTTAACGAGGTAGTGGTGACGACAATACCTTTTAAGGGGATGACAGTGAAGACGACTCCGACGCAAGTTCGGAGCGTCTGAACACAATAAGGGGATATCCCCTTATTGAGCACGACTTTAGAGGAGGTGAAAAGATGTTAAGCATTATCCTGGGTCTGCTCTTTGCTCTCTTAGGATTAGTCTTTCTGGTAACCTGGTCTGGCGATTTCCTTGTTGTCTTAAAGGGAAGTATCCCGGCCTGCGTTACTTTAGGTGGGATTCTTGCTCTATTTATTGGTGCATCTACAGTGAAAGAAAATTTGCGTGAGAAACGAGGAAGAAAGGAAGAGGAAGCGAAAAAAACAACCGAAGAAAAAAAGGAAGAAACTAAATAGTTTGGTTAAATTGATAAGGAGGTGATAAAGAATGTTAGCAGTAATTGGTGGTATCGTTGCGGCAGTCGTCGGTATTATTTTGTTGTTTGGTGGGAAAATTTTCCCCGGACTTCCCCTTTATATGTGGGATGATTTTGTTATTTGTTTGAAAGGCGCCCTCTCCTCAGGACTTGTCTGTGGTGGGATTCTTGCGGTGTTTGTTGGCGCATCTACGATTAAAGAGAACCTCCGTGAGAAACGAGAAAGAAAAGAAGAAGAAGTGAAGAAAACTGCCTAAGAAAAAAAGGAGGAGAGTAAATAGTTATTGTTGCGCTTAAAAGAACTTGGCGAATACGGTTTAATTAGTTATCTTTGCCGTCGTCTCACCAAAAAAATAGGAAGGGGTATTGCTCCCGAAGTAAGTATAATTGGTGACGATGCTTTTATTACTCGTTTAAGTCCCGAACGGTATTTAGTTGCGGCTACCGATAGTTTGGTTGAAGATGTGCATTTTCGACGAAAATGGATAAATTTCTCGCAACTTGGCTGGAAGGCGCTTGCGGTAACCTTAAGCGATTTTGCAGCGATGGGGGCAATTACACCCCGTTATCTTTTACTGAATTTAGGCTTACCGCTGGATTTACCTTTCAAAGCGGTGAAAGAGTTATATCAAGGAATAGAAAAATTATCCCAGCGCTGGAGAATAGTTCTTGCTGGCGGAAATACTGTCCGGACAGAGAAAATTATCCTTACGGTTTTTCTTATTGGAGAAACTACAAAAAATAACTTTATTTCTCGTTCGGGTGCAAGGATTGGTGATTTGATTTTTTCTACCGGACCATTAGGTGAGGCGGCGGCAGGATTATTTCTATTAAAGAAGGGATACCGAGCAGACAACCCGAGATACAAAAAGTTAATTAGAAAACACCTTTTACCCCAACCGAGATTAGAAGAAGGGAAAACTCTTGCCAGAAAAAAGTTAGCCACAAGTTTGGTTGACTGTTCTGATGGCTTAGAAAAAAGTGTAAAATTGCTCATTGAGAAAAATGGTCTCGGCGCAGAGATATATTTAGAGAATTTACCTCTAACTCCGGGTTTAGAAAGTTGTATAAAAACTATATCTGGTTTTCGTCAATCTCCCCTTGAGGCATTCTGGAAATTAGCAATTTATGGTGGGGAAGATTACGAATTAATTTTCACTGCTCAAGAAAAAAATTATCAAAAAATTGTAAAATTTATCCCTCAAGCATTCTTCCTTGGTAAAATCCGCAAGAAGAAAGGTATTGATTTTCTTTATCAAAGCAAACCAAAGTATCTCCAAGGTAAAAGTTACGATGCTTTTATTTAAAACCACCAGCCCAAGACAAACTTTCAATCTTGGTTACGCTCTTGGTAAAAAACTCATCCCCGGTGCGGTAATTTGTTTGATTGGTCCTTTGGGCAGTGGGAAGACTCTCTTTGTTCAAGGAATTGTTTCCGGGCTGAAAGTAAAACCAAAGGCGGTCAGCCCAAGTTTTAAATTAATCAACCAATATACAGGGCACATCCCCGTATACCATTTTGACCTTTACCGATTAAAAGGGATAAGGGATTTAGAAAATTTAGGTTACGAAGAATATTTTTATGGCCAGGGCGTAACGGTAATTGAATGGGCAGAAAAAATTAAATCTTATTGGCCAAAGGAACATTTAGAAGTATACTTTTATTATTTTAACGATAACAAACGAAAAATAAAACTTGTTCCTTACGGTAAAGATTACCAAAAATTATTATCTTTTTTAGAGCAGAATGAAAATTTTAGGAATTGAAACTTCAGGTAAGATTTGTGGTCTTGCTTTATCAGAAAATGAAAGAATTCTTGTTGAATATAACTTGAATTTAGGGTTAAAGCATTCCGAACTCCTTCTTCCTTTAATTGAGCAAGCGCTGAATACCGTCCACTGGCAAACTGAAAGTTTAGATGGGATTGCAGTAGATAAAGGGCCGGGGAGTTTCACCGGCATACGCATTGGGTTGAGTGCCGCGCGCACCCTGGCTCAACTTTTAAACATCCCTTTAGTAGGGATTGTCAGTTTAGATGCTTTAGCAGAAAATATCCCCCCCAGCCATTTCTTACTTTTGCCATTAGCTGACGCCTTAGGGGGAATGGTATATACAACCCTTTATCAGTATAAAAAGGGAAAATGGCAAAGGTTATTGCCCTACCAACTAACGAATATTGATACTTTATTGAATTTATATAAAACTCGCGAGAAGCCGATTCTTTTTATTGGTGAAGGCGCGCTGATTTATCGGAAAAAAATTAAAAATAGATTTAAACAATTTGCTTATTTTGCTGAAGACAACTTTTTCCCGCAAGCCGCAAGCATTGCCCGTTTAGGAAGGGAAAAAATGCGCAAAAAAAAAGGGAAAAACTTTTCTCAGGTTTTGCCCTTTTATTTACGTCGTTCCTATGCGGAGGAGCGATGGTCACCTCATCCACCTCTTCGGTGGACTTCCGATGAGGAATGTCGGTGACCTACC
>CAZRHN010000061.1:0-5377 GCA_964599925.1 uncultured bacterium
AGGAGGAAGAGATGGAAAGTTATCTTAAAAAAACCGACCCTGAAGTATACACTCTTATTCAAAAGGAAACAATAAGACAGGCGAAAAATTTGGAACTTATTGCCTCAGAAAATTTTGTTTCTGAGGCGGTACTGGAAACACAAGGGTCGGTATTGACCAATAAATATGCTGAAGGCTATCCCGGGAAAAGATATTATGGCGGATGCGAATTTTATGATAAAATAGAAAATTTGGCTATTGAAAGGTGTAAGAAACTTTTCAATTGTGAGCATGTTAATGTCCAGCCCCATTCCGGCACACAGGCAAACATGGCCGTGTATTTTGCGGTACTCAATCCCGGGGATACAATTATGGGGATGCATTTAAGTCACGGGGGTCATCTTTCCCACGGACACCCGACAAGTTTCAGTGGTAAATATTTTCTACCCGTGCCGATTTCTGTAAGTCGAAAGGCAGAATTGATTGATTATCGGGAAGCGCGTCAGCTTGCCCGTAAGCATAAGCCAAAACTAATTGTTGCTGGCTCCTCGGCCTATTCCCGAATAATTGATTGGCAAAAATTTCGTCAAATTTGCGATGAAGTTGGTGCATATTTAATGGCTGATGTTGCTCATTATGCTGGTTTAATTGCGGCCGGTATTTATCCTACACCAATTCCTTACGCTGATTTTGTTACCACCACTACTCACAAGACTCTCCGTGGTCCACGCGGTGGAATCATCATCTGCAAAAAGAAATACGCACATTTAGTTGACCGGATGATTTTTCCAGGAACACAAGGCGGTCCGGCAATGCATGTAATTGCCGCAAAGGCGGTTGCCTTAGGAGAAGCTTTAAAACCCGAATTTAAAGAGTATCAAAAGCAGGTCTTAAAAAATTCCCGAACCTTAGTCCAGGTATTGGAAGAAAAAGGTTACCGGATTGTTTCTGGCGGGACAGATTGCCATATGTTTTTAGTTGACCTGCGCAAACAAAAAATTACCGGTCTGGAAGCAGAAAAAGTTTTGGATAAAGCCGGGATTACCGTAAATAAAAATTCTATTCCCCATGACCCGGAAAAACCGTTTGTTACTTCCGGTATAAGAATTGGTACGCCTGCGGTTACCACACGGGGAATGAAAGAAAAAGAGATGCATAAAATTAGTGAATTTATTCATTTAGCCTTAACTCATCGTAAGGATGAGAAATATTTAGCCAAGTTAAAAATAAAAATTAATGAATTCACGAAGAGATTCCCACTTTATCCAGAGAGAGTCGTGCAAAAACGCTATTAAAAACCGCTAAAGCGCCAAAAAGAATCTCCGCAAAAACCACAAAAAATTCCTTTAGCGATTTAGCGGTAATTTTGTGATTTGGCGCCAAATGGTTAAAATTTATCTAATTATATTTTTATTTTGCTTTTCCGGGACACTCTTAATTACTCCTTTTTTTCGCTATTTAGCCAAAAAATTTAAAATTCTTGATTATCCCCGTCCACGTTCACGAAAAGTGCACACTCAACCTGTCCCGCGCTGGGGTGGGCTAGGTATATATTTTGGTCTACTTTTAGGTATCGCTATCCTCTACTTTTTTTCCTCAGAATTTAAATTTCTACTTGTTTACAAAGATACTTTATATTCTGGCGGAAAATTAATTCGCTACCTTGAATTAGATAAACAATTAAGTGGGGTATTAATTGCCGCGAGTTTAATAGTTATTCTGGGAATGATTGACGATAAAAGAGGTGTTTCACCAATAGTTAAACTGTTAACCCAGATAATCGCCGCCTATATCGCTATGGATTACGGTGTGCGTATTCTCGGTTTAACTTTACCTTTCGTAAGCAAATTTTATTATTTTCCGGTTCTGATTAGTCAAATAGTTACTGTAATTTGGTTAGTTGGGTTTATGAATACAATTAATCTTGTTGATGGACTTGATGGTTTGGCAACCGGGATTGTGGCAATTGCTGCCTACACTTTTTTTATCATTTCAATATTGCAGGCGGAGACGAAAATTGTTTTTCTCGCCAAACAGTTAAATTTAGCCGCTTTACTTTCTATTGGACTATGCGCTGCAAGTCTTGGTTTCCTTTGCCATAATTTTTATCCGGCGAAGATATTCCTCGGTGATACTGGTTCAATGCTTCTTGGTTTTCTTCTTGGGACAATCGCCGTAATCGGCACTTTGAAAGCTACCGCAGTAATTGCAATTTTTATTCCTATTCTGGTAATCGGTTTACCGGTGGCTGATGTAGTTTTTGCAGTAATTCGTCGTTTCTATAAAGGACAACCAATATTTGAAGCGGATAAGGGACATTTCCATCATCGTCTCCTGCGTTTAGGTTGGACCCAGAAAGAAATTGTCTTTTTGGTTTATATTGTTACTTTAATTCTTTCCCAGGGAGCAATTTTGCTAACTGTGTTCAGAGGGTCAAAATAGATGAAGAAGATACTCTGTATTTTTGGAACACGACCGGAAGCAATAAAGATGGCGCCGGTGATTAAGCAATTACAAATTACAAATTACAAATTACAGGTTAAGGTCTGTGTGACCGCGCAACATCGGCAGATGCTTGACCAGGTATTGAACCTTTTCGGGATAAAGACTGATTATGACCTGAATATTATGGTAGAGAGACAAACTTTAACTCAAATTACTATTAACGGTCTAAAGAAATTAGAAAAAGTATTAAAAAAAGAAAAACCGGACTTAATTCTTGTCCACGGGGATACAACGACAACTTTCGCCGCAACCTTAGCCGGATATTACCAAAGAATACCGGTTGGGCATGTTGAAGCCGGTTTACGCTCAAACGATAAATTTAATCCTTATCCCGAAGAAGTGAATCGTCTATTGACCGATGGTCTTTGTGATTTACATTTCGCCCCAACACAAACTGCGGAAAATAATTTACTAAAAGAAAATATTCCTCAAGAACGAATAACTGAATACGGAAGACGGAAAACACTTTTTGTTACCGGGAATACCGTAATTGATGCTCTTTTTTCAGCCTTAAAGAAAAAATATACCTTTTGTAATCCTGTTTTAAGGGAACTTTTTCCTAACCATCCAATTATCCAACCATCCAACTATCTAACTATCTTAGTTACCGCCCATCGTCGGGAAAACTGGGGCGAACCTTTGGAAAATATTTGTCAAGCATTAAAAAAAATTGTTAAAGAATATCCGAATGTCCAAATTATCTATCCGGTTCACCTTAACCCGGCGGTAAGAGAACCGGTCTATCAAATATTGGGTAATCTGGACAGCGTCTATTTAACTTCTCCTTTAGACTATCTTGATTTTGTTAATTTGACGAAGAGAGTATATTTAGTTTTAACTGATTCCGGGGGTCTCCAGGAGGAAGCGCCTTCTCTTGGAAAACCGGTTCTCGTTTTAAGGAAAGTTACTGAACGACCGGAAGGGGTTAAAGCCGGCACAGTTAAAGTTGTCGGTGTAGAAGAAGATAGAATTTTCAAGGAAATCTCACATTTACTTGAGGATAGGACTGCTTACCAAAGAATGTCTACGGCAGTCAATCCTTATGGTGACGGTAAAGCAAGCCCAAGAATAACCCAGGCGATTCTTTATTACTTTGGTCTCTCGCCAAAAAAGCCGGAAGAATTCTTCTTATGAGTATTTATTCTAAGCGCTTAGAAAAATTACAAAGAAAAATTGAGGATAGTGAAGGATTTTTAATTACCGATAAAAGTAATTTGTTTTACCTAACCGGGTTCCCTCAGGGAGGTTATTGGGGACTGATTACTAAAGATAAATTTTTTCTCCTGCTCAGACCTTTACTTTTCCAGCAGGGTATGAACCATTTCGGTTCATACCAGGCAAAAGATTTACTCAAAACTAAAGAGATAATTTTTTTTTCGGCTAAAAACCTCTTTCTCCCTTTGGTAAGATTAATAAAAAAAGAAAAACTTAAAAAGGTTAGTTTTGACCCGGAGAAAGTCAGTTTATTTGAAGTAAATAAACTAAAAAAAATTAGAGAGATAGAATTTGTTCCCAAAAAAGACTTACTCTCTAAACTCCGTGAAATCAAGGATAACCTTGAAATCAGTTTTATTCGTCAAGCCTGCCGGTTAGCAGTTAAAGGGTTTAACTATGCAAAAAATATTTTACGTCCCGGGATAAACGAACACCAGGTAGCAAACGAAGTTGAATACTATTTAAAAAAACAAGGTGCGGAAAAAGTCGCCTTTGAAACGATTGTTGCTGGCGGAACGAACAGTTCCTATCCCCATCATCTAACTTCAAATTATGTTTTCAAAAAAAATGATATAGTTTTGCTTGATTTAGGGGTAGTCTACTGGGGCTATTCTTCTGACTTGACAAGGACTATTTTTTTAGGTAAAATAAATTACTTTATTAAAGAGGTTTATCGCACGGTTAAAAAAGCACAGGAAAGAGCGACTAAAAAAGTTAAACCGGGAATTTTAGCCTGTGAGGTTGATTATTCTGCCCGGCAGATAATTCGGGAAGCGGGTTACGGAAGATATTTTCTTCATAATACCGGTCACGGAATCGGAATTGATATTCACGAGAGTCCATATTTAACTCCGAAAAATAAGAAAATTTTGAAACCGGGGATGGTCGTCACTATTGAACCCGGTATTTATATTCCCCAAAAATTTGGGATAAGAATTGAAGATGTAGTCCTTGTAACTGAAAAAGGATGTGAAATACTTACGAAATTATGATTACTACTGCAGATTTTCGCAATGGTTTACACATTGAAGTTGAAGGTGAGCCTTATACGATTATTTGGTTCCAGCACCATAAACCCGGTAAAGGCGGTGCAGTGATGCGGACTAAACTCAAAAATTTACGCAGCGGGTCAATAATTGAACGCACTTTTAAAGCAGGGGAAAAATTTAAAGAATTGAATTTGGAAAAAAGAAAAAAACAATATCTTTACGGAGATGAAAAAACTTATTATTTTATGGATTTAGAAACTTACGAACAGTTTCCTCTGGACGAAAAAATTCTCGGTGAAAGTAAAAAATTCTTAAAAGAAAATAGTGAAATTGAAGTTTTATATTTAGAAAGTGAGGTTATTGGTGTTGAACTTCCTTTAACTGTGGATTTAAGAGTAGTTGGCACTGTCCCGGGTATTCGGGGGGATACAGTAAGTAATGTAATGAAACCGGCAACCTTAGAAACCGGTACAGTAGTGCAGGTGCCACTTTTTATTGAAGAAGGCGACCTGGTAAGGATTAATACCCAAACCGGAGAATATTTAGAACGAGTTTCATAAGTGAACTTTTGCAGTTTTTGCTTCCCTTCTCTACGCTCTGGCAGATACGCAGTTCTAATTCGCCGCTCCCGGGAGCTCACCCCGTCCAGGTCAAATTGGCGGGGTCACCCAGTCGCTTACTCATAAGAA
>CAZRHN010000062.1:0-2684 GCA_964599925.1 uncultured bacterium
CCTTCTACTCAGTAAGTCTTTTGTAATATTCTTTAATCAGTTCTTCGTAAAGTTTGGGGTATTTCTCTTTTAACGCTTCAAGTATTTCCTGACGGAATTCTTTCGGTGGTTTATATTCTTCCGCACCGGGTAGTTTTACATAACCGATTCTTACACCATAGATACCCGATGCCGGATACTGGATGAAACCGGCCATAGGCTGGGTTACTTTTTTTTCGCTCCCGGCTAATTTTTCTTGCACCTGGTTTAACCCTTCTTTCCCCTGGGATAACCAATAGAGCGCATCTTTTTCCTCATCCAGAGCCTTGCCGGTAGAAAACTTCCTTAACCCTTTTTCCGCATTTTGCATTGCCCCTTGCGCATTCCTTAGATTTAGGCTTAATTGCGGACCGAGTAAGGCGGACTTCCGGCTTAATTCCTGCAGTTGCCGATTTAAATTACGGGTCTGTTCGGTAAGTCCGTTCTGCTCTGAACCGAGATTTTCTAATCCGGCTCTTTCATTTTCGGTAAAAATTACTGATGCTTCGGGTTCACCGCCTTTTTTCAAAAGGTCAAGGATTTCTGTTTCTTTTTCTTTTAGGTCATCAAGTTGGGAAATAATCGTTTTAAAATTTCCTTCTTTTTGAATAAATTTATTTTCTTCTTCAAGGAATTCGGCAGTTAATTTTTCGCCTTTCGTCTCTTTTTCCTTACCTATTTTTTTCCAACTTTCGTATTTTTTAAGATTGAATCCAAGTTCGTTTTCAGCAAAAAACTTTATACCTTTCAGTTCTTCAATAATTTCGTTAAGCAATTTCGGTGAATCAGAGACTCGTTTTTCTACAAATTCAGCATATACCTTGTTCATTTTTGAGAGAGTTGTTTCCAGTGACCAGGTAAAATCAGGATATTTACTTAGACTGCCTGTCTGTTCAATAACCTTTTTCTGTTTTTCCGATAATTCTTGCAGTAAATCCTCCTGGAATTTTAGAAGTTTGTCCAGGCGTTTTCTTTCATATTTACTTGTCTTTTCAATCATCTCTTGCTCCTTTTCAATCAATTTGTTTAATTCTAAAGAATATCGGTTCAGTTCTTGACCTAATTTATCCATTTCCCTATAGGCTGAGGATTGTGCCGCCTGCTGTAAGGTTTCCAGCACCCGGGAAAGACTGCTTGCCAAGGATTGGGCATATTTTAATGCTGAGGAAAGGTCCCCTTGAGCGAGTGCCTCTTTAACCTGATTAACTAAATTTTGGGTTTCTGCAAGATTTATTTCTTTAACCGCTGATTGGTTGACGAATTCTTCAGGTAATTCTTCAGGCATTTTGCTGAGCAATTGCTGTATTTTATCATATAATTGTGTAATTTTATTTAAGGTTTGGTTGAGTTCCTCCAAACTTCCCTTATCTAAACTGGTTAATTTTTCTAAATTTTCATTTAATTTAGAGCCGATTTCATTTAATTCCTGCGCTGAGGTGAGCAAATCGTACATCCTCTGGTATTCAAGCACATCCTCACTGAGGAGATTCATTTTTTCCAAGGTAGTAACAATTTCTTCCTGTTTGTATCTGGTTTCCGGTAAGTTGTGTTCACTAATCGGTTTGAAGATTTGTTCCATTGGCTGAGAATGAAGGTAGTCAAGATTGTTCCGCAGGGAATTGTATTCCTCATAGGTGCGCTGGGTAGTTAAAGGGTCGTATTTCATCCGTTCAAGTGTCTGGGTTAGATTTTTAATATTTTCACCGGTTCTCTGGCGAACTTTTTCTTGTAAATTATTTAGTTCCTGCCAGAGAGGTAATTGTTGTTCGCTGGGTAACTGAGAAATTTTTTCCGCTAATTCTTTTGCTTTAATCTGTTCGGAAAGAAGGTCAAGTAACTGTTCACGGAAACCATACAATTCTTTCTCAATTTCCTGATGTTCCCGTTCGTAACTAAAAATTTCCAGTTTAAGACTCTTAGTTGAACTTTTCTTTGGTCCGGAGATAGTGTCGTTATCGGCAACTTCCAGGTAATATTCAATCGTTTCCCCGGGCTCTACCGCTTGACGGGACAAATCCCATTCCCAGTCATCAAGTTTTTCTTTTACTGGAGGGGAAAATTGCTTAACCAGCAAAGATTGCCAGGATTGTTTGGGAAGATGCCGATAAAAAAGGTTTATTTCTTTCACTCCAAAATCGTCACTAACTTCGTAAGTTAGTTTCAGTTTAATTTTTTCGGAAACAACCAAGTCTTCGCCAGGGGTAAGAAGTCCAATTTTTGGAAATTCGTCTTTCACTAACTGAATCTTGTAATGCGGGGAGTCGGGTGCCGAAGAGGCACCTTCTTCGTCCAGTAGTTCAAAGCAATAGGTATTTTCTTTATTCACCAAGATTTCACCTTCAACCATTTTCTTTCCTTTTTCCTGATAAAACCTTAATTCTTGCGTTTGTCCGTCAGCGAAAATAAGTTTTGCTTTTCTTAACCGTTTGTTTACTTCTGCGCTAAGGACTACCCGTGTGCCGGCTAAGGCTAAAATATCACCGTTTGTTTTTTCCACTACTTGCGCCGGGAGTTGGGTATAAGCAGGATAATGGTATTTGAGAACGAGGTCGCCAATTTCCGGCGGATGGATAATTTTTACCTGGTATAGCGGACTACGTAGTTTACCCCAGTAAACCTGATATTCTAAATTTTCTAAAAGTGAATGAAAGACAAAACGATATTTT
>CAZRHN010000062.1:2784-5143 GCA_964599925.1 uncultured bacterium
GAAACGGTAAATTAAAAATGGTATCTCTTTTTCAATAGACGGGATTTCCGCAACGATTTCTAAGTCATTACCACGGAACAAAGAAAAATTACCCGGCGAGACTTTAATTTCTGGCACATATTCAATAAGGAAGAGGCGGGGTAAACTGAAAAAAAGAACTTTGGGAAAAGATAAATGAAAAAGTAAAAAAGTGGAAAAGCAGAAAAAGGCAAAGAAGATATATTTTTTTAACCGCAAGCGGGGAGTAATTTTATAGGGCTGAACAATTTTGATTTTTTCCGCAACCTGTTCAATTAGGGCGTTAACTAATACCGGTGAAAAATAAATACTTTCTCGTTCACCCCGTAGAATATCTTTACGGGGCTCTCCTAATTGTAAGGCATTAATGAAGTCATCCTTCAAAGTTGGATATCTATTCTGCACCAAGGAGGCAATTTTTTCTTTTCTCCGGTAAGCACGGACTGCCAAAAAAGTTAAATAAAGAAAAAGGATTAACAGACTGAGCGGGGAAAGGATTAACAATTTCTGACGCAGTCCCGGAGTGAAATTAAGAAAGTAATCCAGCAAGGAGAGGAGGAAAACAGTGGCAATAATTACACCGATGAATAAAATTATTTCTTCAGTTAGCCTAATCAGAAATATCTGTAAACGAATTTTTTTAACTAATTTAACCAGTTTTAAATATGCTTGACCCATTCTTCGTTACTTTCTCCCCAATTTTTCTCGGGCAAGGGTTAAATAATTCCTTGCCGCTTGATGTTGCGGATTTATTCTCAAAACATTCTCTAAAGCAGTGATAACTTTTTCCCAGTCACCTTTTTTCCAATGAACTACGGCAATATTAAATTGGGCATCAATATGCGCTGGATTATATTCCAGTGTTTTCTCGTAGAGATTTAAGGCTTCAATTTCTTTCCCTAACCTTTCAGAAACCACACCTAAATTATTATAAGTATTGGCCAGGTCAAATTTAATTGATTCTACCACTTCAGAAAAAGAGCGGTATTCCCTTGCTTTCCTATATAAGTCAAGGTAAGCGGTTATTGAGTAACGATACATTTTTTCTGCTTCACTTAAACGATTTTGCGCAAAATAAAGATAACCTAAGGTTGAATAGACCTGCGGAAAATCAGCCTGCATAGTCAAGGCATAACAAAAATTCTTTTCGGCCAAGTTATATTTACCATTTTTTAAGTAAAAAAATCCTAACTGCTGGTACCCTTTGGCATATTCCTCAATTAAATCGGGTGTAAAAAAATCGTAATAGTCCTGATAGTTGTATCTTCCCCGATAGAAATAAAAATCATGCAAAGTGGAAAAACCTTGTTCGGCGGGTAGGTTTATTCCTGAAACTAAACCTTGAGGGATAACGTTCAATTTTAATTTTTCTCCACCCGGTAGTTCGCAGTCATTACTAAAATATACATTTTGCCGAGAGTAAGAAAAAAATTGATTTAGTCCATCTACCTCTTTTAGACCAGTCAAAAAAATGTTTCTTCCCGGATACCAGCGTTTAATTTCCTCCTCATACCAGGGACTCCGGGCTAACCCTTGGGCGATAACGGTTACATCCGGACGTTTCTTCTCCACCAACTGTTTATACCATAAAGAAAAAAGTTGAACGTCTTCCCTTAAAACAACTACTGAATCTGGTTTAACTGAGGATAAAAGGTTACGACTGTAATCAAGGACAAAAAAGTTGTTCCGTTTATTTACCTCTGGATAATGGAAAACAAAATTTAAAATAATAAAAGGTAAAATGAGGAACTTTGCCGTCCTACCGAGAGAATAAACTCCTACCCCCATCCAAAGGAGAAAGAAAAGGTTAGGTAAAAGGAAATGTGCTTCAAGGATTGCCAAGGCATGCGGGTTAGGTGGTAGATTACTTAAATAAATGAAAAAAGGTCCGCTAACCAGATAGGTAATAAATGTAGCAATTGCTAAAGGGCGGTTTTTGCGAAACAAACTATAAAGTCCAAAAATTCCCAAGGGTAAACCAAGATAAAAAAATTCTTTTGCCAGGTGACCTAAATAAAACAAAATTGAAGGAAAAAAATTTTCTCCCGCACTATATCCACGAGAAAGTAAATCTAAGGTGCCACCGTGTGTTTTCCGGGAAATTGTTGCCCAGAGACGTTCTAAATTTGCCGGATGGTTCCAATCAAGTAAAGGTCCGCTTGCTGAACGAATCGGCAAATAGAGATAGACGGAAAAACCGAGTATAAAAAAGCATAGAGCATAGAGCATAGAGCATAGAAGAGATCTTCGCTCTTGGCTCTTAGCTCTTTGCTCTTTGCTTAATGATTTCCACCAAAGATAAAGGAATCCGGGTAAAACTAACACCAAGTCCATACGGTTA
>CAZRHN010000063.1:0-5107 GCA_964599925.1 uncultured bacterium
TTACCGACCGGGAGCAACCAGTCCTTTGTCCGAACTGCGAAGCAGTAGTTGGCACAGGTATTGACTTCGGTTTTTGATGAGGTTATTAGAGAGCGAAATGTACTGAGGAGGAAAGCCGAAGGATAGTTTTGGGAGAATTGGTATATCATGACGATGGAAGAGTTTGAAACAATAGTTGCGGATTCATTAAAAGAAATTCCAGTAAAATTTCAGCGAATTATTCAAAAGGAAGAAATAAGGATTTTAGCACGGGAAAAGATACCACCGGCAATCAGAAGTCAGTTCCCCGGGCAGAATGTTTTTGGTATCTTTATTGGTTTCCCATACGGGAAAGGTCGGACATTTTCCATTCAGACTGAACCGACTCGTATTGAAATATACAAAGAAAGTTTTGATAAAACTTTTAAAGATAAAACTGAGATAAAAAATCAAATTGGCAGGACGGTAATTCACGAACTTGCCCATTACTTTGGTTTCAATGAAATGGAAATAAGAACCAAGGGATATTAAACGATGAGGAATCTGAACAAACCAAAGGTTAAAATTGGGCATATTTTTATGTTATACTTATTTGTGTAATGAAACAAAACCAAAATGGAGGGATTACCCGGGAGGAAAACCGATGGTTTTTACTAAAAAGACAATTGGTTTAGTGGCGAATTTTGAGAAGAAGGAAGTAAGGACGCTTGTTCCGAAACTACAGAATTTTTGTCGGAAAAAAGGTTGGAAATTAGAGAAAGTTTTAGCGGGGAAGAACTTAAGCAAATTTGCTTTTCTTCTTGCTTTAGGTGGTGATGGGACAATCTTGAAAACCGCACGTTTTGCTGGACCAAAAAAAATACCTATTTTAGGAATAAATGTAGGAAGTCTTGGTTTTTTAGCCGCCGCTGAAGCCAAAGATCTTTATTCGGTGTTAGAACATATTTCTCAAGGTAAATACCTTGTTGAGGAACGCACAATGCTTACTGGTGAAATTTATCGGCAAAAGAAAAAAATTAACCATTTTCTTGCGCTTAACGATTGCGTTTTGCGAAATCCCCATTCTGCACGGGTAATTAACCTGGAAGTAAGCGTAGATAATCATTTAGTCAGCGAATATCAGGGTGACGGTTTAATCCTTTCTACTGCCGTTGGTTCCACCGCTTATAATCTTGCCGCCGGCGGACCTTTGGTTCTTCCTGAGTTACCCCTATTCATTCTCACCCCCATCTGTCCACATAGTCTAACTTTAAGGCCGTTGATTATCTCTCAAGAAACAGAAATAAAGATTCGGATTCTCTCTAACGGTCAAGAGATTCTTTTGAGCATTGACGGGCAAGAAGAACATAATCTTAAAATTGCTGATGAAGTTCTCATTCGGAAGGCAGAAAATAACGCACATTTTCTTTTCCCTAAAGACAAAGAAAAATATTTCCCTCTTTTACGGAAAAAGTTTAAGTGGGGATAGAAAGGGAAAAAGGGAAGAGTGCAATGAGATGATACAACTTCTCACAATAAAAAATTATGCTCTTATTGAAGAATTAAACCTGGAATTTGATAAAGAACTGAATATTCTTACCGGGGAAACCGGTGCCGGAAAATCAATTATTCTCGGTGCTTTAGGTTTGTTACTCGGCGAACGCGCTTCCGCTAATGTCATTCGTCAGGGAGCAAAACGGTGCGAGATAAACGGTATATTTTTAACAAAGGATAATCAAGTAGTTATAAATTTCTTAAAAGAACAAGGTTTGGAAACCAATAATGAACTAATTCTCCGTCGGGAAATTGCGGCAGAGGGCAGTCGTTGTTTTGTCAATTCCACACCAGTCCCTTTGTCTACTTTACAAGTTCTTGGTGATCTCTTGGTTGATATCCATGGACAACACGAACATCAAGCATTACTGCGTTCAGTAATCCAACGCAACCTCCTGGATAATTACGGTAATTTAGAAAACTTGCGAAAAAAAATATCTGACCTTTATAAGAAATATACTACTTTAAGGGAAGAACAAGAAAAACTTTTCTTAAGTGAGCAGGAAAGAAATCAGAAAATTGACCTCTATTCTTTCCAAGTTCAAGAAATTGAAAATGCCCATCTTCATCCGGAAGAAGAAACTGAATTGGAAAATGAATATCTTCGTCTGGCAAATGCGGAAAAGTTATCCACCTGGACAAACCAAATACTTGCTCTCTTAACTCAAGATGAGGGTGCCGCTTTAAATCGGTTACAAAAAATTGAAAAAATACTTTCCAATTTAGTTAATTTTGACTCTTCACTTGAACCAAATTTAAAGAACCTCACTCAAGAGGTTTACACCCTTGATGATTTTGCCCGACAAATCCAGGGATATCAAAGAAAAATTGAATACAATCCGAAAAAACTTGAAGAAATTGTCGAACGGCGAGAAATAATTCTTAAACTGAAGAAAAAATATGGTTCAACGATTAAAGAGATTCTTGAATACCAGAAAAAAATAAAAGAGGATTTATCTAAACTTACCCATAGTGAAGAAAAAAAAGAAGAAATTGAAAAAGATATCCAAGAAGTCTATACCCTTCTTGAAGCAGTTGCTGGTGAACTTTCTGAAAAAAGAAAAAAAGTTGCCGAAAAATTGTCTAAAGAAACTGAAAAGCAACTCCAGGAATTGGGTATGCCAAAAGCAAAATTCATTGTTTCAATAAAACCGAAACCGGAAGTTGACTCCATGGGAAAAGATGAAATTGAATTTCTTATTTCCCCAAATCCCGGTGAAGGGTTAAGACCTCTGGCAAAAATTGCTTCTGGTGGCGAAATGTCAAGAATAATGCTTGCCTTAAAGACTATCCTTGCTCAAGCGGATGAAACTCCAGTGCTTATTTTTGATGAAATTGACGCCGGTATCGGTGGACCGATGGGACAAACTGTCGGCAAAAAGTTAGGTCAGTTGTCCAAATCTCACCAAATCCTTTGTGTTACCCACCTACCGCAAATTTCTGCTTTCGCTAAAGAACATTTCCGTGTAGATAAAGAAACGCACCAGGGAAGAACTTATACCGAAGTAAAAAGATTAAATAGCGAAGGAAAACTGGAAGAAATTGCCCGGATGCTCGGTGGAGAAAAATCTACTGCCCGGAAACATGCCCAAGAACTAATCAAACAAGCGCACCAGTAATTCGTGTTAATTCGAGGTAAAATTCGTGTTAATTCGTAATAAACTGCAAATTCTTTCGGCGGATGCTGAACAGGATGTATGTTCGCCCCACCTCAGAGTGATGCAGGGTGCACCCACCTATCCCGGAATTTATCCTGCACTCTTACCAAACGGTAAAATCATCAACCTTTTCAAAGTTCTTTTAACTAATACCTGCGAATTAAACTGTCTTTACTGTGCTAACCGGAAAAATCGTAATTTTATCCGTGACGAATTTACACCTCAAGGATTAAGTCAAACTTTTATCCAATACTTACAAAAAAATTTTGTGCAGGGACTTTTTTTAAGTTCAGCAATTAAAGATAATCCCCAGAAAACAATGGATAAAATGCTTGAAACCTGCATGATTCTACGAAAAAAATATCATTACCCGGGATATATCCATCTCAAAGTTCTTCCCGGTTCAACACCGGAGCAGATGGAAAAAGCAACTGAGTTAGCCAATCGCGTATCTTTAAACTTAGAAGCACCGAGTAAAGAAAGGTTAAAACGTTTATCCCCGGAAAAAATTTCTTTTTCTTTATCCGAGAATTTAAAAACTTTATCCCGGATAGTTGAGCAAAGAAAAAAAGGCCTTCAGCAAGTTCAGGCCTTGAGTTTACCGAAAGGGCAAGATTTCGCCCCCTCTTTATCCACCCAGTTAGTCGTTGGACCGGCGGGTGAAACCGATAGAGAATTAGTCAACCTCACTGGAGAACTACATGAAAAATATAACTTAAGCCGGGTTTATTTTTCTGCCTTCGTCCCTATTCCCCAAACACCTTTAGAAAATTTTTCTTCCACACCGCTCACCCGAGAACATCGCCTTTACCAGGCAGATTGGTTAATTCATTTTTATGGGTTCAAAGCAAAAGAATTTACCTTTGATGAAAATGGTAACCTCTCTTTAGAAAAAGACCCAAAACTTATCTGGGCAGAAAAAAATATGCACCTTTTTCCGATAGAAATAAACCACGCTGACTATTACCGACTTCTGCGTATCCCCGGTATCGGACCGGTTTCGGCAAAGAGAATCTTTGAATACCGTAAAAAAAATAAAATTCGCACCTTGCAAGAATTAAAATCGCTCGGTGCGGTAACAAAAAGGGCTCAAGAGTTTATCCTTTTGGACGGTAAAAAAACGTTTTCAAGCTTGACTAAAACCACTAAAGAAGAACTTCTCCTACCACTTACCCTATAATGTTAGTTTACATCTGTGTATCTTTTTTATCTGTGTAATCTGGCTGTTAATCTGAGTAATCTGTGTTAAAAAAATATCCCCAAAAGAACTTCTTCTCCCCCTTAACCTATAATTAAACTTTTGCAATTTTTTCACTTGATAATACTTTTTATACGGAAAATTATCAGTCCAAACGGGAAAATATCTAATAAAGGATTTTTGCTCTGGATAAGTTTTGCAGTTTAGATTTGGTTTTTTAGCGGCGGTCAAAGAAGATGTTCTTACCAGTTGCGGAGAGAGGAATTGCGTAAACAATTTTTACTTCTTCGCCAAGAAGATTTAATTTTTCTGCCGCATAGCCAATTGAATACATTATCCGGTTGTCAACATGATGGAGACTGGCAACCGATACCGCTGAGCCCAAGGCAATACCTAAATCGCCGGCAACATAACTACAACGCGCCTTACCACTATTTTTTAACTCTTCGCAAGAACTAAATCCGCAATTACCGCAGTCAAGTTCCCTTGTCCCGAGTTTACTCCCAATTAGGACAATAACCGGTGCTTGACGCAAATTTATTACATCGCGAAGAAATATTCTTGCATTTTTTGGTTGCTCCTGGGCAACTTCTTCCATTTTTTTTGCAATTAGTTCCTTTTCTTTTTCTTCAGTAACAATTTTTGTTACCAGAAGGTCAATTCCCCGTGCTTTCGGTGCTGTCCTTGCTGCCAGACAGATCAATTTCGCCACTTCCAAAATAGCCTCATTCTCTTCCAT
>CAZRHN010000064.1:0-5002 GCA_964599925.1 uncultured bacterium
AAATCTGGCTGGTGTGGAACACGAATAAACCAAAGGGGGAAACTTTACACTTTAATCTATGGTAAAGTTTCCTCATGGATGGTTTCGCCGATTGAAAAAAAGCCGATGTTTCATTTTTATCCTGGTTCACAATGGCTTTCTTTAGGAACATTGGGCTGTAATTTTCGTTGCCCGGGATGTCAAAACTGGGAAATTAGTCATGCACGAATGAACACGAATATTCTAAAAGAACACGAATTTACACGAATGATATCGCCGGAGGAATGTATAAAATTAGCAGAGAAATATAACTGTTTTGGTATTTCCTGGACATACAATGAACCAACAATCTGGTTTGAATATACTTTAAATTGCGCGGAGAACGCAGAGACACTGAAAACTAATTATGTTACTAACGGTTACATTACTCCGGAGGCATTAGATTTGATTGGATCGTATTTAGATTCCTTTCGGGTAGACATAAAAGGATTCAGTAAAAAAACTTACCAGAAAATTGGTCATATTTCGGACTTCCGTGGAATTTTGGAGGTAACTAAACGGGCTAAAAATAAATGGAATATGCATATTGAAATTGTCACTAATCTAATCCCAACCGTTAACGATGACCCAAACGAATTAAGCGAATTAGCAAACTGGATAAAAGTAGAGTTAGGTGAAGAAACACCCTGGCATATTACCCGGTTTATCCCTTATTTACAATGGGCAGATTTGCCAATTACACCAGTAAAAACTTTGGAACAGGCACGTGAAATTGGTCTAAATACGGGATTAAAATATGTCTATTTAGGTAATCTTCCCGGGCATCCGGCAGAAAATACCTATTGCCCAAAATGTGGCAAACTTTTAATTGAAAGAAACGGACTAAGCATCGTCAAATATGAATTGAAAGGTAACCATTGTCCTTATTGCTGGACAGAAATTGCTGGCTATTTTCAGTAGTTTTACAAAAGTGAAACTTGATTTCAGCGATGAAATAAGCGATGCCAGCGATAGAAAAATATCGCCGTAATCGTAGACTTTATCGCTGTAATCATTACTTACTCTATGAAATGTATAAATTGTGGTAAAGAATCAAATTTAATTAGCAAATTTCTCGGTGTCTGTCTAACCTGTATTCGTAACGACTTCAAAAAGGTTAAACCAATAATTGAGGAAGCACAACGCAAAAGCCGCGAAAAGTTTAACCTGCCCACGCACCAAATATTGGTGCAGGGTGAACCCGCTAAACCGCCAAAAGAAGGAGGCAAATGCCTCCAGACAGTAAGATGCAAAATCTGTGTTAACGAATGTATCGTTTCTGAGGGAGAGAGAGGATATTGTGGTTTAAGAAAAAATGTAAGTGGGAAATTAGTTCACCTCGCGGGAACAGCGGAAAAAGGTCTTTTAGATTGGTATTATGACCCCTTGCCAACAAATTGTGTCGCCGGCTGGGTCTGTGAAGGAAATAAACAATATGGAAAGAACAATTTGGCTGTATTTTATCGTGCCTGCACTTTTAATTGTTTATTCTGCCAGAATTGGCATTTTAGACAGACACGAATTTACGCGAATAAAAACCACGAATTAACACGAATGATGTCAGCGGAGGAATTGGCAAACTATGTTGATGAGAAAACTTATTGTGTCTGTTATTTTGGAGGAGACCCGACACCACAACTGCCGCACGCCCTGGCAACTTCAAGGAGGGTTCTTGAACGAGTCCGTATTTGTTGGGAAACCAATGGCTCAATGAACCAAAACTTACTTGAACAGATGGCAAAATTGTCATTTGCTTCCGGTGGCTGTATTAAGTTTGATTTAAAAACTTATGACGAAAAACTAAGTTTAGCCCTTTGTGGAGTGAGTAATAAAAGGACATTGGAAAATTTTGTTTACCTAACTAACTGGATTAAAGGAAGGAAGGTTAGTCAACCTTTTCTCATTGCCAGCACTTTACTTGTCCCGGGATACATTGATACTGAAGAAGTGTACCAAATTGCAAAATTTATCGCTCAACTAAATCCTGAAATATCTTATTCCCTTTTGGCTTTTTATCCGCAGTTTTTTATGTCTGATTTACCGGTTACTTCACGGAAACAAGCGGAGGAATGCCTTAGCGTGGCAAAAAAAGTTGGCTTAAAAAATGCGCATCTCGGGAATATCCATCTTTTGAGGTAGTTAATTAACCGGCGGGTTTTTCTTTCTTTTCTTCTTCTTTCTCGCCTCGATTCGGCGAAGCAGGAATTTCCGGCTTTTCTTTCTCAGTTTCGGTGATTTCTTCAGTTAGTTCCTGTGTCCCTTTCTTAAACTCTTTTATTGCCCGACCAATCGCCCGTCCCATCTCGGGCAGTTTCTTTGGTCCAAAAATAATTAACGCAATTACCAAAATAAGAATTAGTTCTGGCGTTCCAAGTCCAAACATTTTAGTTCACCTCCGTTACAAATTATTCCTTCCTCCGGGCAAGCCAAGAAACCCAGATACTTATTCCATAAAGAAAAAGCATCGGTATAGCTAAAATAATCTGGTTAAATACATCCGGGGTGGGAGTAACCAGAGCAGCGATGATAAAAATCAATAAAATAATATATTTCCAGTTCCTAATCAGCATTTTTGCAGAAATAATCCCAAGTTTGGTCAGAAAAAAAGATAGCACCGGTAACTGAAAAACTATTCCGCAGGCAAGCATCAGCATCAAAATAAAAGAAAGATAACGGTCTACCGTAATCATGGGCATAAGGTCAGGTGTGGCCAAGGAAAGAAGAAATCTGACACCTGCGGGAATTAAAACAAAATAAGCAAAGGCTATCCCTGAGATAAATAAGAGAAAAACTGCGGGGATAAGGGAAAGCACAAACTTTTTTTCTTTCTCTCTTAAGCCAGGACCAACAAAAGCCCAGATTTGATAAAGCACTACGGGTAAGGCTAAAAATAGACCAAGAACAAGCGAAATTTTTATATAACTCATAAATGCCTCGGTGGGGGAAAGAAAATAAAGTTTACCCACAGGTTTGATGAGCATACTCAAAATTTCTTTACGATAGTTGTAACAAAGAATAAATGAAATTAAACAGGCAAACACAATAATGATAACTCCAGTGATTATTCTGCTGCGTAATTCTTCCAAATGTTCGGTAAAACGCATCTCGCGATTGGTTTGAATTGCCGGATTTGTCTTCCCGCTTAAAGCCGGAGCAAAAAAAGTACCAATTACTCTCGGTAAATTAAAATGAATAAGTTTTTTTGGCAATTCAATTTCTTCTTTGCGATAAACCAAATCCTGGTTTAATCGCTTTACCTCCGGAAGATAGTTGATTAATTTCTCTTCGGTATCAATTTTCTCCATTAAAAAAAGAGTATCCTTTATTCTCTTTTCACGCCATTGAACAAATTTTTTTTCTAATAAACCATATTTCTGTTTTAATTGATTGAGTTCTATTTCTGCTTCAAGCGTAGAGGTTACTATTTCCTCGCGCTTCATCCACTGCGTTTCATAATTAAGTGTATATTTCCAGGTAGGTTTAAGTAACGCCTGACGATGTTCTTCTAAAGATTTATAAAAAAGTTTATAACCTTGAGTTTCCGGATTTTCGAAAGCAATGCTTCCGGGGTCAACAAAAGGAGCAAGCGGTGCAATATAAGGATGCAACCTTTTCTTAAAACCAAATCTTTCAAGCAAATATTTACAGTATTCTACAGTTCCCACAACTGATTCTTTACTTTGTTTCGGTAAACCGGTCATAAAGAATAAATCAATCCGTTGAGAACCAAAATTTAGAGCATTTTCAATAAAATCCTCTAAAGCCCGATTGGAATAATTTCTACCGAAAGCATAACGAACAGTTTCATCATGTGATTCCGGTGAAATTTCCAAGTTCAGGTTAGAGATAGACGCACTTACCCGTTGTAAAAACTCTTTTTCTGGAGGTTGAAAAAATTCTATCATTAAATGGTTGTCAATTTTTCTTTTTCCAAGAAAATTTATCAATTGGTTAGCATATTCTTCACCTGTCTGCCAGGTATCACCGACAAGCATTATCGGTGCACGGATATATTTCGCAGTCTGAAAGACATCTTCAGCAACCAATTCCGGACTACGATATGCGGGTAAATCACGGTTACAAATATTTTTAAAGGCTTTTTTTGAGCCACCGCAGGTAAGACAATTATTTAAACAACCACGACAACTAAAAACACCGGTAACCGGGTAACTGAACCAGTGCGGGAAAGGACGATACCCTGAGAGGTCGCTAAAGATAACACTTGCACCCATCATTCTCCGATAATCAAAACCAAGATTGTCCAGATTCTTGGGAACATAACTCAAAGGATTAATCCGCATAGTTCCGTTATCTTTCCAGGTTAAATTCGGTATCTCTTCCGGCGAGCCTTTCTTCCGGATTGCCGAAATCAATTGACGCAATGGTTCTTCGGTAGAATCGCCACGAATAACATAGTCAACCTGCGGATAGGTAATCAGTTCTTTATGAAAATATGATGCGGAAAGACCACCAAGAATTGTTGGTATTTCGGGATGATATTTTTTGCAAATTTTAGCAACCTCCAAACTACCTTGTGCATGCGGTAACCAATGTAAATCAATCCCAAAGGCATAAGGATTTAAAGATTTAATTAGTTTTTCAACATCAAATTTTTTATCGCTTAGCATTTTTACTGCGAGATTAATAATTCTTATTCTAAACCCATGTCTCCCCAAATATTCGCTGATGGTCATAAATCCAATTGGATACATTTCGTAAATTGAACTGGAGAAAATAATATCACTATCCGGTCCGTAAAGAATATTTAATTTACGAAAATCGTATACTCTCGGTGGATGAAGAAGAATTAGGTCTACTTTTTTAGCCATCTATGCATACACTCACAAAACTCTAAATCCAAAGCCCTAAATCTCAAACCCGAAACAAATCCGCTTTTCAAATCTTAAGTAATTTCACAATCCGCCGAATCGGCGGACGTTCCTGAGTTACGAACCATTTTTCTCACTTGAAAATTTATTTCCCA
>CAZRHN010000065.1:0-4995 GCA_964599925.1 uncultured bacterium
AATGGTCCAGTTAGTAAGAAGGGAATTAACCGGTTTACATGTTGCCCTCTGGGAATATACAAATTACAATTTTCTTTCTTATGTCCACCCAACTGCAAAATTTGGTGTTTTTGGGATAAATTATACGGGTTTGCGTTCTTCAGGGTTTGAGAAGGTTTTAGCCGAATTTGATCCAGCGACTAAAGAAGTAATACCGGGTACTTTTAAGAGATACGCAGGGACCTTTGAAGATTCTCAGCAAGCAATTACTTTAGCCTACGGGAGGAAAGTTTTAGAGAATTATATTGAAAATTTATCGGTCGGTATTGCCACAAAATATATCTGGCGTAAACTTGATGTTTCTGAAGACCAAATTTTAACTTTTGACCTTGCCTTATTTTTAGATACTGTATTTCGGACTCCAGTAAGTCTTGGTTTAAAAATTCAAAATCTTCCGGGTTTAGGTTTTGTTATGGGTGATACCAGTGACCGCCTGCCCTTAACTTTTCGTCTTGGTGCCGCATATAAAACCTTCAGGAACCGGTTAATCCTTGCCAGTGACCTGAATCAAATAATGGGGGCAGAGCTTGGCTGGCATATCGGTGCTGAATACTGGATTTTTGACTTTGCCGCAATACGGGTCGGTATTGAAGGGTCAGGAAAAATGTTACACGAATCAACAGTTGGTTTCGGACTTAAGTATAGAGATTATGCAATTGATTATGCTTTTGCTTTACACCGACCCCTTGATTCAAGGGAACTTCAACTCGGACTTTCCCATCGTTTTTCTGGCACCTGGCGTTTTGGTCTTTCCGTGCTCGCTAAACAGGAAGAGGCAATTCGGCGTTTAACTCAGGAAGGATTTGAGGCTTACCGACAGGGCGACTATGTTTTGAGTCTTGAGCGCTTAAACAAACTTCTTGACCTTGACCCGCGCAACCGTGAGGTAAGAAATTTAGTGGCTAAACTTGAAACCGTTGTGCCGACAATCCCGAAAGTAGTTGAACCGACACGAGAAGCGGAACTTGTCCGGCGAGGGTTATCTTCTTATATTGAAGGTGACCTGAAAACTGCAATTACGGTTTTACAGTATGCTTTGAGTTTACAACCCCAGAACGAACCGTTATTAAAAACTCTTAATCGTATAGAGAAAGAAATAGGACAAAGACCAACTGAACCGGAACGACTTGCCCCGCCACCGGCTGCATTTACTTATATTGACCAGAAACTTTATCGTGTGTTAGAATACATCTATGCCAAACAGTATGATAAAGCAGTTATTGAATGTCAGGAAATTTTGAGTCTGGAGCCGAACAATGTTACTGCCCTTGAACGGATGGGTTCGGCGCTCTTCTTAATGGGTCAAAAAGAATTAGCCAAGAAAGTCTGGATGAAAGCATTAGAACTTAATCCCAATAATCCGGTAGTCCAGAAAGCATTAGAGCAGATGAAGTAAATGGGCAAGTTTAATTGGACTTGAAATAAATCTAAAAATGGGTATAATAAAATTATTGGGAGAGCGAAAAATGAAAAAAACATTCTTAATCTTACTCTTCACTATTTCACTATTCCACTATTTCACTATTCCACTCTTTCACTGTTTCCCCGTTCCCTCTCTTCAGGCAGAGATAACTTTTGACTATCCAACCCTTCTTCAACGGAAAATGGAAATGGAAAATGAATACCGACAGAGAATACAAGAAATTCTTGACCGGGTTATCGGACCGGAAAAAAGTAGGATTACCGGTATTCAAATTGAACTGAAATTGGAAAAACAAGAAACAAGACGAGAAGCGGCGGCGGGGAGGACAAAAGAAGAAAAAAGTTATGAATTGGGTAAAGAAGAATATATTCTTCCCGGTGTCCCTGCACCCCGAGGGTTAACTCCAAAAGAAAAACCTACTGCGGAAGAAATGGAAAAAGCAGCAACCGGCGAATCAAAAGTAATAATCCCAACATTGATTAATAAAATTAGAATTGCCCTGGCGATTGATGAGAAAATTCCTGACGAAAAAATTGTTAAAGTGCGTGATTTGCTTGTTGATTCGCTTGCTCTTGATTTCAAACGTGGTGACGAAATTAAAATCACAAAAATTGCATTTTCTCAAGCAATACCGCCAGCGATGCCAACTTTCTGGTCAAAGTTTCTGGATAATCCCTATTTAGTTTTTCTTGCTTTCTTGACTTTACTTTTACTCTTTTTCCTTTTCGGTCCACTAACTCGTTTCCTGCGGAATTTAACCGAGGCAATGCGTGAATCACGGGGGACAGAGGTAACTGTCCAGGGGAGAACCGAGGCGGTTGCCGGACCGGGCGGTGGAGGTGGTGGAGTTGGTGGTGGTGGGATTCTTGGGGTTGGCGGAGAATGGGGATTAGAAATTGGGAAGAAAGAAAAGGCAGAGGAAATAAAGAAAGAAAAACCATTTTCTTTTATCAATAAGGAGAATTTAAAAAATCTTATTTATCTGCTTCAGGAAGAAACACCGGAAACAATTTCTTTAGTCCTGAATGAGTTAGATGCAGAATTAAGCGGTGAGGTATTCGCTTCTTTGCCGGCAGAAATACAGATGCGCGTTGCTTTATGTTTAGCCGGAGTAAAACTAACCTCAGAAGAGGATGTAAGAAGAGTTGAACAGGAGATTAAAAAGAAAATTGATTTTCTTGTAGGGGGGATCGATTCTTTCTTGCAGATTTTGGACCAGGTAGATAATGCTACCCGTAAAGAAATGCTTGCCGCTCTGGAACAGGAGTCACCAAAATTAGCCCAGAAGGCGCGGGAAAGAATATTCCTTTTTGAAGATATATCAAAACTTTCAGACCCGGCAATACAGTTTTTACTTCGGGAAATGAGAATAGAAGATTTGGCAATTGCTTTACGCGGTACAGTTTCTCCAGAAGTAACGAATAAATTTTTTGCTAATATGTCTGAAGGGGGTAAGGCTTTACTTAAAGAAGAGATGGAATTCGGGAGACCGGTGACTCCGGAACGTATTGAAGAGGAACAACGGCTAACTGAAAAAATAGTCCGGAAAATGGCTGAGGAAGGTAAGATTGTCCTCTTCCGACCCGAAGAAAAGAAAAAACGGGGAATTGAACTTGAAGGGAGACTGGAAAAATTACAACTTGGGTCTGAGAAAAAAGAAGAAAAAAATAAAGTTGAAGAAAAACCTGACCCGGAAAAAGCAATTGAATATTATAATTCTGGCTTGAAAGAATATCAAAATGGACAAATTGATAGCGCAGTCGTCAAATTGCAAAGAGCAATCTTTCATAATCCGCAACTCTGGCAAGCCTATCAACTGCTTGGGAACTGTTATTATTCACGGGGAATGGTAAAAGAAGCGTTCAGCGCTTATGAACAGGCGTTAAACCTGAATCCGACCAATCAAGAGTTGCGTGATTGGTTAACTTTACAGAAGACACGACTAACCCGGGTATAAAAAAATGGACGAAGAAAAAATTAAACAACCTAAAAAAGGGGAAGAATTTTTGGCACCGCCACCTCCACCGCCTTTAACCCTACCTGAAGCGGGAACTCCTTTCAAGGTGAACCTTCAAGATGAACCTTTACGGGAAGGAACTTTTGACTTAGTGCAGGGAATGGAAAAAAGAATTGCTGAAGAAAGGCGTCTCTGGGAAGATAAATTACGGGCGAAAGAAGAAGAAACCTGGGCAGCTAAACAGGAAATGGAACTTCTGGGACAAAAAGAACGCGCACTGCGCATGGAAAGAGAACAAGAATTAATTGCCACCCGGCAGCAACTGGAAAAAGAACTTAAGGAGTTGGAACAAAGACTTACCGAGACAAAAGAGAAAACTTTCCTTGAGAGATTAAGAGCAAAAGAAGAAGAGGCAATGAGTATCCGGGTAGAAATGGCAATGAAAGAATCACAACTCCGTGCTTTAAGGGAGCAGAAGGATAAAGAAATCACTGACCTAAGAGAAAAATATGAAAGAAAATTTGCCGAAAAAGTTAAACAAATTAGCGAAGAAGCCGCAGGTAAAATTACTCTCCTGGACGCCGAACTGGCAAAAATTAAAGAAGAATTGAAAGAAAAGGAATTACGTACCCAGGAAGAATATCGCATTTATAACGAACGGGTAAAAACGAAAGACGAAGAAATTGTCTCTTTGCGTAACCAGATGCTTATCCGTGAGGCGCAACTGCGTAACGAATACGAGGCAAAAATGCAGGAACTGGAAGCAAAAAGGAATACTTCCGAAAAAGAAATTACTACCCTGAAAGAAAGGCTTAATCGTGAACAGAATGCCCTCCTTGAGAAATTGAGATACAGGGAAGAAGAATTTACTCGTCTTGAGAAAGGAATCTCTTTACGGGATGAGGGGATACGTGCTGAATACCGAACCAAACTGCAAATTCTTGAAGATGAAAAAAGACGGTTAAATGAAATAATCAATGACCTGGAGAAAAAAGAAATAGAATACGAAAAAAAATTAAGGGAAGAGAGCAGGGAACTGGAAAACCGATATCTTTCGCAAATCAAAGATTACGAATCCCGACTTAGTCGTGAGGAAAAAGAAAGGGGACACCTCGTTCAGGAATACGAACAAAAAATACACGAATTGCTTGCTAAACAGCAAATTGAGTTAAAGGATAAAGAAAGAGATTTTGACCGGGGACGGGTCCTCTGGGAAGAAAAAATTAAACTTAAAGATGAGGAATGGAAAAAAGAAGTAGAAAAAATTCGTTTCCAATATGAAGTTAAAATTGAAAATTTAGGTAAAGAAAAAGAACAATTGGTTAACCTTATCGCATCTAATACTCAGGAATACGAAAAGAAATTAAGGGAACGGGAAAATGAATTGCAAAATCGCTACCTTACGCAAGTTCAGGACTACGAACGCAAACTCCACGATTGGGAAAATGAAAAAAATCGTTTAGTTCAGGATTACGAACAAAGAATACGCGATTTAACCATTACCCAGGGAATAAATTTAACTGAGAAAGAGAAAGGAATCCGTGCAGAATATGAGAATAAAGTTGCGAATTTAGAA
>CAZRHN010000066.1:0-4981 GCA_964599925.1 uncultured bacterium
AAAAAATTATGTTTGTCCGTTTAGAAGAAATTACTATTAACAGTTTTATGGAATTGTTTAAGAAGATTATTGAGAAAAAAACTGCTTCCGGGATAAGAGCAATCCTCAATAATCCACCGGATTTGTTGGAAAGAGCAAAACTTTACGGGACACAGTTTAAGAACGATTCCTGGGGCTGGACTTCAAATATTTGGAACCGCAGTGCAGCGGGCAGTGTAGTGATTGAAAAAGAAAAAGATTTAAAACCCGAACACAAACAGTTGATGTTAAGGGTTTTGGAACACATCCTCTCCCAGGGTCCTTTAATTCAGGTTGACGCTAATCTCGGGCAAGCGGGCTCAAAAGCGGAGATGCGTTGCCGTCTTTACTGCGACCCCCAGTTCCCGGATATTGCTTATCGTTGGAGTCAACTCAATTTTCCGGGTAACCCAAAACTTGAACCCGAAGTAACCATTTTTTGTATCCCCCATTATTTAGAGAACCCTGATCTTCCGGGAAGCCACGAGATGCTTAGAGTAATAAGATTCCCTCCTCAGGGATACACAATTATCACCTCCAGCTCCTATCAGGGTGAATGCAAGAAAGGGTTCCTTTCCCATTGGATATTCCATGTTTACAAAAAAGGTGGCAGCGGTGAACATGCGGGACTAAAAGAATTTACCGTAAAAAGAATTGACGGGAAAACGAAAAGAATGGTAATGTGTGTCTGGGGACTTACCGGAAGCGGTAAATCAACACATACGATGTATATCTTCAATGAAAAAGTTGCACCAATCTACAAAGAAAAATTTGGTTTAAATGTGCTTGATTATGTCTCTGACCAGGTAATTAAGAACGACGATATTGTTGGCATTTTCCCTGACCAGGTAGTTAGCCCGGAGAGGGGTTCCTGGACAAAAACCGAAGATGTTAATCCAGAACAGATAGCAATCTATTCCGCAGGAATGTCTCCCCGAGCATTGCATGAGAATACCGAATTTGGTCCGGATGGTAATCCAAATTTTGCTGGTCTTCTTTACCAGTATCACGGTAAACCCAACCAGAACGCAAGAACAGTTTTTTATCTTGAAGATACCGGTTATTACGACGGTAATGTAGATTCCAGTGAGCCTTTAAATATGGCTGTATTTATCAGTCCGGGGTACAATTCTGATTATGCCTGGCTAAAAATAAACGACCCAGCATTTGCGGCTAAAGTTTTAGCCGACGGGAGAACAACCGGTCATCCGGCACAGAGTAGAAAAGGTGTGGGCGAAGAAAAATATGAAACCCGTTATTGCTTGCCTTTTACCATGGGGGTAAGTAATGCGGAACAAGTAAAACGATTTTACGAATTTGTCAAAGCACGAGAAGGGAAGGATGACCCGATTGAAGTTTACCAGATAAATACTACCGGTCGGGTGGGCACAAAACATATCTGGACAAAACTTAAATTGGGTGAGAAAGAAGTAAGTGTTCCGAAGGCACAATTTGAAGAAATGGGCGGTAAAATCAGACCCCTCGGCGGTACTGGTCCTTCAATTGAAGAAACCGAATTTTTTCTTCTTCAGGCGGCAAGAGGTGCAGTAGAATATGAAGCGCATCCAATCTGGGGGAAAAAAGTTCTCGTCCCGGTTAAAGTCCCAGGAATATCTTCTGAAAGATTGAAAGAACTTAATCCTTTTAATTATCATTCTCTGGAGACAATGAAAAAAATGCTTAAAGCACAAATCGCTACCAGTAAATATCATCTTGACCAACAGTGTTCCGGACTCCCTGACTTCATCTATAAGGCAATGGACTTCTAAGCAAATCAAGTTTTTTCCTTTAGTTACTTCAATAAATCAATAATCCGGTTTAACTCGTCTAAAGAATAATAATAAATTTCAATTCTACCTTTTTTCGCAGTCCCTTTTATTTTTACTTTTGTTCCAAGGCTTCGCTGGAGTTCCTCACCTGCGGAAATCAATTCCGGTAAAATTTTCTTCTTCCTTTTTAACTTTAAACTTTCAACTTTTAACCTTTCTACAATCTTTTCCGTCTCCCGCACCGAAAGTCGTTCTTGAATAATCCGTTGGACTAATTTTTGTATTTCTTCGGTGGGTAAACCAATTAGTGTCCGTGCGTGTCCCGAAGAAATTGCCCCGGAAATAACTGCATCTTTAATCTCTGCCGGTAAACTTAATAAACGCAAAGTGTTAGCGATTAAGGCACGACTTTTACCAAGAAGTTTGGCTAAATCTTCCTGGGTTAAATCAAATTCTTTAATCAGACACTGGTAGGCCTGCGCTTCTTCTATTGGATTTAAGTCTTCCCGTTGTAAATTCTCAATTAAGGAAATCTGCAACCTCTCCTGTTCGCTAACTTCAGAGCGAATAATCACCGGCACTTCGTTTAGTCCAGCAAGTTTTGTTGCCCGTAGTCTTCTTTCCCCGGCAATAAGTTCATATTCACCGGGAACTAAACTCGGGGTAATAATTAATGGTTGTAAGAGTCCTTTCTCCTTAATTGAACTGGCTAACTCTTGCAAATTTTCATCTTTAAACTTATTTCTCGGCTGATAACGGTTCGGTTTAATTTTTTCAACTGGAATTTTTACAATCTGTTCCCCCTCGACGGTAATCGTCGGGGTAATCTGCGATTTCGGAATTAGTGCCTCTAACCCTTTACCCAGTGCTTGATGCATTTTTTTCTCCTCCCCTTTTTTCAGTTTCTTTATATTTTATTGCCAACTGCGCATAGCGTCCAAGTTTTTCATTGATTAAACGATTGAAACTACCTGCTTCCATTCCGGTCAAGATTTCAATCCCTTCATCTATATTTTCCACTGCGCGGATATGAAATTTTCCTTCTTTAACTGCCTGGACAATTTCCTCTTTAAGCATTAAATTTTTCACATTTGCTCTGGGAATCATTACTCCCTGTTTCCCGGTTAACCCTTTTATTTTACAGACGGCGAAAAAACCTTCAATTTTTTCGTTTACTGCACCGATTGGCTGGATTTGTCCTTTTTGGTCAACCGAGCCGGTAACCGCAACATCTTGCCTTAAGGGCACCTCGGCAATACTGGAAAGAAGGCAGTAAAGTTCAGTACTGGAGGCGCTATCCCCTTCCACTTCATCATAAAGTTGTTCAAAACAGATACTCGCGGAAAGTGCGAGAGGTTTATCTTGAGCAAATTTTTCTCCAAGATAACCACTCAAAATTAGGATTCCCTTAGAATGGATTCTCCCACTCATTTTTGCTTCTCGTTCAATATTGATTATCTCTCCTTTACCGAGATAAGTGCTCGCCGTAATCCGGGAAGGTTTACCAAAGGTATAGTCGCCCAACTCCATTACTGAAATACCATTAACCTGTCCAACTTTTCTACCATCAGTGTCAATAAAAATTGTATTCTCTTCAATCAATTCCTGAATTTTCTTTTCAATCATATTGGAACGGTATATTTTCTCTCCAATTGCTTTATTTATGTGTTCTGCTTCCACAAATTTTGCTCCTTCGGTTTTTGCCCAATAGTTTGCTTCGCGCATAATGTCCACGATTTCAATGAAACGGGTAGTAAGTTTTTCCTTATGGGAAATCAGCCGGCTACTCAAATTAATAATCTCGGCTACCGCTCCTTTCTTAAAGGGCAAAAGTCTTTCCTCTTTACATTTACTGGCGATAAAGTATGCGTACTGCTGGAGGAAATCTTCCGACCTTTTCACCAGAATATCAAAATCCGCTTTTACCTTGAAAAGTTTCCCGAAATCTTCATCGTAAATGTATAGAAGATGGTAAAATAAAGGATTACCCACGAGGATAATTTTTAGATTTATTGGCAGAGGCTCGGGTTTTAGACCAGCGGTAGAAACGAGACCATATCTTTCGGCTAATTCTTCAATCTTGACCACCCCGTACTTAATGATTCTTTTTAGAGCATCCCAGGCAAAATAATCTCTGAGAAGGTCAAGCACCTGGATGATTAAATAACCGCCGTTCGCTTTATGTGCTGAACCGGGTTTAATCATTGTAAAATCGGTAGTAAGCACGCCAAAGCGCGCTTTATACTCAATTCTACCGACGAGATTGTAATAGGTGGGGCTGTGTTCAACGATAACCGGTGCGCCTTTAGTGTTGGAGTTGTCAATTAAGAGATTTACTCTATAGCGATTCAAAATCTGCTCCTTAGGAGGTCTTACTTCCAAGAGGGTCAACTGGGTTGGCTCTTCTTCTCTCTTAAGTTCGTCAATATTTTTTAATATGTCCTCCTGGATATCGCCCAGATGTTTCTGAATCAATTCATAATCGGTGTATTTTTTCTTTGCTTCCTCAATCAAATGACCGACAGCGTAAAGGACAATTTTTTTGTCCAGTCCTTCAATTTCTTGCTTGATTTCTTTCTGCAGTTCTCTAATTTTTCTCAAATAATCGTATAATTTCTCGTAGACTACTTTTTGCTCTTTCTCAATTTCTCTCTTCTTCTCCTCAGGCAGTTTTTCGTATTCTTCTTCCTTCAAGGTGTGTCCCTCATAAACCGGCACAACCACCAAACCGGTTAAAGTATGCTCAATCTGGAACCCTTTAAATTTGGCAAATTCTTCCAGTTCGGAAGTAAGTGCCTCTTTCAATTTCTCAAATCGATCAACGATTTCCTTTTTATTTTTCTCATACTCTTCACTGGTAAATGTTCTCTGAATCCCAATCTCTAAGTCCCGGATTAAATCTTCTACATCCTTTTGGAACTGGCAACCTTTACCGGCAGGAAGTTTTAATGCCTTCGGTTCATCGGGTTTTTGGAAATTATAAAGATAGCAGGTGTCTTCGGGCACAGGTTCTTTTTCAGCAATTTTCTTTACTGCTCGGATTATCGCCGTATTCCTTCCGGTGCCAGGAACACCAGAGATGTATAAATTAAATCCTTCACTTTTGATATTCAGCCCAAATTCAATTGCCTTGATTGCCCTATCCTGAGCAATAATTCCTTCCTTCAGCGGAAGGTCATCGGTTGTCTCAAAAG
>CAZRHN010000067.1:0-4968 GCA_964599925.1 uncultured bacterium
GATAATGTTGGCGATAATGTTGGCGATGTTGCTGGTATGGGTGCGGATTTATTTGAATCTTACATCGGAGCAATCCTTTCGGCGATTGTAATTGCGGCTGCACCTAATCCTTTGATTGACCTCCCCGGAGTAATGCTTGTTTTCCTTCTTGTCTCCTGGGGAATACTTTCTTCAATTATTGGTGTGTTTTTTGTGCACAGCGGGGAAGGGGGTAACCCCCAGGTTGCTTTAAATAAAGGTATGGGGATAAGTGCGCTACTTTTCGCCGTAGGTGCTTTAATTTTGTGTTCAGTTTGGTACAAAAATATAAATGCTTTCTGGGCAATGTCATCCGGTTTAATTGCCGGGATAATTATTGGTTTTGTTGCCCAGTATTATACTTCAGGTAAATCAATTCGGATTATCGCTGAAGCAACCCAAACCGGTCCGGCAACCTGCATAATTCAAGGCGTAGCGACAGCAATGAAATCAACGGTTATTCCGTTAGTTAGTATTGCAATAGCCACAATTGTCGCTTATCATTTTGCTGGTGTTTTTGGGGTTGGACTTTCTGCTGTTGGCATGCTTGCTTTAACCGGGATGACCGTTGCCGTTGATGCTTACGGACCGATTGCCGATAATTCCGCTGGTATTGCCCAAATGGCAAACCTCGGTCCTGAGGTGAGAAGGCGAGCAGAAACATTAGATGCAGTAGGTAATACGACAGCGGCGATTGGAAAAGGTTTTGCTATTGGTTCAGCGGCATTAACTGCTTTAGCACTCTTTGTTGCCTATTCGCAAGTTGTAGGGCTAACAAAAATAGATTGTCTGAATGCTAAAGTTGTCGCCGGCCTTTTTATTGGCGGTATTGTCCCATTCGTATTTTCCGCATTGACCATGCAAGCGGTAGGAAGGGCAGCATTCAGGGTAGTGGGTGAGGTAAGAAGACAATTTCGCGAAATTGCTGGTTTAATGGAAGGCAAAGTGATGCCTGATTCGGCAAAATGTGTGGACATTACCACTCGCGGTGCCTTAAAAGAGATGCTTCTTCCCGGCAGTTTAGCGGTAATTTTACCACTTATTTTGGGTATACTTTTTGGTAAAGAAAGTTTGGGTGGATTTTTAGTTGGTTCTTTAATCACCGGCGTGCCCTTAGCCATATTTTTTGCTAATGCCGGTGGAGCCTGGGATAATTCAAAAAAATATATTGAAGAAGGACATTTCGGTGGTAAAGGTTCGGATGTGCATAAAGCATCAGTGGTTGGGGATACGATTGGCGACCCCTTTAAAGATACCTCCGGTCCTTCATTAAATATACTTTTGAAATTAATGGCGGTAGTATCTTTAGTTTTTGGTTTAGGTTTGGAAAAGGTACATCAATATTTAGTGAACATTTTACCTTTCCTTCGGTAAAGAACGGATTACCGCAGATTTTTAAAAACCTCGCTGATTTCCACTGATTTTTTTATCCGCGGACATCTGCGTTTTTATCTGCGGACATCTGCGTTTTCTATGAAAATTATTGAAACAAAAAATTTGACCAAAAAATTTAATAGTTTCACTGCAGTGAATAATATCTCCTTTCAAGTTGAAGAAGGGGAAATTTTTGGCTTCCTTGGACCTAACGGCGCAGGGAAGACAACAACCATCAATATTCTCTGCACTTTACTCCGACCAACAAGTGGTGAAGCCTATGTTAATGGATACAATGTTGTTTTAGAGGAACAAAAAGTAAGACAGTCAATTGGAATAATTTTTCAAGACCCAAGTTTAGACGAAAGATTAACCGCTGTAGAAAATCTCAAATTTCATTGTTTAATCTATGGTCTACCTAAAAAACTAATTAAATCAAGGATAGACGAAGTATTAAATTTGACCGGTCTTTATGAATGGAGAAACGATATTGTGCACAAATTTTCCGGGGGGATGAAGCGGCGTTTAGAGATTGCCCGCGGACTTTTACATTACCCCAAGGTATTATTTTTGGATGAACCAACTCTTGGATTAGACCCTCAGACCAGGCGACACATCTGGGACTATATCCATCAACTCAGAGTTAAGGAAAAAATAACTGTTTTTTTAACTACCCATTATCTGGAAGAAGCGGAGAACTGCGAACATATTGCGGTAATTGATTACGGTAAAATAATCGCTCTGGATACACCGATGGGATTAAGAAAATTTTTACCTGAAGATATAATTTTTTTGAAAACTAATGATGATGAAAAAGCAAGAATTGAAATTGAAGAAAAATATAAAATAATCACAAAGATCACTCCCGGGGAAGGGGAGAATCAAGGATTGTATTTGACAGTAAAAAATGGTGAAGAATTTATTCCCGAATTAATAAAAAATTTATCTTTACCGGTTAAAAGTATAAGTTTAAAAAAACCAACCCTTGACGATGTTTTTTTAAGGCTTACTGGCGAAGAAATACGCAAGGGAACGGTTAAAAATGAAAATTGGTTTCGCCATTTAGTCTCTATCCAAAAGAGAAAATAAAATGAATTTACAGGCAATTTACATTCTTTGGTTACGGGATATAATTCGTCATTTTCGTGACCGGGTAAGGGTCATCGTTTCCCTTTTTCGTCCAGTTCTTTGGTTACTTTTTTTTGGCATTGGAATAAACAGTTTTTTTGGCAGGCAAAGGATGGTTTCCGAACAGGATTATCTCCATTTTCTTTTTCCGGGCATCGTTACTTTAAATTTAATTTTCGCTTCCCTTTACGCAGGAATAGGAATCATCTGGGACCGTGAGTTTGGTTTCCTGAAAGAAATCTTGGTTGCACCAATCTCACGGACTTCAATTGCCTTAGGGAGAACTTTAAGTGGGGCAACTATTTCTTTGATTGAAGGACTTTTTGTTTTTTTTCTTGCCCCGGTAATTGGAGTTAGATTAGAGGTAAATAAAATTATCCCCGTCTTAGGGGTAATGTTTTTGATCGCCTTTACCGGGACAGCCTTAGGGGTATTAATTGCTGCCCGGATGACTTCTTTTGAAGGATTTGGTATTGTGGCTAACTTTGTAGTAATGCCGATGTTTTTTTTAAGTGGAGCACTTTTTCCCATAGGTGGAAATTTACCGTCCTGGTTAAGGTATTTGGTGCGGGTTAATCCTCTCAGTTATGGTGTTGATGCTTTGAGAAATATTTTAATTGGAATGAAAGTTTTCCCAATCTGGTTTAATTTAGTTTTTCTTATACTTTTTGCCTGGATGACAGTTTTTCTTGCGGTAATAATTTTCAATAAAAAAGAGTAAAATAAGTGTAATCGGGATTTTGAAATCGCTGTCATCATTGGAGAGGAAAATGGAAAAAAGACTTGGTCTACTTATTGTTGGTGCGGGGAAAGGAGGAAAAGCGCTTCTGGAGATTTTATCTCCGGTGAAAGAGATAAATCTTATTGGAGTGGCGGATCTAAGGAAAAGTGCCCCGGGGATTAAATTAGCAAAGAAATTGGGTATCCCGACTTCTTCCAATTTCCGTGAATTTTTAGGAAATGAGAATTTGTCAATTGTTATTGATGCAACCGGTAATCCGCAAGTCGCTCGTCTTTTGAGCAGAACTAAACCGGTCGCCTTGAGAAAGATAGAAATAATGGGCGGGACAAGCGCAAAACTGATGTGGGGATTAATTAAAGGGGTGAAAGATTCGGAAAAGCAAATTAATGAGCAGGTAAAGTCCCTGGTTGCCCTTTCCCGCTTATCCTTGAGAATCAGTTCAATTCTTGATTTAGAAAAAGTGCTTAATTTAGTAGTTAATCAGGCAATAGAAATTTTAAAAGCAGATGTTTGTTCCCTGCGTTTACTTGATGAAACTGGCGAGAATTTGATTTTAGTTGCTTCCTTGGGACATAGTAAGGAGTATATGGAAAAAAAGAAAATTTTGAAATTAAAGGAAAGTCTTGCTGGATTAGCCGCTTTGAAAAAAGAACCGGTGGTAATTCCTGTGGTAGAGAAAAATTCACGTTATGCTTATCCGCAGTTAGCCAAAGAAGAAAAACTTTGCTCACTTCTTTCTGTGCCTTTGCTGGAGAAAGAAAAACCTATCGGCGTGCTCAATGTTTACACACGTAAAAAACACATTTTTACTAAAGAAGAAAAAGAATTGCTTTTCCTCTTCGCCAGTCAGGCAGCTCTGGCGATTACCAATGCACGTCTTTATGAAAAATTAGAAGGGGAGAGACGCAACTTAGAAGAGAAGGTTAAAAAACAGACCCAAAAATTATTACACCAGGAAAAATTGGCCGCAATCGGGCAGTTAGCCTCAGGTATTGCCCATGAATTAAAAAATCCCTTAGGAGTGATAAAAGGTGTAACCTACTATCTCCGGCAAATTCTTAAAACTAAAGAAGAAAAAGTCTTCAGACATTTAGAAATGATTGACAAAGAGGTTGCGATTTCCTCAAGGATTATTAATGACCTCTTAGAATTTTCCCGGGTGCCAAAAATTTCTTTAGAACCAGTCAAGGTAAACCAGGTTTTAGAGGGAACCTTGGAATTAGTGGAAAAACCAGACAAGATTAGTTTGCGTAAAGATTTTTTGTCCGATTTACCGCAGATTGAAGGTGATGCTGACCGTTTACGTCAGGTCTTCAGTAACCTTATCTCCAATGCTTACGATGCCATGCCTGAGGGCGGGAAATTAACTATTTCCACAGGAATAGTTACGAATCAAATCACCGCCTTGGCGGGATCTCCGAAATTCGTAGAAATTCGGATTCAGGATAGCGGTTGCGGGATAGCCAAAGAAAATTTAGAGAAAATATTTGACCCTTTGTTCACCACTAAAAGCAAAGGCACCGGGCTGGGTTTGGCCGTATGTAAAGGGATTATTGAGGCACATAAAGGCGAAATTAGTGTTGAAAGCGAACTGAATAAGGGCACAGTTTTTACGGTTAAATTACCATTAAGAAGGGAAAATCAGGGAATAGCAGGGAAAATCAGGGAATAGCAGGGGTTTTAAGTATGCGTGATTACCCTTGCTA
>CAZRHN010000068.1:0-1954 GCA_964599925.1 uncultured bacterium
GCATTCCGCGACTACCCGCAAGGGGTAATCTCGGAATGCTCCGGCGGTAGGACTCACTTCGGCAAGCTCAGTGTAAACTCACCCTTCGACTACGCTCAGGGCAGGCTTTTTCAAATTTGCTATATTTAACTTCTTTTGTTTGTTCCAACCTTTGATTTGTCTCTCTCGTTTTGCTGCTTGGTGTTTATCTTGATATTCTTCAATATGAATTATCTTAGGACTACTATGTTGTTTCATACGGTTGCTTAAGTCTGTGGTAATACCCGTATAGAGTTTGTTTCTTTTGTTACAGATATATACATACCACATAGCAAATTTGAAATGTCCAATTCCTGAGAGACCATAGGATTTTAGGGACACCCACGAGGGGCATCCCTAAAATCCTCCGGCGGTAGGACTCGAACCTACAACCCTCCGGTTACAAGTACCCCTGAATTACTTCAGGGCTTGGACTATCTCATTCCCGATCCGATATAACATCGGATTACGGAATCGGGCGCTTCCCCCCGCCGTTTAGCTTCGCAAAACGAAGCTGCGGGGGTACTCCCTCGCGGGATAGTCTCTGCGCCTGCCCCGACGTAACGTCGGGGATTGGCTCAGGATTACCCTTCGGTTTGACTCAGGGTTTCCCTGAATTCACCCGATTTTTCACTCCGACTTTCGTCGGAGAGCTGCCAATTGGTTAACCCTTCGGCTTCGCTCAGGGTCACCTTCGATGACAGCCGGATGCTCCACCATTGAGCTACGCCGGAATTATGGTTTTACTTTTCGCAAAAATAGGTTAATTCTATTTATATACGGGGGTAAATCCCGGAAACAATCTTTTATTGCCTGATAAACTTTTATTTCGTCAATTTCGTTATACTCATGTGCCAGACGGTTACGCAGTCCAGCAGAACGAGCTAAGACCCGTGCTAATTCAGGAGGTAATATCTTCAGTTGTCCGAGTTTTAGAAATGACTCGAAATAATCTTTTGGGACAAGGTGTCCAAGTTCGCTTATCAAGTGGTAGTTGATATCAATCATTCTACCAATCAAACGTTCCAAAAATCTTTCGGCTAAAATTTCATTTTCATATTTTCTGAGATACTCTTTCAAACTTAAGTGTGAAAGTGTTTTTAGCCTTTCCAAATCCTGAGCAATTAAATTTAGTTTTCTTCGCACAAGAATTTTATCAATGGGCATAGTTCAACTTCCGAATATAATTTTCTACCACTTTCTTTTCTAATTCAAAATATGGTTGGTAATCTTGATACCGATGAAAAGCATAAATCTTGAACTCGGCAAAGTCGCGCTTTTTACCATAGAGTAAGAATCCTGTTTCAACAATTTTTTTAAGGAGTAAAGGGTCTGCGTGACTAACGAATACAATATCCAATTCTTGCTCGGGAAAAACTTTCTGTAAATGAAAAACCAAGTTTGAATATTGTTTCAGGGTAAAATTGGACTTTTTTGCTAAGAGGGCAAGATCAAAGTCGCTCTTCTCGTGAGTTTTTCTGGTAACCTGTGAACCAAAAACTATAATCAGTTTAAGAGCAAATTTTCTTGCCACATTATTAATTTGTTTTTTGACTATGCAGTTAGTAAAGTTTATGTTTTTTAAATTCATTTCTGTTCCCCTTTTTAAAAAGGTATTGTTTTTCTTAAGATATTGTTTTTTTCGGGACAGAGAGGTAAGACGTCACAGTATCTACAGAGACGACTTACCCGAGGCACAAAGTCAGTAGTATTTTCAATTTCGTTAATTTTCTTTTTAATATTTGTTTCGGTCTTTTCTAAATATTCACCGTCAGGTGTAAAATTACTTTCGGTTTTGCTGTCCAGATAAATGAATTTTATTTCTTTTATCGGACGTTTGAACTTTTTGTCTATCAAAAGTGTATAAAATCCTGCCTGTAAATCATCAGGCATTTCTTCATCTTCCATTGTTTCTTTACCAGTTTTGTAATCAATA
>CAZRHN010000068.1:1964-2672 GCA_964599925.1 uncultured bacterium
ATTTAAATTAATCTCTTAATCAATTCTTTCACTTTCTTAGGATCAGCTCTAACTTTAGTTTTCCTCAACACTTGCCCAATCAAAAATTCCAATGCCTTTTCTTTACCAGTCTTGTAATCAATAATTGTTAAAGATGAATCAGTCTCTTCATCAATACGGTCTATCTTACCAACTAAAGTTGAACCTGTAGGCAGAAGAATTTCATAATAATTTTCCAAATATCTTGGTCTGACCTTAGTATCGTAGTTCTTGTAGAACCATTCAAGCATCACTAACCCACGTAGACCATATTCTTTTTCTTCTTTTTTATTTGCAAAACCTCTTTTTTCCCAAGGAATCTCTCGCCAAGCAGTACGGTAAAGGTCATCTAGCTTATCCAAGTTTCTATCATCTACAAATAAAGAAAAAAATTGGCGTAACGCTTCGTGGACTGTCCGTCCGAGTGTATAGTACGGTTTTGGACGTTCTAATTCTTTTTTTCGTGCGTCAATATAGAAAACTTTGAAAAAATACGGACATTTTTCAAAATCGTTCATTAAAGAAGGACTATAACGGTTAATCATCTTTAAATTTGATACCTTTATTTGACACTTCCGGGTTCTCTGAGAGTGTTATTTTAGATAATTTTTTGCTCGCAGGCAAATCTTATTTCTCTTCTTTTTCTAAAATACGTGCCTGTGGAAAATATTTGAACAATTTCTTTATCCC
>CAZRHN010000068.1:2682-4679 GCA_964599925.1 uncultured bacterium
CTTTATCCCCGGTTCAGTATCAACAACTTCTTGATTTTTCCCCGCTTTTTCAGTCGTATAGGTCTCCTCTATTACTTCCGTCTCTGGTTGTTCAAGAAGTAAATCTTCTTGCTTTTGTGGTATTTCACCGGTTAGACAGTTAAGTTTGATTTTTTGTCCAAACATTTTCTCCCAGGTGCTTTCAATATAATCAATACTTTTTATTGCACCATCCATATAGAACCGTTGTGGAAAAATTAAGGTTAGGACACCATTCTTTAATTCTTTCGGATAAGCAAATTCAAGGCAGGAGGCTAAGGTAACCTTATTTTTCTTTGTCTCTTCAATAAATCTTTGCCAGTTTGCTGAAAAGTCTGACGATATAACTTGCTTTTCTACGGGTTTAGGTTGAACATCAACGACATCCGGAGTAACAGTCGCAGCAACTTCAGACGGAGTAGTTAGAGATTTTTCTATATTTTCAATACGGTCAACAATTTCGCCTAATTCGGTATAGGGACTTGCCAGACGTAATGCATAGATTTCCAAAATTATGCGTGGTTGGTCTGACCATTTCATTTCTTCTAAACATTGTGACAGTAATGAAATGTAACGCGAAAGCAAATGTGAAGAAAATTTCGTACTTTCTTTTTCTAACTGGTTTTTCATTTCCGGTGATAGATTCAATGGTTCTACTGCAGAAAATTTTGTTAGTAAGAGTTTACGAAAATATTCACGTAAATCTTTAACTAACTGGTGTAGATTATATCCAGCATCGTTAATTTCAGCAATTAGATTCAGTACTGCTTGTTTATCTAAAGAAAGAAATGCTTGACCAAGACGGTTCAAATATTCTTGCGGAATAAGGCTTAAAAGAAAAGATAAATCCTCAACTTTTACTCCTTCAGGTGAAAAAGAAAGTGCTTCATCCATAAGACTTTCTGCATCACGGACACTACCTTGACTTGTCTGAGCAATAAAGTATAACACATCTTTGCCGACATCCAGTTGCAATTTACTACTGGCTGATGCCTGTTTTTCTAAATTGATAATTTTTTCTAATCGCTGAACAATAGTATCTACGGGGACAAGTCTGAATGTAAACCTCTGACATCGTGAAAGTATAGTTAAAGGTATTTTTTCTGGTTCGGTGGTACAGAAAACAAAAATAATATGTCCTGGTGGTTCTTCTAAGGTTTTTAATAAAGCGTTAAATGCGTCATGTGTAATTTGATGTGCTTCGTCAATGATATAAATTTTATATCGGCAAGCAGCCGGTGCAAATTTAACATTTTCACGTAGGGCACGGATTTCATCAATCCCGCGGTTAGAAGCAGCGTCAATTTCCATTACATCAATACAGATACCTTGCGTAATTTCTCGGCAAGGGATACAGGTCTGACAAGGGTCAGGAACATGTCCCTTAATACAGTTTAATGCTTTAGCAAAAATACGTGCAGTTGTAGTCTTACCAATCCCACGTGGTCCTGCAAAAAGGTATGCATGAGCAATACGTCCAGCTGAGATAGCATTTTTTAGAGTCTGAGTGATATGCTCCTGCCCGATAACTTCATCAAACTTTTGTGGACGATATTTTCTTGCTAAAACTAAATAACTCATACTCACTCTCAATTAAAAGTTCATCCGCCTCAGGCGGATTAATTTTACATTTTACATTCTTAATTGTTTTTATTATGGAGGCGAGGGGATTTGAACCCCTGACCTTTCGGATGCGAACCGAACGTTCTCCCTCTGAACTACGCCCCCGTAAAGTCGTGCTCAAAGGGGATTAAATCCCCTCTTGTGTTCACTCAGCCCCGATTAGCGGGGCTTCGTTCACTGTTACCCCTCTAAGTGGAATACGCTAAAATGTTGTTCAATAAAGGCGAATGCTCTCTAATTATCCTTTTCTTAGGAAGAAGAAACGTTTTATTTTCTTGGGTTCACGTGGAATTAAATGACTGAGTCTACGCAGTTCGTAATTATATTCTTCAACAATCTTTTTACAAAATTTGCGT
>CAZRHN010000069.1:0-3295 GCA_964599925.1 uncultured bacterium
TCAACTACCTCTACCCCTCACCTTCACCCCGCCCTTGCACGCAAGAGCGGGGTTCATCCTCTCCCACAGGGGGGCGAGGAGAAAACCAAATTACTAAAGAACTTTTGCATTTTTGCTGGAGTGAACCTAAGCGGAGGCAGATTATCCAGTTCTTATGAATGAGCGAGTGAGTAGCCCCGCTAATTAGACTTAGACGGGGCGAGGCTCAGGAGCGGTGAATTAGAGCTGCGTATCTGCTGGAGCGTCAGTGAACGGAAGCAAAATGCAAAAGTTCAGTCATCTCCATTTAAGACTTTCTGGATGATTTTTTTCGGGATATCGTTACGGATAACCACTTTACCAATCTTCACCGGGAGGACAAAATTTATTTTCCCAGCTTTAACTTTCTTATCGTGTTCAAGATAAGGATAAATTTCTTCAAGCCCGAATTTTCGTCCCGGCCATTCGGTTGGCAGTCCCGCCTTTTTAAGCAAGTTGACAATTCGTTCCCTTTCTTCTTTTTTAATCAGGTTCATTTTTTCACTTATTCTGGTGGCACAGGCTATGCCGATAGACACCGCTTCACCGTGTTTATAAACCCGGTATTTAGTTATTGTCTCTAAGGCGTGCCCTAAGGTATGTCCAAAATTCAAAATTCGTCTCAAGCCCGATTCCTCTAATTCATCTTTTTCCACTATCTTTGCTTTAACCTGGCAGGAGTGGGAAACGATATATGTCCAGATGTCCGATGTCCAACCTGCCTCGCCGTCAGGCGGGTGTCCGATGTCCGGTAAATTCTTTTCTAAGTAAGAAAAAAAGTCCCCGTTATTGATAATTGCATATTTAATCACTTCAGCAAGCCCATTGCGTAATTCAGGGAGAGGTAAAGTTTTCAAAACTTTTAAATCAATCCAGACAAATGAAGGTTGATAAAATGCGCCGACAAGATTTTTACCTTCCGGTAAATCTACCGCTACCTTGCCTCCAATTGAAGAATCAACCTGAGCAACTAAGGTTGTGGGAACCTGAATTAAGGGGATTCCCCGAAGAAAAGTCGCGGCAACAAAACCAGCGAGGTCGCCAATTACCCCGCCGCCAAAAGCAATCAAAGGGGAACGCCGTTCAAGTTTTTCTTCCAGACATATCCGGTATAACTTCTCTGCCTGGGTAAAAGATTTGTATTTTTCCCCATCAGGAACAAGGACTATTTTGGTTTTGTATCCGGCATTATTTAGACTTTTCTTTAAGATTACGCCGTAAAGATTCCTTAGAACCGGGTTGGTGACGATTAACCCGCGTTTAACAAATCCGCCGAATCGGCGGATTAAATTTTTTCCTAAGTCTTCTAAGTTTACACCAAGATAAATCGGGTAACCACGCTTACCAAGATTAACTTTAATCGTTTTCATTTTTTCATTCGCGAACATTCGTGAAATTTATTATTCGTGAAATTCGTGTAGATTGTTGAGATTTCTTAACAATCTCGTAATTTTATTTACTATTTCGCCAACACTTAAATCCGAGGTATCAATTAAAAAATCACATTCTCGGTAATAAGGTTCTCTTTCCTTAAGTAATTCGTTTATTTTTCTTAAACGATTTTTTGTCTTTAATAACGGGCGGACAGTCTTATTTTCCCTCACCCGTTTAAGAACATCGTTAGGTTTTACTTTAAGATTAATAATTAGACCGTTACGAGATAAATTTTTGCGATTCCCCTCTCTGATTACCGCACCACCACCGACCGCAATAATCTGATGATTCTTTTTTGTTACTCCGCAAATTATTTTACTTTCCAGGTCACGAAAATGTGCTTCACCATACAAAGAAAAAATTTGGTGAATTTTTAATCTTGAATCTTTTTCAATCAGGTCGTCAGTGTCAACGAATTTCATTTTCAACCTTTTTGCTAATCTTTTCCCGACCGCAGTTTTCCCGCTGGCCATAAAACCGGTTAAGACAATGTTCATCTTGGTTAAGTAGTTTCACAAAAAAGTGAAACTTGATTACAGCGATTATAAAAGGCGATTACGGTGATTAACCCACTGACGATAAATCGCTGTAATCGTTTATTTCAATCACTGTAATCAATATAACTGAACCTATGTGAAGTTATAAAAAGATATTTTAACATAAAATTATCTGATAGGCAAGTCAAAAATTGACAAATTCACTTAAAAAATATATTATAAAAATGGGAAAGTTAGGGCGAAAATAAAGAAATGGAAATTGCTGGGATTGGGCAAGAACAAACTCCACAAATAGAGCAGAGACAAAAATTGGTAGCGGTAATGAAATTGGCTAACTTTATGAACCTGCCGGAAGATGAATTTGCAAAATTTATCCGGGAGATAGAAAACGACCCTTTATTCATAAGGTTGACCTATCCGGAAGATAAGACAAAAAAAGTGATTACTTACCGAAGGTTCCCTCACACTGACTTGGCGACGAACTTCTCTGAACTTAAAGAAAATATTGCCGTTGACAAAACTCAATTTGATGTAGTTTCCTTCCTTGAAGATAAAGAAGAAATTATTCCCACAATAAAAAAGATTGGTGAGGAGAAATTCAAAAAATATTTCCTCTATAACCAAGATAAAATTCCAAGTAAATTAATCGCTGACGAGTGTAAACTGAGCCTCTCTGAGGTAAAAAGAATAAACGATTTTGTCAACGAGTTAAGTATCCGTACTGAATTTTTCTATCCTTCAACAATTACGCCGCAAATTCGCTACTCTAAAATTGCTTCCCTTGAAAAGGATGGCTCGGGTGGTTTTTTCATCAAATATTATTCGCCAAATTTAGCCCGCGGGGAATATTCCATAAATTATGAGAAAATTGCAGAACTAAAAAAGGATGGCACTTCTCCCAAATCTGAAATTAAAGCATTGGATAAACTATTGAAAAAGTTAGAATTGATTAACTTAAGAAAGGCAACAATTTATCAAATTATTTACCATATTGTCCAAACCCAGACCAATTATTTGAGGTCTGCAGACTGGAGAAAAATTAAATTTTTTACTCAGAGAGAGTTAGCCTTAAAGATAAATGTTCATCCCAGTGTAATCAACCGAATGATTGGGTTTAAGAGTCTGGGAACCCCCTGGGGTGAGGAAAAACCAATCAAGTTCTTTTTTGGGAATAGGAAAAGCGAAATCCAAGGTTTAATTAGAGAAATTATTGAAGAAGAACCCCGCACCAATTTGCTGCGGACCTATAGTGATGAACAGATTAGAAATAAATTGAAAAATGAACACGAGATTACCATTGCCCGGCGCACAGTGAGAGAATACAGAAATGAATTAGAAATACCCTC
>CAZRHN010000069.1:3395-4631 GCA_964599925.1 uncultured bacterium
GATGGATAAAAAAATGAAAATCTCGTTAGGGAAAAGATTAACTTTAAGTTTTTTGCTTATCGTCATAATTTGTGGTTTCACGGCTACTCTTGTAGGAGTATATTTCATTGGAGATGTAATCGTAAGGCAGGCGCAGGACAAAGTAAGGGTTGACTTGAATTCGGCACGGGAAATATACGAAGAAAAAATTAAAGACGTAAGGGATGCAGTCCGTTTTACTTCACAAAGGTTTCTTCTTTTTGAAACACTCAGGGAAGGGAATATTCAGGTAGTACGCCAGCAACTTGAGAAAATAAGAAAAGAAGAATCTTTAGATATTCTTACGATGACTGATACAAATGGCCGAGTTATCTTGAGAACCCGTAACCCAAAAATAATTAGTGACGATCAAAGTAATGACAAATTACTTAAGAAAGTCCTCACGAAAAAAGAAGTATATGCCTCAACAATGATTCTCTCAAAAGAAGAATTAAAGAAAGAAGGGGAAGACCTTGCTAACCGTGCTCATATTAAGTATGTGCCCACATTGAAAGCAAAATTTAAACCAGAGACTGAAGAAACCGCCGGTATGATGATTAAAGCCGCAGCGCCTATTTTTGCGCGTAACGGAGATTTTATTGGTGTAATTTATGGTGGTAAATTACTCAACCAAGATTATACAATAGTTGACAAAATAAAAGATACCGTCTTTCAAGGAATAAAATATAAAGGGAAAGATATGGGAACGGCCACAATTTTTCAAGGCGATTTACGGATTGCCACCAATGTGCTTAATAAAGATGGCACGCGTGCAATCGGTACCCGTCTTGCTGAAGAAGTATACAACCAGGTAATCGTAAAAGGGAAACCCTGGATTGAGAGAGCGTTTGTAGTCAACGACTGGTATATAACTGCTTATGAACCAATAAGGGATATCAGCGGGAAAATTATCGGCATTTTATATGTGGGGATGCTTGAAAAAAAATTTACTGACTTAAGAACCGAGGTAATCCTGATCTTCACCGGAATAATTCTACTGGGGATGATTTTTGCTTTAATCGTTTCCTATCTTTTATCTAAAAGTATACTTGAACCAATCAAAAATTTAGTATTCGCCGGTGAAGAACTTGCAAAAGGTAATCTGGAATATCGGATTAAGAATGTAGTCAAGGACGAAATTGGCAAATTAGCCGAAACTTTTAACTATATGGCTGAGTCTCTAAAAGCAAGGGACGAAAAACTGAAAGAGACAACTAA
>CAZRHN010000070.1:0-1316 GCA_964599925.1 uncultured bacterium
CTTCGCTGACGCTCGCAATGACAAAGGACTACGCGGATTTCCACAGAGAAGACAGAGACGAATTTGACTATGAGATGAAATAATTCTACAATTAAAAAAATGGCAAAATTATTATCAGCTGAGAAAGCACTAAATATTGTCCTTAATAATGTAAAAGTTCTCAAGAAAGAAGAAGTCCGTTTAACCGAAGCACTATACCGTGTTCTGGCGGAAGATGTTTATGCCCCGGAGAGTCTTCCTTCGTTTATTAACTCAGCAATGGACGGTTATGCAGTGAAATCTCAGGACTTAAGATACGCAAGACAGGAGAAACCAGTAATTCTCAAACTAATAGAAGACTTGCCGGCAGGATATTTACCAAAGAAAAAAGTAAAAACCGATGAAACAATAAAAATTATGACCGGGGCAGTTTTGCCCTCTGGTACCGATGCAGTAGTAAAGGTGGAAGACACAGAAATCTCTTTGCAAAATAAAAAAAAATTAGTAAAAATCTTCCATCCGGTAGAGAAAGGTGAAAATATTCGTCAAATTGGTGAAGATGTAAAAAAAGGTGAACTGGTATTATCTAAAGGTAAAACAATTCGCGCTCAGGAAATAGCACTTTTAGCGGCTTTAGGAAAAGATAAGGTGAAAATTTTTTCTCGACCCAAAGTAGCAGTTCTTACTACCGGCGATGAATTAGTCGGGGTTAAAGAGAAACTAAAACCAGGAAAAATTCGTGATTCTAACAGTTATATGCTTGAAGCAGAAATAATAAACTCTGGTGCTATACCTTTATCTTTTGGGATTATTGAAGACAGAAAAAAGACTTTAAAAAATGTTTTTTCTCAAGCAGTAGAAAAAGCCAATCTTATTCTCAGTTCGGCTGGTGTTTCAGTTGGGGAATATGATTTAGTGAAAGATTGTCTTTTAGAAATGGGGTTAAAACTAAAATTTCATACCTTAGCAATTCGTCCGGGGAAACCCTTACTTTTTGGTTTATTAAGAAATAAACCGGTTTTTGGGTTGCCGGGTAACCCGGTTTCCTCAATGGTAACTTTTGAACTTTTTGTCCGTCCGGCAATATTGAAAATGCGTGGAGAAAATGGATATTCTTTACCAAAAAGCGAAGCAATTATTGGAGAAAAAGTTGTTAAGAAAAAAGGGCTGTGCTATTATTTGCGTGGAAAACTTGAACAAGTGAATAATAAATGGTATGTAAAAACTACCGGTCCCCAGGGGTCGGGAATTATTAGTTCTTTGGTTAAAGCGGATTGTTTAATCGTTTTACCTGAAGAGAAAACAGTAGTTAATAAAGGTGAAAAAGTTAAGATTTT
>CAZRHN010000070.1:1416-4524 GCA_964599925.1 uncultured bacterium
CCGATTATTTCAGTTGTTGGTAAATCAGGTAGCGGGAAGACTAAATTTTTAACTAAACTCATCCCAGAATTAACTAAACGAGGATATAAAATTGGGGTGATAAAACACGATGTTCATTCCCAGATTGATTTGCCGGGTAAGGATAGTTGGAAAATAAGCCAGTCCGGTGCTCAGCCGGTTTTAATTGCTGGTCCGAAAAAGATGGCTCTAATTCAGAGTTTGGATAAAGAATATAATCTTGAACATTTATCCACCTATTGCCCTGACGCAGATTTAATTCTCACTGAAGGCTATAAAAAAGAAAATAAACCAAAAATTGAAATTTATTCTTCAGGTAAACCCCTTGGTGAGGAAAATGAACTTTTGGCTATTGTGGGAAGGGGTAAATCTCCTAAAATTAAATCAGATATACCTTGGTTCAGGTTTAACGAAATTCCTAAAGTCACCGATTTATTGGAAAAAAAATTTTTAGTGAAAAAAATTAAACCAAAAAAAGTTGAATTGTTCCTTGACCGTAAAGTAGTTCCTTTGAATCCATTTGTTCAAGGATTTATAAGTTCAACTGTCGGTGGTATGCTGAAGTCGTTAAAGAGAATAAATAAGAAAGCGAAAAAAATTGATTTACTGATTTGGAGGTGAAAAAAATAATGTTGCCGCATCTTGGTTTACCAGAATTGCTCATCATTCTTTTTATTGTTTTACTTATTTTTGGTGCAAAAAGGTTACCTGAAGTCGGACGTTCCATTGGGAAAACAATTTCTTCTTTTAAGAAAGGGATTAAAGAAGCAGCAGAAGAAAAAGAAGAAGACAAAGAAGCAGAGGAAGAGGCGGAAGAAGAAAAGTAATAAGTAGAGAATGACGGGTATAATTTTAGCCGGTGGAAAAAGTAAACGCTTTGGTGGCAAAATAGATAAAGCGCTCTTACCCTTGAATAATAAACCGACTGTCCAGTGGATAATTGAGAAACTTAATTCCTTTTTTCCGGAGACAATTTTGGTTACTAACCAACCGGAAAATTTTTCTCAATTTCCGGTAAAATTAGTGAGCGATATTTACCCGGGATATGCCGCGCTTAGCGGTCTGCATTCCGGACTCCATTATTCAAAAAATTTTTATAATTTTGTTGTCGCCTGTGATTTACCCTTCGTCTTACCAGAATTGATAAGATGTTTAGTTAAAAATAAGGAAAATTATGATATTGTTATCCCCTGGTTAAAAACCGGGCAGGAACCTTTTTGTGCGATATATTCAAAAAACTGTCTTCAACCAATTAGCGAACAGATAAAAAAAGGTGCTAAACCGAGAATTATTGATTTTTTTAAAGAGGTGAAATTACTTAAGATTAAAGAGGAAGAAATTAAAAAAATTGACCCTGACCTGATTTCTTTCTTTAATATTAATACACCCAAAGATTACAGGAAAGCACAGCAGTTAGCGAAGAAATTCTTATCTGTGTAATCGGTGTCAAAAAATCTGTGTAATCAAGTATTAGTTAGAAAGGAGGATATATGGCAACAATCAGTATGAAAGCCTTATTAGAAGCAGGTGTCCATTTTGGACACCAAGCACGACGCTGGAATCCAAAAATGAGTAAATACATTTTTGGCAGTCGGGACAATATTCACATCATTGATTTACAAAAAACAGTTAAGGAATTAAAAAACGCATACAAATTTGTGCGTGATTTCAGTAGTCAGGGGAAAAAAATACTTTTTGTAGGCACGAAAAAGCAAGCACGAGAAATTATCCAAGAAGAAGCGATACGCTGCGGCGCGTATTATGTAAATGAACGCTGGTTAGGGGGAACTTTAACCAATTTCGAAACAATTAAAAAGTCAGTTGCTCGCTTAAAAGAACTTAACCAGATGAAATCTGAGGGAATTTATAATGTCCTTTCCAAAAAAGAGGCGGCACGCTGGGAAAAAGAAAGATTGCGTTTAGAAAAAATACTCTCCGGAATTAAGGATATGGAACAATTACCCGGGGTAGTCTATCTCGTTGACCCGGTTTATGAAGGAACGGTTGTTGCTGAAGCACGAAAAATGAAAATACCGGTTATTGCCGTTTGTGACACCGATGCTGACCCGGAGATAATTGATTATCCTATCCCTGGTAACGATGACGCAATTCGGGCAATACGTCTTTTTACCACTTTAATTGCTGATGCAGTGGTTGAAGGGAAAGAGATAATTGCAGAGAAGAAAAAAGAAGAAGAAGAGTTAAAGATTGAAACAGGTCTACCGGAAGAAGAACTGGTTCGTGAACAAACTCTTATTGAACCTTTACCTGAAGATTTATCTACCAAAATTGAAAGTAAAGAAAAAGAAAGCGGAGAGGAGGAAAAAATTGGCTAATCTTGAATTGCTCCAGAAATTACGTCAGATTTCCGGTGCAGGAATATTGGATTGTCAGAAAGCACTGCAGGAAACCAATAATGATTTAGAAAAAGCAATATACTTCCTTCGTGAAAAAGGTATAATCCAAGCAGCAAAACGCGCTGAACATAAAACTCAAGAGGGTACCGTTTACTCTTATATCCACGCGGGAGAAAAAATTGGTGTGCTTTTAGAACTTAATTGTGAGACAGACTTTGTCGCCCGTACCGATGAATTCCGTAATTTAGCAAAAGAACTTACCTTACAAATCGCCGCTGCAGCGCCACGCTGGACTAAACCTGAAGATATACCTGCGGAAATAATTGAAAAAGAAAAAGAAATTTATCGTGCCCAGATTCAAGGAAAACCGGAAAAAGTTATTGAGCAAATTGTTGCTGGTAAATTACAGAAATTTTATGCTGATACCTGTCTTCTCGAACAGCCCTACATCCGTGACCCGCAGGGTAAAACCAAGGTAAAAGACATAATTACCCAAGCAATTGCTAAACTCGGTGAAAATATTACTCTGCGCCGTTTCGCTCGTTTTAAAGTCGGCGAAGAGTAATAAGTCTTTACAGCGTGTGAATTAGCCTAAGTAATTTCACAAAAATAGTAAGCAATTTTTTTCTCGGGAACCTTCCTTTCACTAGAAAATTTATCCCAAGAACCCAAGGCCGAGATAAATTTAATATCGTTCAGGGAGGTTCCACTCAACAAATTGCTTAATTTTAGA
>CAZRHN010000071.1:0-4419 GCA_964599925.1 uncultured bacterium
GCTACTTCCTCTGGTTCACCAAGCCGTCCCAAAGGAATTTGGTTTAATAAAATCTGTTTAATTTTTTCGTCAAGTTTTTCAGTCATTGCCGTTTTGATGAACCCCGGAGCAATAGCGTTCACATTTATTCCTCGGCTGGCAAACTCCCGAGCACAGGTTTTGGTCAAAGCAATTACCCCACCTTTAGAAGCGGCGTAGTTCGCTTGCCCGATATTACCAATTAAACCAACAACCGAGGCAATGTTAACAATTTTACCATAACGCTGTTTAATCATTATCCGGCTTACTGCTTTGATACAATTAAATACGCCTTTCAAGTTTACATCTAAAACTTGATTCCATTCCTCTTCGCTCATCCGAAGAATGAGGTTGTCCCGAGCAATTCCAGCGTTGTTAACTAATATATCAATCCTAAAAAATTTGTCAAGCACTTTTTTTACATTTTCCTCAACTTTGGAATAATTGGCAATATTGACTTTGGAAACGAGAGTCTCAACATTGGACAATTGGCGGATTTCTTCATTGGTTTTTTCCGCTTCTTCCAGGTTAACATCCCAGAGACAGATTTTTGCTCCCTCTTTCGCTAAATTAAGGGCAATTGCTTTCCCTATACCTTGTGCTGCACCGGTGACAATTGCTACTTTATCTTTAAGTTTCATTTTTTTAATCACGAATGTACACGAATTTGAGACTGAAACCACACGAATTATTACGAATTCAAACGGATGACAACTGATTCATACAGAAATGTAGAGTTTCTTCGTTTTCAATATTAAAGGTTTTAACTTCTTTATTTATGCGTTTAACCAAACTGGATAAAACTTTACCCGGACCAATTTCAAGAAAAATATTTACACCCGAGATAAGCATTTTTTCTATTATTTTCTCCCAGAGCACCGGAGAGTAAATTTGTTTAACCAATTTTTCTTTAAATTCTATAGATGAGACAGTAATTTCAGCATCACAGTTGGTAACCACCGGAATTTGTGCATTATTAAATTGATATTTTTTCAATTCTTTAGCCATTTTTTCTGCCGATTCTTTCATTAATGAGGAATGAAAAGGACCGGAAACATTTAGAAATACAATTTTTGCTCCTTCTTTTTTTGCCAGTTCAACCGCATAATTAACCGCTTCATTTTCACCAGAAATAACAATCTGCCCCGGGCAATTAAAATTTACTGCTTCAACAACACCTTTTGTCAGGCTCCCGGCAAGAGAACATATCTCTTTAATTTTTTCTTCATTTAATCCCAAGATTGCGTTCATTTTCCCTTGTTTTTTTTGACTTATTTCCTGAATAAATTCTGCTCTTTTTTTTACCAATTTTAACCCGGTTATAAAATCAATAACTCCAGCAGCAACCAGCGCAGTATATTCACCAAGTGAATGACCGGCACAAAGACAGTTTATAGTTGATAGTTGATAGTTCATAGTAAGTATTTCAAGGCAGGCAATAGATGTAACAAAAACTGCTGGCTGAGTAACTTTGGTTTCCCTTAGTTTTTCTTCCGGACCTTCAAAAATAGTTTTTTTTAAATCATAGCCAATAATTTCGTTTGCTTGGTCAAAAATTTCTTTTGCTACTGTGTGTTTCTCAGTGAACTCTTTCCCCATCCCTACATATTGACTTCCTTGCCCCGGAAAAAGTAAACCAACTTTATCCATACACCTATCTACCTATCGACCTACCTGCCCGCCGAAGCCTTGGCGAAGGTGGGTCAACTTATTAACTTGTCGACATATCTATAGTTTAATTACACAAGCGGCGGAAGTAAATCCAGCACCAAAAGCAACAAGTTCAACAAGGTCACCGGTTTTTATTTTCCCTTCTTTTATTGCTTCATCCAACCCTACGGCAGTAGTTGCTGCTGACATATTTCCGTATTTATGCACATTTAAAAAAATTTTCTCTTCTGGCAAATTCAACCTCTTTCCGATAGCATTAATAATTCTTAAATTTGCTTGGTGAGGGATGAGTAATTTTATATCAGCGCAAGTTAAACCACATTTTTCTAATGCCTTTTCTGCCGCTTCAATCATTGACTGGACAGCAATTTTGAAAACTTCATTACCGTTCATTTTTATGTAGTGCAACTTTTCTCCAATCGTTTTTTCACTAGCAGGTATTTTTGATCCACCAGCAGGTAACTTTAATAAATCAGCATACTCACCTTCAGAAGATAAATAAAAGGATAAAAAATCGCTTTCCCCTTCATTCGTGCTCCTTAATAATGCAGTCCCGGCACCATCACCAAATAAAACACAGGTTGAACGGTCTTCCCAGTCAACAAATTTAGAGAGGGTTTCAGTGGCAATGACTAATGCTGTCCGGTAAGTCTCATTTTTTAGATAAGCATGAGCCACTGATAAACCGTAAATAAATCCGCAACAGGCAGCGTTTAAATCAAAAGCAAAAGCATTTTTCGCACCTAATTTTTCCTGGACAATACAGGCGGTTGAGGGGAAAAGCATATCCGGAGTTACCGTAGTAACAATAATCAAATCAATTTCTTCAGGATTAATTTTAGTTTCACTGAGTGTTTTTTTTGCTGCTTGATAGGCCAGATCCGAACTTGCCTCGCTATCCCCGCTGATGCGTCTTTCCTTAATTCCCGTGCGTGTAGTTATCCACTCATCGGAAGTTTCAACCATCTTCTCTAAATCAAAGTTAGTCAAAATTTTTTCCGGTAAATATGAGCCCGTGCCAACAATTTTTACTTTCAGTTTACCCATTTCCACCTTGGCTAAATTTTTTAAGTTCTTCGCTAATCTTTTGGTTAATTTTTTGTTTTACTGATTCGCCGGCTACGCGAATAGCATTTTTTATTGCCTTGGCATTACTCTTCCCATGGCAAATGATACAAACCCCGTTGGTACCGAGCAACGGTGCGCCGCCATATTCATCGTAATCAGTTTTTTTCTTTATTTCCTCAAAGACTTTTTTTAAGAGCAAAGCACTTAGAGTGGTACGGAAAGGATGGTCCTTCAATTCTTTACGAGCCAATTCAAAAATTGCTTCGGCTAAACCCTCACCGAACTTGAGGACAATATTGCCAACGAAACCATCACAGACGATAACATCTGTTTTCCCTTTAGGAATATCGCTACCTTCAATGTTGCCGATAAAATTTAAGGAACTATTTTTTAAAAGTTCATAAGTAGATAAAGCGAGTTCGTTTCCTTTGCCTTCCTCTTCACCGATAGAAAGAAGTCCAATTCTTGGTTTTTCTTTTTTTAATATTGATTTTACATAGATATTACCCATTATTGCAAATTGTAAAAGATGTAGTGGTTTACAGTCAACATTAGCGCCAACATCAAGAACAGTTGACAACCCTTCTAAGGTTGGTATTAGAGTGGCGATTGCCGGGCGGCGCACCCCGGCTAAACGACCTAAATAAATTAGGCTTGCAGTCATTATTGCTCCAGAATTGCCTGCGGAAATCAACGCATCGGCTTTATTTTCCGCTACCAGTTTTGTGGCTACGATAACTGATGCATCTTTTTTTGTCCGGCAAGCCTTACTGGGTATTTCTTTCGCACCAATTACCTCAGATGCGTGATGAACACTAACTAAGGAGGAAGACAAATCATACTTTCTTAACTCCTGATGAATTACCTTTTCCTCACCGACAAGGACTAATTCATAAGAATATTCTTTTACAGCTAAGTTTACCCCTTCAATAATTGTAGCGGGTGCAAAATCGCCACCCATTGCATCAATTGCGATACGCATTTTTTAAATTTGGATTCTATTCTTCTGTTTTAGGTTTAGTCTTTTCCTTTTTTGGCAGGATTAATTCACCATTGTAAAATCCACAATTAAGACAAACACGATGCGGTAACTTAGGTTGGCCACATTGCGGACAAATATTTAAACAAGGTAGTCCCCCTACGAGAGACCACTTTGCACGACGGGTACCCTGTCGTGATTTTGAATGTCTTTTTTTTGGGTTTGGCATATTATTCCTCTTTTTTCAGACAGTTACATTTCTCAAAATTAAGATTTCCTCCACATTGTGGACAGAGACCCTGACAATTGTCCTGACACAAAGGTTTAAGAGGTAAATTTAGAATTATTTGCTGACGTATTTCTTGGCTTATGTCCAAAATTTTACCGTTTGTCTCGGTTAAGAGTAATTGTGAACTAAATTGAATTTTTAACGGATAAAGAAAAGTTTCTAAGCACCGACTGCACTCAAGGAATAAATCCCCTTTAATTTTGCCATTAAAAATAATATATTCTGGATGGTGCTTAAGGAGTAAATTTACATTTAAAGGCTCAGGGGAACTAACTTCCACTTTTTCTGGTTTTTCTAAATAGTTGAGTTCCAAAGAACCGAGGCTCTTTAATTCCTGGATTTTTATTTCCATAGAATTTACCAATTATAATTGAGCGTTTTTCCCTTTGTCAAG
>CAZRHN010000072.1:0-1670 GCA_964599925.1 uncultured bacterium
GCAGGGAAAATCAGGGAATAGCAGGGGTTTTAAGTATGCGTGATTACCCTTGCTATTCCTTGCTAACCCTTACTATTCCGTGTAAAAAGAAAAGGAGAAAAATGAATAAAAAAACAAAAATTTTAGTTGTTGAAGACGAAGAGGGTATGCGTCAGATTCTTGCTGATGTCCTCGTTGATAAAGGGTATGAGGTTAGCACCGCAGAGGACGGTTATCAGGCATTAGAAAAAATTAAAGAGAAGAAAAAAGTGAATCAATACTTTCAATTAGCCCTGGTTGACATTCGGATGCCGGGTATAAACGGTGTGCAAACTTTCAAAGAAATAAAAAAGATTAGCCCACACACCGATGTAATTATGATGACTGCTTATGCGATGGAAGAAGAGATTGAAGAAGCAGTTCGGGAAGGCGCCTTTGCGGTTCTCTACAAACCTTTTGATTTCCAGCGCATAATCTCACATATTGGGAAAGCATTAAAAGATGTGGTAATACTTATTGTTGATGACCGTCTTGAAGAGGTGGAAGTGCTTAAAGATTTGTTTAAACATAAAGGTTACAAAGTGGGAATGGCTAAAGATGGTCTGGAAGCGATAAAAAAAGTCAGAAAGGACGGATTTAATATTGCGGTCGTTGATATAAAAATGCCGTTAATCAACGGTGTGGAAATTTTGCATAAAATTAAGGAAATTGAGCCAAAATTACCGGTGATAATGGTCACCGGTTACAATGTTGAAGAATTAGTAAAAGAAGCGCTGGAAACCGATGCTTATACCTGCCTCTATAAGCCGTTTGATTTGCAGGAGGTGCTTCGGATAATTAACGAGGTAAGACGCAGTGAAAGAAAAAAAATTATCAAAACCTGAAAAACCCCGTTCCGAGGAGCAGTCAGGGTTCCGAGGAAAAAGTGCTGAACATCTGAAAGAATTAAGTGAAATAATGAGAAATTTTGCTCATGAGATACGCAACCCTTTAGCCAGCATCCGTGCCGGGGCACAAAGGATTGAAGAGAAAATTTTACCCGATAACCCGAGCCACAAATATGCGTTGTTGATTATCCGTGAGGTTGACCGTTTGGAGCGGATAATTAAAGGTTTGCTTAAAAGGCATGAAAAAAATGAATGAAGAAAAAAAGGAAGAATATTATGTCTGGTATATCTACGGTATTGAAGAGGGACCTTATGATTTTGAAAAAATAAGTAATCTAATTGGTGAAGGACGCTTACGCGAAGAAGATAAGGTTTGGTTAGACCGTTTTGGTGAATGGAAAGAAGCAAATAAAATTGAAGAATTAGTTCCTTTATTTGAGGGGAGAAAGAAAAAAATAGTCTCTCCCGAGAAAAGGAAGAAAAAAATCTTAGTGATTGAAGATGACGGGAACTTGCGAGAAACCTTGAGTGATGTTTTGGAGACGGAAGGATATAGCGTGGTGACTTCTAAAGACGGGCTGGAGGGGTTAAGAAAAACATATGTAGAATTACCGGATTTAGTTATTCTTGATATTATCCTCCCCGAGTTAAGTGGTTTGGAAGTATGTAAAAGATTAAAAAAAGACACACAGATGAAGGATATACCGATAATTTATCTTACCGCCAAAGACCAGGTCACGGATAAACTTCTCGGTCTTGAATCCGGTGCTGAAATTTATCTTACTAAACCTTTTGATATGGATG
>CAZRHN010000072.1:1770-4370 GCA_964599925.1 uncultured bacterium
AATGAAAACTATACTTGTAGTTGAAGATGAAGAGAGTTTAAGAGAAATATTTAAGGATGAGTTAACTGAAACCGGTTACTCGGTATTAACCTGTGCTACAGCTAAGGATTGTTTCCAAAAATTGACGACGGAGAAAGTTGACCTTTTGATTCTGGATATTAAGTTGCCCGATTTGTCCGGATTAGAATTATTAGAAAGAATAAGAAAAAAATATCCTGATTTACCAATTATTATGGCTACCGCATATGACAGTTTCCGGACCGACTTTTCGGTCTGGGTAGCAAATGTTTCTGATTACATTGTTAAGCCGATAGACTTATCCGTGCTTAGAGAAAAAATTAAAAAAATTATTGGTTAATTTAAAAATTCAAAATTCAAAATGCAAAACTCAAAAATAACCCTCCCAAATTTAAAAATTTTTAATTTTGAATTGTAATTTTGAACTTTGAGTTTTGATTTTTGAACTTTATAGAAAGGTATGTATATAATCTTAATTCTTATCTTGTTCATTTTGGTAGTTTATTTATCACTTCTCTTAAAGAAAAGAAGTAAGGAAATTGATTTACTAAAAAAACAGGCAATTAACCACACACGACTTACCCAATCTTTGCTGACCACCTTTGATTTAAACAAACTCTTAGGTCTAATTCTGGAAAATTTGACCAAAGGATTAAATTTAGATACCGCTTATATTTACACTTTGGAAGGAAGCGAAATGACCGGTATTCTCCAGTGTATCGCTACCCCGGGTGTGATTAGTTTAAAGGGAATAGAGCGTTTCTCCATCGGTTTCCTTGATGAGGAAGAAATAATCTCTTTGACCTTAAGAAGTCGTTCAGCGCAACTGGTTCAGGAGATAAGTAAAGACAGTCGCTGTTCCCCGGGTTTGGTGAAACTCCTTAAATTGGAGCAGATGATGCTTCAGACTCTCTATGCCCACGGAAAGACCTTAGGACTGATTATCGCTGGGAATTATCAAAAGAAAAGAGACCTCACTGATAGTGAACTTAACCGGTTTAGCGTAATTGTTAACCAGGCAGGTATCGCTTTAGAGAATGCCCAATTTTTTGAAAAAATACACGAACTTACCGTGCACGACGAATTAACCGGTGTTCATAACTACCGTTACTTTTATCCCAAGTTGCGTGAAGAGATGCGTTTAGCAAGTCGTTATCGTCAACCTTTATCTTTGGCGATAGTTGATATTGATGATTTTAAACATTATAATGATACAAACGGACATTTAGCCGGGGATGCGGTATTGCGCCAGATTGCACAAATTTTAACTAACCGTTTACGAAAGACCGATGTTGTTGTTCGTTACGGTGGTGAAGAATTTGCTCTGATTTTACCGGTAACTAATCGTGAAGGAGCAAAAAAAATCCTTGAAGATTTAAGGAAAGAAATTGAAAATTATCTCTTCCAATTTCGTGAGAATCAGCCTTCGGGTAAACTGACGATTAGTGCAGGAATTTCTACCTATCCTTATGATGCCCGGGAAGCAAGAGAATTGGTAGAAGTAACAGACAAAGGATTATATCAAGCAAAAAGCAAAGGTAAAAATCAAGTCGCTGTTTTTTCTACGGGGAAGGAATAGCAAGGGTGAGAGGGGGAAGAGCAGGGGTTAGCAGGGGTTAAATCCTTGCTATTCCCTGATTTTCCGTGTCACCCCTTATTATTCTGTGAGATAGTGGATAGAAAGTGGGGACAGCATTTCCTTATTGACAAAAATATTGCCCGCAAAATTATTCGTGCGGCAAATTTAGAACCCGGGGATACAGTTTTAGAAATTGGTCCGGGCAGAGGTGTTTTAACTGAAGAAATTCTTTCTCATCAAGCGAAGGTCATCGCTGTAGAAATTGATAATCAACTCGTTCAAAAACTTAAACAAAAGTTTAAAAATTATATTGAAGAAAATAAACTTAAAGTAATTGCCTGTGATTTTTTAAAACTTGACCTGGCTAAATTTTTTGCTCCTTATCCGGTATTGAAAATTGTTGCTAATATCCCCTATTATATTACCGGAAGAATTCTAAGAAAAATATATAATTTCAAAAATTGGAAAAGAGCAGTGCTACTTCTACAAAAAGAAGTTGCTCAACGGCTAAAAGCGACTCCTGGCACTAAAGAATATGGTATTCTTTCTGTTGCCACCCAGGTCTATACTCGGGTGGAGATTGTTGGTTTCGCTTCCCCAAAAGTTTTTCGTCCCCAACCGAAAGTTACCTCGGCAATTGTTCGTTTGGAACGTTTACCCGAACCACTAATCAAACCGGAAGAGGAAAAGGGTTTTTTTCATCTTCTTCATATTGCTTTCGGGCAGCGGCGGAAAATCTTAATCAACAATTTGTCCCGGAGTTTAAACTGTTCAAAAGTAAAATTGGAGAAGATTTTTGCCTCTTCGGGTTTAGGTGCAAATATTCGTGCAGAAAATTTAAGTATCGCTGACTTTGTAAAACTAAATAGATTTCTTTAAGTTAAACTTTTGCAGTTTTTTGAACGATATTTAATTCTTCGGTTCCTCAGAATGGTGAAGAACTGAACCATACTTTTAGGAAAATAGAAGGAACAAATGGATTAAGAAAATATCTTAAGGATTT
>CAZRHN010000073.1:0-2358 GCA_964599925.1 uncultured bacterium
GCTTTAAATCAAGGAATAAATTTAAATAAAATTTTTGTACTGTGCGGGAAAATACGCAAAAAAAGTAACCTACCCTTGGTTCTGATGAGTTATTATAATCCGGTATATCAATTTAGAAATTTTTTTAAGAATGCAAAAAAATCTGGAGTTGATGGAATAATTATTCCTGATTTATTGCCGGAAGAGAGCGAAGATATCCTTCCTTTAACTTCTGCTTTAGGGTTAAGTCTAATTTATTTACTCGCCCCAACTTCTAATGGAGAACGAATAAGAATAATTACTCAAAAAAGTCAAAGTTTTATATATGTAGTTTCTTTGACCGGGGTTACTGGAGTACGAAAGAAATTACCCGAAGGACTGAAAACTTTTTTAACCAAAGTGCGCAGGTATACTAATAAACCCTTGGCATTAGGATTTGGGATTTCCTCTCCGGAACAGGTTTATCCGGTAAAAAATTTAATTGACGGAGTAATTGTTGGTAGCGCAATTATTGAAATCATTCGCAAAAAAAATAATCCCTTTCCTTATGTGCGAAGTTTTCTTGGCAGTCTAAAGAAGGCTTTAACTTGAGCTTGCCGAAAGGAGAAAAAAGATGGCTAAAGAGACTAAAGAAAACAATAAGAAAAAAAGTGTCCCCGAAGGATTGTGGACGAAATGTAAAAATTGTGAAGAGATTATCTACAATAAAGAATTAGAAGATAACTTTAAAGTTTGTCCCAAATGTGGTTACTATTTCCGTCTTTCAGCATGGGAACGAATTACCCTGCTCTTAGAACCGAAAAGCTTCCGGGAATACGATAAGAAACTACTTCCCGCAGACCCACTTTCTTTTACTGTTAATCAAAGTTATCAAGAAAAAATTATTGAAGACCAGAAAAAGACTAAATTAAAAGAAGCAGTAATTACTGGGGAAGGATTAATTGGAGAACATCAAGTTGTAATTGGCGTGCTTGATTTTGAATTTTTGGGTGGGAGTATGGGTAGTGTCATCGGTGAAAAAGTAACCCGTGCGATTGAGAAAGCAATAAAAAAGAAATTACCTTTGGTTATTATTTCTGCCTCCGGTGGAGCGCGCATGCAGGAAGGGGTTTTATCCTTGATGCAAATGGGAAAAACATCCGCAGCATTAGCAAAGTACGCTCATGCACACTTACCTTTTGTTTCCATTCTCACTGACCCGACAACCGGGGGGGTATCGGCATCTTTTGCTTTTTTGGGTGACATTATTATTTCTGAGCCTAAAGCGTTAATTGGTTTCGCTGGTCCACGGGTGATTGAACAAACAATTCGTCAATCTTTACCTGAAGGGTTTCAACAGGCAGAATTTTTACTTAAACACGGTATGATCGACTTAATTGTAGAACGTAAAGAAATGAAAAAGACATTAATTCGTCTTTTAAACTTTTCCACTTCTTAGACCCCTAATGTCCTGAGTTCGGAATAGGGGTTTGGCATGCATTATCAAGAAATTATTCCTCAGTTAGAAAATCGTGAGCGGTTCGGGTTTAAGTTTGGTTTAAGTCGTATTCGTAAATTTCTTGAATATTTAAATCATCCAGAAAAAAATTTACGAATTGTCCATATCACTGGAACCAATGGCAAAGGTTCAACCGCCGTCTTTATTGCTAAAATCTTAGAATTTGCCGGATACCGAGTTGGGCTTTATACTTCACCGCATCTTCTTGATATCCGCGAACGGATACAGATTAATAGTGCCCCGATTTCTAAAAATGACTTTGTTAGTCTTTACCATCAACTGTCAACTGTAAACCGTAAACTGTCTCAGGAACTGACTTATTTTGAATTTCTTACTGCCTTGGCTTTCCAGCATTTTTTTGAAAAGAAGGTAGATTTTCTTGTCCTTGAAGTAGGACTTGGTGGAAGATTAGACGCAACTAATGTAATTAGGAAACCTTTAGTTTCCTTAATCACAAATATTGATTACGAACATACTGAATATTTGGGAAAAAGTTTGCAAAAGATTGCTTACGAAAAAGCAGGAATTATTAAAAGAAATAGTATTACTGTTACCGGAATAAGGCAAAAAAATCTCCTCTCTTTGCTTAAGGAAATTTGTCTCCAAAGAAAAAACCGTTTATTTTGCTTAGGAAAAGATTTCCAGTTCAAAAACAGTGAATTTCAAAATCCCACATCCCAGTTTTTTGATTACAAAGGTATTTTTAACAACTATAAAAATCTGAGAATCAAACTCCTCGGGAAACATCAAATTGATAATGCCTGTTTGGCTATTGCAACAACTGAAGTGCTTAAATTTCATGGGACGTATGTTTCTGAATATGCAATTCGTGAAGGTCTCTGGCAAACTTTCTGGCCCGGTCGCCTTGAAATTTTTCAACT
>CAZRHN010000073.1:2458-4161 GCA_964599925.1 uncultured bacterium
TTAGATGGAGCGCACAATCCCGCTGGAATAGATGTTTTAAAAGAAAGTCTATCTTCTTTATTTCCCAAGAAAAAAATTGTTCTCATTCTGGGTATTTTAGCGGATAAAGATATTGGGCAAATGATTAAAAAAATTGCCTCCGCCAGTCGGTGGACAGTTGATGAAGTTATTCTTACAAAACCTAATTATTATCGTGCCGCTGAACCAGAAATTCTACATAAAGAAATGAGAAAATACTTAGCAGATGAAAAAATTTTTCTTCATCCGAGAATTAAAGAAGCTTTAAACTTCGCCTTCTCCCGGATTAATAAAAGAAAAAATATCATCGTAGTTACTGGGTCATTGTATACTATTGCCGAAGTAAAAAAGGTTACCTCTTTATGGAAAAGAAAACTTACATTGGTATAGATTTAGGTGCCACAAATCTGCATTTTGTCCTGATTAATCAAGGAAATAAAATCCTTCAAGAAAAAGTTACCCCTACGCCAAAAGAAACTAAAAAAGCGATAAATTTGATTATTGCTACTATAAAAAACTTTGTCCAGAAGACAACCGCAGGGATAGGAATTGCTATTGCTGGTTTGGTTAATCAAAAGGAAGGGGTAATTTATTTTGCACCAAATTTAGGTTGGAGAAATGTAAAACTGATAAAAAAAATAAAAAGATATTTCCCGGAATTAGAAATAGTTTTAGAAAATGATGCCAATGCTGCTGCCTGGGGTGCTTATTTTTTGTTAGGTAAAAGAAAGATAAAAAATTTAATTTGTCTTACTTTGGGGACCGGGTTGGGGGGCGGTATAATCATTGACGGTAAACTTTACCGTGGGGTAAATGGGACTGCTGGCGAAATCGGACATATCACTATTAATCCTCAAGGATTGCGCTGCAATTGCGGCAATTACGGTTGTATTGAACGCTATATTGGTGCAAATTATCTTGTCGCTGAAGTAAAAAAGGAAATTAAACAAAACAAAAAAAGCGTTATTAGTAAAATGGTTAATTATGACTTGAGAAAAATCACACCAGAAATTATTGCCTTAGCGGCTAAAAAGGGAGATAAATTAGCAAAAAACATCTGGGAGAATGTGGGAGAAAAACTGGGGATAATATTGACGGGGGTAATTAATTTACTTAATCCAGAAATGATTGTTTTATCCGGAGGTATTAGCGGAGCAGTAAATTTCTTTATCAAAGAATTAAAGGGAACTCTAAAAAAACGTGCTTTTGCCCAATCATTGAAAAGGGTAAAAATTGTTGTTGGGAAAAAGAATTTAGGAGTAATCGGTGTGGCCTTACTGGCAAAGGAAAATAATTAGTTTTTTTTTATTTTTTTCTTTCATTGGAGGAACCAGTTCTTTTCTTAACGCTGGAGAAGCAGTGAAAACCTTACCTCAGGAAAAGAAAGTAAATTTCTGGGCAGATAGAGGTGAATACTGGGGTAAAGAAAATAAACTTAAGTTATACAATAATGTAAAAGTTACTCAAGAAAAAGCAGAACTTAGTGCAAAAGAAGTAACTATTGATTTAGAAAAGAAGAGACTTTTTATCAATGAAGAGACACACTTTCATGATGAGGAGAAAGAAATTTTTGCTCAAGGGTTGGAATATAATTTTGACACCGGAAGGGCTATTTTTCGTAATAGTAAGTTGATTTTTAAACCCTGGTATTTACAGGCTAAAGAACTGGAAAAAATAGAGGAAAA
>CAZRHN010000074.1:0-4142 GCA_964599925.1 uncultured bacterium
GCACATTCCATTTCTATCGCCAGAATACCTTTAGATTCCCATTCTTTTGCCTCTTTTTTCTCCTGATAGAAAGCATCAGAAGTATAGATCGGCCCTACCCACATTTTGAGAGGAAATTTTTTCGCTCTCGCGACCAAGGCACCTGTCAATTGAGAGTCAGGTTGTGTGTTTTTTAATTTTAAGTTATAACTTTTCAGTAAACCGACCAAAGGGAATGCTGAATCCGGGATAATTAAATCAGCGGGATTTATTTTCTTCTGTACGCCACCACAGGTGCCAATACGAATAAGAATTTTTGCACCGAGCATTACCAATTCTTCAACGACAATTGCACAGGAAGGACAACCCATCCCGGTAGTAACTACCGAAACAGGTACATTTTTAAATTCGCCGGTATAAGCTAAAAGTCCACGAAAATTATTGATAATTTTTGCTGAAGTGAGAAAATTTTTGGCAACCATTCTTGTCCTGCCCGGGTCGCCGGAAAGAAGGATAGCGGGGCTTAAATCTTTAGGTTGGATTTTTAAATGAATAGGCACCTTTTTAAAGCCATTTGAACCAGCCGAGGTCAAAAACTTCGCTAATTACACCAAGCCCAAGGATAATCACATAAAGAAAAAGGATAAACAATAAAATTTCGCCCTTATATTTTTGGAAAAATTCTTTAATTTTCATTATCTTACTTGGATGTAATTTTTTCTCGGTTAGCTTGGCAGGTTATGCAATAGCGTGTGTAAGGCATTGCTTTCAACCGTTTAGCCGGTATTTTTTTCTGGCAGGATTCGCAAAATCCGTAAATTCTTTTTTCAATTTTTTGTAATGCGTTTTCAATATCAAGCAACATTTGTCGTTCGTGGTTAGTCAATTCATAGAACATTTGTTTCTCTAAAGTTTGCGAAGCGAGGTCAATCTCGTCACCAACTTCGCTTTCTCCAAGATGTTTATCCTTTTTCACGATACGTAAGACATCTTCCTTTTGGGAAAGTAACTTTTTTCTAAAGAATTGTAATTCTTTATTTGAGAGTTTATTTTTTGCCATCAGACTACCACCTTAATAGTTTTTAAAGTATCGGTTTCCTGACCGCTGACGCGGATTTCTTTCTTTGAGAGTTCCAATAAATAGTCACGTATTTCTGGCGTAATCCGTTCTCCAGGGATGAGAACCGGTATCCCCGGTGGATAAGGAGTTAAAGTTTGTGCAGCAATATATCCGCCAGCTTTCCTTAATGGTATACGTTTTGTTTTCTGAAGCAGAAATACATCTCGGGGCATCATCACCATTTCCGTAGATAAACCGGGTAACTGCAAGGTCTCCTCAACTTTCGGTGTCTCACCATTGTATTTCAGGTCAATTTTTTGTAAGGCATGAATTAACTTTTCTAAATCACTTCGTGTTGAACCGATACCCAAAATTGCGATTAAATTGAAAAGGTCGGCACAGTCAACTTGAATATTATACTCTTTATTGAGAATTTCTTCAATTTTGTAGCCGGATAAACCGGTATGGGTAACATTAATAGTTAATTTTGTAACATCCAAATCGTAGCCAGAAGCACGAATTTCTCCTCGGGTAAAACAAGAAAAATTTTTTAATTGGTTAATTTTTCGGCGCGCTTCTTCAGCAGATTTAATTATTGAATTTAACATTTTCTCACCATAGAGGACTACCTGCCGTCGGGCAAGGTCAATTGAAGCGAGGATTAGATAATTCGGACTGGTGGTTTGCAACATGGAAACAATTTTTCTTACGCGGTTTACATCGATTAACTCGGAATTGAAATGTAAAACTGACCCCTGACTTAAAGCAGATAAAATTTTATGTGTACTCTGTACACAGAGGTCGGCACCGGCTTCCACTGCTGAAATTGGTAAATCGGGATGAAATTTTAAATGTGGACCGTGTGCTTCATCAACTAAAAGTACTTTTCCTTGTCGGTGAACAATTTCTATAATTTTCATTAAATCGGTGGTTACGCCATTATAGGTTGGGCTGGTAACAAATACCGCTTTTGCTTCAGGGAATTGATTTAATGCCTGTTCAATTTGTTCCGGTGAAGAATCAAAGATTATGTTTAAATTCTGATCAACTTTCGGTTGGATCCAGATTGGCCAGACGCCAGAGAGAATAATCCCGCTTAATACTGATTTATGTGCATTACGGGATAGAATCACCGAATCACCGGGGTTACAGGCAGCAAGAAACATTGCTTCGTTGCCAACCGACGAACCATTGACTAAAAAGAAAGAATGTTTAACCCCGTAGGCTTCAGCAGTTAGTTTTTGTGCACGCTTAATTGCACTTACTGGGTCATGTAACGAGTCAACTTCAGGAAAAACAGTGACATCAAAATAGTAAAGATTTTTGCCGGTAAACTCACGCAAGCGCTTGTCAATCGCTCGACCGTTCTTGTGTCCTGGGGTATGAAAAGAAATTACTCGCCGTCGTGCATGTTGGTAAATGGTATCAAAAAGTGGGATTTTTTTCTGCGATTTCTTCATCTGATTAGCACTGATTTTCTAAGAGAAAAGTAATTGTTGCAGGTTAAATAATTATGTTAGTATATACCTTATTTATAAAAAAAGCAAGGGTTTTTTTCAGTGATAATCCCTTTCTCTTTGAAAAGAATTTCCCGTATATTTTTCGGGATAGAAAAAAGTCCTTGGTGAGTTAACCCGTCATAAAATTTAAGTTGTCCGCGGATGCGGTTCTTAATTCGTTGGTCTATTTCTTTTGCAGAAAAATTACTTATTTTTTTGTTAGAGCAAAGAATAAATGCCCAAGGTACATCAAAAGAAGGTATATATTGGTAATACGGATAAACTGTACTGAAAACTCTATTTAAAGTAGCGTAAATACGACTGTGAAGTTCTATTTGTAAGAGATTGCCTGACCCTGCTTGCGATGCAAAGAAACCCGGCAAGTTAAGTTTTTTAATCAAGTTTTGATAAAATTCTAATGTGTAAAGTAAGTAGGCTGGACCTTTCTTAATTGGTGAGGGTAAGTCAGAAATTATGCAATCAAATTTTTGAGCGGTATTCTCTAAATATTTTTTTGCATCAGCAATAACCAATTCCGTTTTTGGATGGTTAAACGCACCGCAGTGCCATTTTTTTAAATATTTTTTAGAAAATTGGACAACTGAACTATCAATATCAACCATTACTACCTTTTCTATAGTTTTATGTTTAAGCACTTCGCGTAATGTTGCACCTTCACCACCACCGATAATTAATACCCTTTTTGGGCAAGGATGCAGGATTAATGCTGGATGCACTAACGCTTCATGATAAATAAATTCATCAAATTCAGCAGATTGCATTTCCCCATCTAAAATTAAACATCTGCCGAAAGAATAAGTGTCAGCAAAGAACACCTTTTGAAGACCTGTATTTTTACGGATGAGATATCTTTTTATTCTATGGCTATGTTTTTCGCCCGGGGTAAACTTTTCAGTAAACCAAATTTTATTTTTTTTCATTTTAATCATCATGAATTGACACGAATTCAAAAAATAATCACGAACTTCGCGAATTGAATATTCGTGAATATTCGTGAGTAGATTTTACCGTTAACAGTTCACGGTTAACCGTTAACCGTTTTTAAGGTTTGTGTTTAATTTCAGAGTCAGGTAGACTGAGTATTCCGCGTTTCAATTCTAAAACTGTTGAATTCTTTGGCTTAAGCCTCTTCACTAAATACTGATGTGCTTTCCAGGGGTCTATTTCTTCACCGCAGGTAAAAAGGTCAATTGAAACAAAACCATATTCAGGCCAGGTATGTATTGAAAAATGACTTTCGGCAATGACAACTACCCCGGATACACCGTGTGGGTTAAACCGGTGAAAGACGACATCAACAACTTGTGCTTCACACGCTTTTGCTGCCGCAACCATTATTTGCTCAACTTTATTTACATCATTGAGTAACTTTGCGTTACAGCCATAAAATTCAAGTAAAAGATGTCGTCCAAGTGATTTCATTTCTGTAACCACTGATTACACAGATTGAATTCTGAACCCGCAGATTACACAGATATTTTTTGGAAAAATCTTTGTAATCATTTTTTATAATCAGTGTAATCGTTTGTAAATAAAAATATATTATTTCAAAAATTTTGTCAAGTTTTTTTGAAAATTTTTTT
>CAZRHN010000075.1:0-2500 GCA_964599925.1 uncultured bacterium
AGTCGTTTATTTAGCCCGCAAACAATTTCGTAACTTATTGTTCCAATTTTTTCCGCTAATTCTTCAACGGTAATCCTTTCTTCCCCCTGTTGTCCGATAATTACTACTTCTTCGCCAACATTTACCCCGGGTATATCGGTAACTTCAACCATAACCATATCCATGGTTACCCGGCCAATAACTGGTGCGCGTTTACCTTTAATTAACACTTCCCCCTGATTGGAAAAGAAACGACTGTAACCATCCGCATAACCGACTGGTAAAGTAGCAATCCAGGAATCCCTTTTGGTCACGAAAGTGCCACCATAACTAATCCGTCTACCCGGGGGAACTTTTTTCAAAAAAACAATTTTTGTTTTTAGACTTAACACCGGTTTAACCAAGAGAGCTTTCTCTGCACCTTTATAAGGCAGGAGTCCGTAAAGTAAAAGTCCGGGACGGACGAGGTCAAAATATGCCTCCGGGTAACGCAGGATTGCCGTTGAGTTAGCAAGGTGAAAAAAGGGGATATTTATTTCTTCCCTTTTTAAGTCTTCTTTTATTTTTTTTAAAGTATTAATCTGCTCCAGAGTATATCCCCGGTCAATATCCGCGGAAGATAAATGACTGTAAATACCTTCTAAAAATAAATTAGAATTGAAAATTTTTTTTACGACCTCAATACTGCGGGAGGGAGAAATACCGATCCGCCCCATCCCGCTATCAACTTTAAGATGAACCGGAAGATGTCTTTTATACACTAAAGCTAAACGATTTAATTCTTCTAAAACTAAAAGGCTGGCAACGGTTGGGGTGAGATTATACTCAAAAATTTGCGGGAAAGTATCGTATGGGTAAACGCTGCCGAGGATAAGGACTGGTGCCTGGATACCTGCGCGCCGCAGAATTACCCCCTCTTCAATACTGGAGACACCCAAAAATTCGCCTCCGGCAGTGAGGAATTTACGGCTGAGAGGAACCGCTCCATGACCATATGCATCTGCTTTTACTACGGCTAAAATTTTTATTCCTGCGGGAAGTTTTTTTTTAATCGCAAAAAAATTATAAATAAAATTGTCAAGACTTATTTCAATCCAACTCGGTCGATAGAAATCCATTTTTAGGTTTTGGCTAAATTTTCAAAGCGCGTATATTCTTTAATAAAAGTAAGGTCAAATTCGCCGGTCGGACCGTTACGCTGTTTACCAATGATAAGTTTTGCTTTCCCTTGAACATCTTTATCCTCAGGTTTATACATATCTTCACGGTAAATGAAGGCAACTAAATCGGCATCCTGCTCCAAAGCGCCTGATTCCCGTAAATCGGATAAGCGCGGTCTTCCCCCGCGTTCTTTCTCTTCAGGACGGCGGGAAAGTTGGGATACAGCAATTACCGGTATTTTTAAGTCACGGGCTAAATTTTTTAAAAAACGGGAAATTTCCGAAATTTCCTGCTGGCGAGTTTCGTATCGGCTTGAAAAACCGGCTAAAAGTTGAAGATAATCAACAATTAACAAAGATAGTCCCTTCTCTGCAACCAAGCGGCGGACTTGAGTGCGAATATCAAAAACCGTAAAACTGGGCGATTCACTGAAATAAATTGGTGCTTCGGAAAGTTTTGCTGCCACGGTAGTTAAGGCGACCCAAGTTTTTTTTGGCGCAGTATATCCTCGACGCAAATCGTAAAGGTTAACCCGGGCAAGTGAACAGAGTAAACGGATTAAAATTTCATCTAAGGACATCTCTAAAGAAAAAATTGCTACCGGCAATTTTGCTTCTAAGGCTACATGTTCAGCAATATTTAAACAAAGGGAAGTTTTACCCACACTCGGGCGAGCAGCAATAATGATTAAATTTGAAGGTTGTAATCCCGAAGTCAAGGCGTCAAACTCTAAAAATCCAGTCGGTATACCGGTAACCAGTTCTTTGCGCTGATGGATAGTTTCCAATTTTTCTAAAGTTGAATGCAAAAGGTCGCCAATGCCAACAAACCCTGTCCCGCCCTCACGCCGGGTAATGGAAAATATTGCCTGTTCCGCACGGTCAAGTAAATTTCTTGGGTCATCGGGTTCTTTATAAGATTCAGTAATAATATTTGTTGACACTTTAATTAATTCCCGCAAAATCGCCTTTTGACAGACAATTGCTGCGTAATCTTCAACATTTGCCGCTGTAGTAACCGAATTGATTAAACTGGTAAGATAGGGAACACCCCCGACATCAGATAATATTTTTTCTCGACGCAATTCTTCGGTTAAAGTAACAATATCTACGGCTTTGTTTTTTTCATAAAGTTGCCCAATGGCACGGAAAATTTGCCGATGCGCCTCTTTATAGAAATTTTCCTCCCTGAGAAAATTAATCACTTTTTCTACCGCTTCTTTTTCAATCAACATTGAACCCAGAACTGCCATCTCCGCTTCTATCGCCTGGGGTGGTAATTTTTCCATTACTTCAACCATCTTTTGAAAAACCCTCCACGAATTTATCCGAATTAACTACACGAATTAACACGAATTTTT
>CAZRHN010000075.1:2600-4063 GCA_964599925.1 uncultured bacterium
ATCCTTAATTTCACCGGCTTTACCTAAATTAGGAATATCTTCTTGAAGGATAATTTTCATCTCTTTATTTAGTTGTTATGTTGATAAGTTGATAAGTTGATAAGTAAGTTCCTTGCCCCATATCAATCTATCAACCTATCAATCTATAAACTTATCATCTGCTTTTTATTAAATTGTGGTAAAAGGTAAAAGGGCTAAATGTCGTGCCCGTTTGATTGCCTGTTTTAATTTCCGCTGGTGATAAGCACAATTGCCGCTTGAACGGGAAGAAATAATTTTCCCCCGATCGGTAATAAAGCGGTGTAAAATGGTTATATCTTTATAACCGGGTAGATCAATTCTTTCAGCACAGAAACGGCAAACCTTAACTTTAAATTTTTTGCGTCCGAACTTTTTCATTTTCTCTCCTTAAAAAGGTAAGGACTCATCAGGTGCCTCTTCGCTATCTGCCGATGAGGCGGGCGATATTTCTTCAGACTCGGGAATTACTCGGGTTTCAGCCTCTTCCGGAAGGATGTCTTCCTTGCTTAAAAATTGTATTCGCTGAGCAATAACTTCCAGAGTTGAACGTGGTTCGCCATTTTTAGTTTCCCATTTCCTTGTCCGTAGCCATCCTTCAACTGAAACTGGGCTTGCTTTCTTCAGACGTCCCCCACAACGTTCCGCCATTTCTCGCCAGAAAACTACTATCGGCACATAAGCGGTTTCTTCCTGCCATTCACCTTCAGATTTTTTCCAGCGCCTGTTTACTGCAAGGTCAAATCGGCAAACCGGTTGCCCCTTTTGAGTGTAACGCAACTCTGGGTCACGGGTTAAACGCCCAACCAGAAGAACTTTATTTTGTTCCGGGATACGTAAGTTCATTGTTCTTTCCTCCTTTATCACGAATTGACACGAATAGTTTATCCACGAATATTCGCGAATTTTAAGCAGTGACTGGTGTGGTTTTTTCTTTTTTAATTGTTAAATAACGAATAATTCTGTCGGTTACCTTATATAAATTTTCCAATTTTTTAACCAAATCACCGCTGGCTTGAAATTCAATAAAAATGTAATATCCTTCCCGATGGCGTTTAATTGGGTAGGCGAGTTTTTTTCTTCCCCACTTATTTACATTCGTCACCTGCCCATTTTCTTTGGTAATTAAACTTTTAACCTTTTCAATAAGTTCATCAATCTCTTCTTCGTTTAGTAATGGTGAACAAACGAAAACTGTCTCATAAAAGTTCACAGAATTTTTTCCTCCTTTAATACCACAGAAACACAGAAATTTGACGGAGAAACACAGAGAAAAACTTTCTATGCTTTTATTTTTAATTCTGTGCCTCAGTGGTTATGCAGATTATCCACCACAAGGCGTTGGCGGACCCGCCAGTTCGTGTGGCGGGCGCAGAAAAAATCTCCCGCAGAATTCGCGAGAGTTATTTCGTTGTATGCTCGGCGAATTTCTTTTTCTCCTGGAT
>CAZRHN010000076.1:0-1223 GCA_964599925.1 uncultured bacterium
GGTAAGGCGTTGAGTTCAATAAGTTTATCCCGGAGTATTGCCGCAAGTTCGTAATCCAAGTTATCTGCTGCCTCCTGCATTTGCTTATTAAGTTGGTCAATCAAGCGCGGCAAATTTTCTTTTGCCGCATATTCTATCCCATCTTCGCGGACTAAAGTAACCCCTTTCTCTTTAGCCCGGTAATTAAACTCTTCAAGTTCCTGGACTGCTTTTTGTATTGTTTTGGGAGTGATTTTATGTCTTTGGTTATGCTCAATCTGTTTTTTTCTTCGGCGTTCCATTTCGGTTAATGCGCGTTGCATTGACCCGGTGAGATAATCAGCATAAAGAATCACCCCACCATTAACATTCCTTGCTGCCCGTCCGCAGACCTGGATTAAAGATGTCTCGGAACGTAAAAAACCTTCCTTATCCGCATCTAAAACCGCAACTAAAGATACTTCGGGTAAATCTAACCCTTCGCGTAACAAATTTATTCCTACCAAACAATCAAATTCACCTTTACGCAGGTCTTTCAAGATTTCCACCCGTTCTAAAGGTTCAATTTCTGAATGTAGATATCGTACTTTTAATCCTTTACCAAGCAAATATTCGGCTAAATCTTCAGCCATTCGTTTAGTTAAAGTAGTAACCAAAATCCGTTCTTTACGCTGAACGCGTTTTTCAATTTCTTTAATTAAATTGTCAATTTGTCCTTTCGTTGGTTTAACCTCAACTTCCGGGTCAACTAATCCGGTCGGACGGATAATTTGTTCAACGACTTCACCTTTTGCTTTTTTTAACTCGTAAGGACCCGGGGTCGCCGAAACATAGGTTGTCCGGTTAACCAAACTTTCAAATTCAGCAAATTTTAAAGGACGATTATCTAAAGCACTGGGTAAACGGAATCCAAATTCTACTAAGGTTTCTTTCCTTGAACGGTCCCCTTCATACATCCCATACAATTGGGGTATGGTAACATGGGATTCGTCAATGATTACCAAGAAATCGCTTGAAAAATAGTCAATTAAACAGGCAGGGCGTTCACCGGGTAGACGTCCGCTTAAATGCCTTGAATAGTTTTCAATCCCGTGGCAGGTGCCGGTTTCCCGCATTATTTCCAGATCGTATTTTGTGCGCATTTCCAATCTTTGTGCTTCAAGAAGTTTACCCTGGGAACGCAGTTCTTTAAGTCGTTCTTTAAGTTCTTCTTCAATGGCAACTAATGCTTGTTCTAATCTTGG
>CAZRHN010000076.1:1323-2519 GCA_964599925.1 uncultured bacterium
CTGGCGACAACAATTACATCGTTGCGTTCCAAGAGTGAACTTGTCGCTTTAAGCCGTAAACGGTCAATATGCTCATTGATTGATGCATCTTTTTCAATGTAAGTATCAGTTTGCGGGATATATGCCTCGGGTTGATAGTAATCATAGTAGGAAATAAAATATTCCACCGCATTTTCTGGGAAGAAAGTTTTAAATTCAGCGTAAAGTTGTGCGGCTAAAGTTTTATTATGAGAGATTACTAAAACCGGTTTGTTAAGGTTAGCAATAACATTTGCCATCGTAAAAGTTTTACCCGAGCCGGTAACCCCGAGCAGAACTTGATGTTTTTCACCAGCAAGCAATGCTTCGGTTAATTCTTCAATTGCTTGCGGCTGGTCACCGGCAGGTTGAAAATCTGACACCAGTTTAAACATATTTCATCACTGTGGCAGAATTAGTATTTCATTAGCGATAATTTGTTAAGCAGGTCGTAGGCAGTAGAATCGTATCTTAAGGGAGTAAGAGAGACCATCTTTTTATTTATTGCCGCAATATCTGTTCCCGGTTCATTTATTCCTGATGGAGCACGCCCAGCTAACCAGTAATATTTTAACCCCCGCGGGTCAATTCTTGGATTAATTCTATTTGAATAGATACGTTTCCCTAAACGTGTAATTTCAAATCCAGAAATTTCTTTCTCCGGTAAATCAGGGACATTTAGATTAAAAAATACACCTTTTGGGAGACCGTTTTTCAGCATCCATTTAGCTAAACTGTAGGCATACTTTGCCGCAGTGTTAAAGTATTGTCCATTTTTTATCAATAAGGAAATTGCTAACCCGGGGATTCCTAACATCGCCGCTTCCCTCGCTGCCGCTACCGTCGCTGAATAGACCACATCTTCACCGAGATTTGCTCCCCGGTTGATCCCGGAAACTACTAAATCAATTTTTCCTCGGAATAAAGATAATACTGCCAAGCGCACACAATCTGCAGGTGTCCCGTTGACAATAAAGAGATTCTTTGAGTTAATTGCTTGGTCTTTAATCTGGTAGGCACGGAGAGGGCGGTCTAAAGTCAGGGCATGACTTACCCCGCTTTTTTCCTGGTTCGGCACAACAATGTAAAGTTTACCTATTTTTTTAAGTGCTGAAACTAAAGGCGCGAGCCCAGGACCGTATATCCCATCATCGTTAGTTATAAGAATACCTTTCATC
>CAZRHN010000076.1:2619-4053 GCA_964599925.1 uncultured bacterium
GAGTTTAATCACCTCCTCAGCACACCGTGTAGCATTATAAATACAATCGCTGATTCCGATTCCCCGGTAAGCATTCCCAATCAGGTGAAGCCCGGGATATTTTTTAGTTTTTTCTTCAATAAATTTAACCCTTTTTTCGTGTCCAAGGATATATTGGACCATTGAATTCGGCCAGCGATAAATTTTGCTGAGAACCGGTTCCACATTTATTCCCATAATTTGTTTTAAATCTTCTTTTACCACTTTCAAGATTTCTTCATCGTTCTGATAAACTATTGTTTCTTCTTCCGCATTGCCAACAAATGCTCTGATTAACACATAGCCTTCAGGTGCACGTCCAACGAATTTAGTTGAAGACCAACTAATCGCTTTAACTTGCAATTTTTCCTGTCTTGAAACAAGGACACCAAAACCTTTCAAAGGATGCGGGAAACCTTCGCGCCTGTAACCGAGCGAAATTGTTGCACTTGAAGCGTAAGGAATTCGCATCAGCATATCGGATAGACCGGAATCAATATTTTTAACTATTTCTGCAGTTGCATAGGAAGGCGCGGTTGCCAGAATACAAACATCAGCAGTAAGACTTGTCCCGTCATCAAGAAAAAGGGTATACTTTCTCTCTCCCGAATTAAATATTAAACTTACCACCTTTTTCCCGGTTTGAAAAACTACCCCAGCAAGATTTTTTAGCAAAGTATCGGTAAGTTCTTGCATGCCATCTATAAAAGTTAAAAAAACCGGCAATTTTTTTTGTCCGGGAACACTTGTTTTCTTGCGCATTCTCCTTCGGGTTAACATTCCCCGAATCAAACTACCGTATTCTTTTTCTAACTGCAATGCTCTTGGCCAACAACTTTTAACACTAATATTTTCCGGAATACAGGCATAAATGCTTCCAAAAAGAGGTTCGGCAACACGGTCAAATATTTCTTTTCCAAACCGACGTTTATAAAATTCGGCTAAACTGATATCTTCACTTCCCCCTTCCCAGGGTGGGATAAAAAGTTCAAAACCAGCGCGCATTTTTCCAGACCAGGTAAGGAAAGGACAAAAAATTAGGTCAGAAATACGCGTTGGAGCGAGGGATAATAAACCCTTGGGTAATAGCCATAACTTACCGTTCAAGAAGACAAAAGTAAGGTGTGCTTCCTCACTACCACCGATTACTCGTTCGCCGATACCCAGTTCTTCAGCCAACGCCAGAGTATGCGGTTTTTCCGATTCAAAACAATCGGGACCACCTTCAATCAAGAAACCATTGATTTTTTCGGTAAGAAAAACACCACCTAACCGGTTCTCTTTTTCAACAAGACTAATCTCAACTGGCAAATTAACCTCTTTACTTTTCTTCTTGATTTTATACGCACAAGTCAAGCCACTAATTCCACTACCCACAATTACTACTTTTTTCATCTTTTCCCCTTTCTTCATTTA
>CAZRHN010000077.1:0-4019 GCA_964599925.1 uncultured bacterium
GAAGAGGTGACACTATTTCACTATTACACTTCACTATAGTCAAGCCTCGCTAAATCCGTATCTGGAAAATTTGGCCAGCGTCGGTAATCTTGAAAACCTACATTTAACTTATGTTTTCTTCTAATCTCATTGAAGTCCTTAGCCAACCGGACACAATATTCCAAGGGTGGTAGTTTTTGTTTTTCTTGATAAAATATACTACCTTCACCAAGTAAAAGGATACAAAAATTTGTATGGACACCATAACGGGCAAAAAATTCTGCACATTCCAGATTGGAGGCGAGTGCCTCCTCCGTATTCTTAAATCCGTAAGGTTGGGCTAATTCTACACCGGCAACAATTTGCGTGGATACATTCCCCTGACCAAAGATTTCTACTGCCGAGAGGATACAATCTATCCAGTATTGTCTTCCGAAATATTTCGCTTTCCCCGGACAAACCCATTGAAAAAGTTTTTCATCCCAGACTTCAATATTTGAGTTATATGCGGTTAGTCCGGCTTCTTTCAAGCGGAGTAGTTGTTCCCGAGGAAAAGCACTGGCAATCGCCTGGACAAAAATTTTTTCTCCGCCAGAACACTTTTCTATTGTCTCTAATACTTTAAGACATTCTTCCACTTCCTTTTCGTAAGGCGAACCTCCTCTCGGGTCAGAGCCACCGACTAAGTAGATACTTTTCCACCTTCCTTCTTCTTCCAATGCTTCATTTATTGTCTGATGAAGGTCTTCTAAGTTTTCGCGTGTATAATTTTCTTCTTTACGACGGAAAGAAGGGGTAGCATAAAAACAAAATTTACAAGGAGGTGCCTCATCGGCATTTTCTTTTTCATCATAATAACAGTGCAAAACAGTAATCGCTAAGGAGTTAGGGAAGCGAGAAGTTACCACTTCTGACATTGGTTTTCCCCGGCTGGTTTTTTTAGCATAGTATTTAGGAACAGGCACTAAATGAACTTCTTCCAATGGTTCTCCGTCATCTACGAGATACAACTTCCCACTAACCACATCCAAAGTATATGGGTTACCTCTTCTCATAATCCTAGAGGGTAAGCATTGTAAGAAAGTTTCCAGACCCAAGAGCCAGGTTCCATCTCTGAATACTGCACCGCAAAGAAATCCCGGTTTAGAAGTTTTTCCCGCCGAAACTTCGTAAAGCGCACCTTCTTCTTTTGCTCTTTCTAATGCTTTCTCGGTAGGAATAATCCCACGCAATGCGGTATCAATTTTACGTAAAACTAGCCGGGGGAAATCCGGATATTTCTCGGCTACTTCCTTAAAACTTAATTCATACATTTGCATTTGATTACACAGATTATTTACCGCAGATTACACAGATTAGAAAACCCGTAGTCGGCCCTTAAGGGCCGACTACTTAATTAATTTTCCATTTTATTTATTGTTTTTCCGAAAATTAAAGAAATAATTAAGCAGGCGACCACTAAAAGCAAATAACTCCTTGCCCCTTAAATTTTCACTTTGGGCGGTGCACCAGGTATAACTAACCACAAATGCTAAATCAAAAAATATGTTTCTCCTTAATCTAATTAACCCTTTAATCAGTGAGGAGAGCCAAGGAAATTTCACTGCATAGAAAAATAGTTTTTGCAGGTTCTCCAACTCGTGTTTAACCGGGGAAGAAATAAGACTCCTGATTAAATAAGAAGGTTCATTTAACAGACTTTCTGTCTCAACCAAACCCTTTGTTTTCGCATATTCGCCAAGAACCGTACCCGGGTAAGGGAAGAAAAGAAAACAGTAAGGGTAGTCAGGTTTAATCTCATTGTTTATTTTTACTGTCTCCCAGGCATCGTTAAGAGTTTCCTCAGGTAGACCTAACATATTGTAAGCACGGAATTTTATTCTATATTTCTTTAGTAAAGCGGCAGCCTGATAGACCTGTTGATTGGTAATTTTTTTCTTTAGGATTTTTTCACGTCTTTCCTCGGAACCAGTCTCCACTCCCATAAACGCTTTCCGGCAGCCGGCAAAATGAAGATTTCGCGCTACCTCTTCATTAAGCAAATCTGCACGCACAAGACAAATCAGAGGTAAGGCTACTCGCCGGTGGTATTCATTAGCAAAATTATGGATAAAATTTTGATTTAAAATGAATGTATCGTCCCGCATATATACAGTCCGGGTAAAATAATTGTTCTTCACAAATTCAATTTCATCTATAACTTTGCTCGGTTGTCTAAAGCGAACATACCGACCTTTCCCTTGGTAAAGTTTCCTTACCGCAGAGTGAACACAAAATGAACACTCAAAAGGACAACCTCTACCGGCTAAAAAGAATTTCTGACTCCTCTGCAAAAAAGGATACTTCTTTGGATATAAATCTCGGTCCGGGAAAGGGAGATTATCTAAATCTTCAATCAAGGGACGCAGATCATTTTTAAAAACTTTATTGCCAATTTTTACCCATAGTCCCGAAAGAGTGGAAAAATCTTCTTTTTTGCCTAATTTTTTTGCCAGTTCGGAGAGAGTCAATTCACCTTCACCGCGGCATACTATGTCTATTGATGGCTCATTGATAATTTCCGGACAAATAGTTGGATGCGGACCACCGAAAATTGTCAGAACCGGTAATGCCTCTTTCACTAAAGAGGAAAACTCTCGTGCCCAGTTAAAATTACCGGTTATACAATAAAAACCGATTAAATCAGGTTTAAATCTGCTTAATTCTGAGAGAAAATTCTTTTTTCCTTGCCCTTGATAAAGAAAAACATCCACTTTGTGTCCTTCTTTTTTTAAGGCTGCGGACAAGTACATCAGTCCTAAATATTCATGGGCATAATTCTGACAAAAAGCAATTCTTGCCATAGGTTATTTCGGGACAGTTTAGATTTCCTCAGCAACCTTTTTGCATAACGGGTCCTCACCCATCAGGTTGCCGGATATAGCGAATGCCCTGCCTCTACATCCTCCACAGACGAACCTGTATTTGCATTTACCACATCTTCCTTGTAGATAATCGCGGTTACGGAGAGATTTTAAGAACGGAGAATCGGCCCAGATTTCGGCTAATGGTTTATCCTTAATCTGCCCGAGTTTACAGGGAAGATAAGCACAAGGGAAGACCCATCCCTCAGCGGAAATATACAAACTATAAATTCCCGCGGAACATCCACCGATTACTGAACCGTTTTCTATTTCATAAGAATTTTCCAGACCCTCCAACAACTTTCTATCGGCTAAGAGCCATAAAGGGTCACTTGACTCTACTCCTAATGAACCTTTTTTCTTATATTTAATTCTCACGAGACGGCTCAAGGCCATAAAATACATCTCTCTATTGATTGACAAAGACGGATTAGAGCGAGCCCGTCCTAAAGGGATAATTGGGCGCACTTTAAAGAGATTGCACCCGAGATTTTCTGCCATATCTGCTAACGAGGCTATCTGGTTAAGGTTATCCGGCCGCAGAGTCGTGATTACATCTACTTCAAGTCCTTGGTCAATACAATGCTTGACCCCAGAAAGACACAAATGAAATGCCCCTTGGCAACCCCTTAAATTGTCGTGTGTTTCCTCCAAACCATCAAGACTGGTTACTATACGGAGTTTTCCTTTGGGGTGCAAAAAATGTAAGTTTTTGAATACCCGGGCGTGTTTCTCGGTAATCAGAGTGGAATTAGTAATTAGGTGAACTTCCAGTCCTTTACCGCGTGCATAGGCAATCATTTTAACCAGGCGGTTATTTAGTAATGGTTCGCCACCGGATAAAGCAAGGTTCTTAACACCCATTACCTGGATTTGGTCGACAAGGGAGGTATAGGTCTTAAAAGTCAGATTACGATAGGTTAAGTTCGCATTTGTTCGGCAATGTTGACACCACAGGTTACATTCGGTGGTTAAATCCAGTTCTATAAACTGTAAACAAACTTCAAAGCGCTCACTATTATTCTTCTTTTTCATTTCTTTCTATGTAACTTCACATAAGTTCAGTTACATTTGATTACAGTGATTTTTTCATGCCATAGGCAGATCAGCCTCTGGCTGAAAAGAACGATTACAGCG
>CAZRHN010000078.1:0-4011 GCA_964599925.1 uncultured bacterium
TTCTGGTTAAAAATAATTTTAAATTGGCCGGAATCGCTTCTTACCTGGGATATTCTTTTCCTTATTCCTGTTGCATGGACGGGACCAGTTTTGGCACCAATAATCGTTTCTTTAACTTTGCTTCTTTTCGCTTTTGCAATGGTTTACTTTTCAGAAAAAAAATTTCCCGTAAAAATGAGCCGTCTAAATTGGTTACTCCTAATCTCGGCAACTCTCCTTGTTTTTCTCTCCTTTATTTGGAATTTTCCTTCAATAATTAAAGAAGAGATACCCAAGAAATTTCTCTGGGAATTTTTTCTTTTTGGCGAGTTGTTAAGTATAGTTGCTTTCTTGCGTATTTTCATTTTCTAAATTTTTTTATTTTTTACTTGACAAACTATATGTAGTATTATATAATTTCTTTGCTACTATACATAGTATCCTCACCGACGGAAATTAGAGATGCGTTGCCCCTACTGTAAAAAAGATAAAGACCATGTAATTGACACCCGCCAGGTAGAAAATGCTGCGGTGATTCGCCGCCGGCGTCAGTGTAAAGCCTGCGGCAAACGTTTTACTACTTACGAACGGCTGGAAGAAATTCCCTTAATGGTGATTAAAGCCAACAATCAACGGGAACCTTTCAATCGAGATAAATTGCGGGAAGGGATAATGCGTGCCTGCGAAAAGAGACCAATTTCTCTGGGAACAATCGAAAAAATTATCAGCGAAATTGAGTATGAACTACGCGATTATTTAATGGAAGTAAAATCAAGTGTTATCGGTGAGAAAGTTTTAGAAAAACTTAAAAAAATTGACGATGTTGCTTATATCCGTTTTGCTTCGGTATATCGCAAATTTCCCGATACGACAACTTTTTTGCGTGAATTAGAAAAAATACAAAATCTAGAAAATAAGAAATCAGTTAAAAAACAGCCTAAAAGTAAAACAGTCTAAAAGTGCTAAATTCCTCTTAGACTGTAGTAAGGGAGGACACAATAATGGTTACAATGACCGCTATTCCTTTAGCTCCTAATGCTTTAAGAGTTTTAGAGAAACGGTATTTACGGAAAAATGAAAAAGGAGAAATTGTAGAAACCGCCGAAGAACTTTTCCGTCGGGTAGCAAAAAATATTGCTTCTGCGGATACGCTCTATGGTGAAGATGCCAAAAAATCTGAAGAAGAATTCTACAATATAATGTCTACTTTAGAGTTCTTACCTAACTCGCCTACTTTAATGAATGCCGGGAGAGAACTACAACAACTCTCTGCATGTTTTGTTATTCCGGTAGATGACTCAATGGAATCAATTTTTGAAGCAGTAAAAGCAACCGCATTAATTCACAAATCGGGCGGGGGTACAGGTTTTTCTTTCTCTAAATTACGTCCAAAAGGTGATGTTGTCTTATCTACTGGTGGTATTTCCTCAGGTCCGGTATCCTTTATGCGTGTTTTTAATGCGGCAACCGAAGCGGTAAAACAGGGTGGCACACGGAGAGGGGCAAATATGGGAATCTTAAGAATTGACCATGCGGATATTGAAGAATTTATTACCTGCAAAGAAGTAGAAACAGAATTTACTAATTTCAATATCTCTGTCGCTTTGACTGATAAATTTATGCAACAACTTCAAAGAGATGAAGAATATGAATTAATTAATCCACGGACAAGGGAGGTAGTAAAAAAACTTAAAGCAAGAGAAGTATTTAATAAAATTGTAGAAATGGCTTGGAAAAGTGGTGAACCGGGGATAATTTTTTTAGATAAAATAAATGAGAGTAACCCTACGCCCCAACTTGGGGGAATTGAATCTACTAATCCTTGCGGTGAACAGCCACTCCTTCCTTACGAATCCTGCAACTTAGGTTCAATTAATTTGGCGAAAATGGTGCGCTTCACTAACGGTAAACCGGAACTTGATTGGGACAACTTAATTTGGGTTACTCGTATTGCGGTGCATTTCCTTGATAATGTTATTGATATAAACAAGTATCCGTTAGAAAAAATTAAAGAAATGACTCTCGCAAATCGGAAAATTGGTCTCGGAGTAATGGGTTTTGCTGACCTCTTAGTTCAGTTAGAAATACCTTATAATTCAGATGAAGCATTGGAACTTGCCGAAAAAATAATCTTCACTATACGAAAGGAAGCAGAAAAAGAGTCATCTGACCTCGCTCAACGACGCGGTTCATTCCCGAATTTTTCACGCAGTGTATATGCTGGTGGTCCTCCACGCCGTAACGCTACTTTAACTACAATTGCACCTACGGGAACAATTGGTATAATTGCCGGTGTATCAAGTGGTATTGAACCGTTATATGCCTTAGTTTATGTGCGGGCTAATGTTCTGGATAACGAACAACTTTTTGAACTTAACCCTTACTTTGCTGAAGTTGCAAAAAATAGAAAATTTTATTCTCCGGAACTGATTAAAAAAATTGCTGAAAAAGGCTCAATTAGAGAAATGAAAGAAATACCGGAAGATATACGCCGTGTTTTCGTTACCGCCTATGATATCCCACCGGAAATACATATCCGTATGCAAGCGGTATTCCAAAAATATGTTGACAATGCGGTATCCAAGACGGTTAATTTCCCCAATCAAGCAACTCCGGAAGGCATCGCCAAAGTGTATCTTTTAGCCTACAAGTTAGGTTGCAAAGGTGTAACTGTCTACCGTGATGGAAGTCGCACTAAACAGGTGCTTACCATCGGTAAACCCGGAGAAAGAGGCGAAAAGATTGCCCGTGTCCGTCCTCAGGTAACTGTCGGGGAAACTTTCAAGATGCAGACTGGATGCGGAAATATGTATGTAACCATTAATGAAGACGAACAAGGTCCTTGTGAAGTTTTTACTCTCCTCGGCAAATCTGGCGGTTGCACCGCATCTCAGTCAGAAGCAATTGGTAGACTTGTTTCTTTGGCTCTGCGTTCGGGATTAAAATCAGAAGAAATAATTGAACAACTTAAAGGAATCCGCTGTCCGCAGCCAGCATTCACTGAACAAGGGGTAATTCTTTCCTGTGCCGATGCTTTAGCCAGAGCGATGGAAAGTTATCTTAAGGAAAAAAAGACGCCATCTCTTTTTGAACCAATTGGTGGAGGAGGGACATCAGCCCAAATTACAAATTTAAGTAAACTCGGTATATGTCCTCAATGTCCCGATTGCGGAAATATGCTTAGTTACGAAGAAGGTTGCATAATTTGTCATTCCTGCGGATACTCTAAATGTGGATAAACAATTCACTAATGGACACGAATAATACTCACGAATGAACACGAATAGAAATTCGCGAATATTCGTGCAGTTAATTCGTGATATTCGTGAAAGAAATGATAAAATCAGATAAATGGATTAGAAAAATGGCTCTTGAACAAAAAATGATTGACCCTTTTGCTGAAGAGCAGGTCAGTAAAGGGGTCATTTCTTATGGACTATCTTCTTATGGGTATGACCTGCGTCTCGCTGACGAATTTTTTATCGCCAAAAACACAAATAACGCAATAACGCAAAACGCAAAAACGCAAAAAACGACAATCATTGACCCGAAAAATTTTAATCCCAAACTGTTTAAAGAACATAAAGGCAAAGAATGTATCATCCCAGCACATTCTTTTATTTTGGCACGCAGTTTGGAATATTTCCGCATCCCAAGAAATATTTTGACTTTATGTTTTGGTAAATCAACCTATGCGCGCTGTGGAATAATTGTCAATGTCACACCTTTTGAACCGCAATGGGAGGGCTACGCAACCTTAGAAATTACTAATACCGCACCTTACCCAGCAAAAATCTATGCTTTTGAGGGTATCGCCCAGGTTATTTTTTTAGAAAGTGACGAAATTTGCGAAATCTCTTATGCTGACAAAAAAGGTCGCTACCAAGCCCAGAAAAAAATAACTTTACCGAAAATATGACACTTAAACTTGATATCTACGAGGGGATACAAAAAACGTTAAAAAAGGAGGAATAAAAAATGCCTGAATTTATTGGAAGAGACAGGGAAGCAAGGAGGGCTTACGGGTTTGAC
>CAZRHN010000079.1:0-3986 GCA_964599925.1 uncultured bacterium
ATTTATTGATAGGAAGTTAATCACCGCAATCGCCTTTCGTAATCGCTGAAATCAAGTATTATTTAATGGAAATCGTTCTCATTATATCCGGACGACTGATAATCCCAACGACTTTTCTATCTTTCACTACCGGCACACGCTTTATCCATTTTTCTAACATCAAGGTAGCAATTTCTTCAACGGTTGTCTCTTCACTCACGGTAATTACATCTTTAGTCATTATCTCACCGGCGGTCTTGGCTAAACTTTTCCGGTAAGCATTCATAAATTTTTTATGATTTTCATGATAACTGGTTATTGGTAGAAGCGACTTTTCTTTATAAATTAAGTCTGCTTCGGAAATTATTCCAATGAGATTATTTTCTTTATCCACTACTGGAACACCGGAAATTCTATTTTCTAAAAGTATACGAATCACTTCCCGCACTGGTGTATTTTCTTTCACCGTAATTACATTCTTAGTCATAATATCTTTTGCTAACATCTCCTATTCCTCCTTTTTGTTCATTTCGGAAATTATCTCTTTGAGAATGTCCCCCCGACTGACCACGCCAACAAGTTTATTTTCGCGAAGAACGAAAACTCTTTTTATCCCTCTTTTCAACATCAAGGTGGCAATTTCCGATACCGGTGTATCCTCGTTTACACAAATTGGAACCGCAGTCATTATCTCTTTTGCGGTTGAACCTTCCATCTTCCGATGTTCTTCAAGCAACTGTTCCGGACGCACATAGTAATAACCTCCGTAATTCTGAACCCAATCAATTGAAGTGGGCAACCTTTTCTTATAAAGCAGGTCACCTTCACTCACTACACCAAGAAGATGATTTTTCTCATCAACCACCGCTACCGCACTAATCCGATGTTTAAGAAGAAGAGAGATTATTTCTTTAATATCGGTATTTTCTCTCACCGTGATTACATTTTTGCTCATAATATCTTTGGCTAACATTTCAGCAATTCCTCCTTTCCTTAAATAAATATTTAAATTACAAAATTCATTATCAAAAGTCAAGAAGATTTAGCCTTGACAATCTTTTTCTTTTGTCCTAAACTAAAAACATTCAAACTAAAGAAGAGAAATAAGAAATGCGTCATACTTTTTCTCATACACCATTATCTTTGGATTATTTACCCAAGGCAATAAAATGGTTACTTGTCAGCAATATTGCTGTTTATATAATCCAAGTTTTCGCCGGAAGGAGTTTTATCTACACTTTTGGTTTAGTCCCTTACCGGGTAACAAAAAATTTCTGGTTCTGGCAGGTCTTCACCTATATGTTTCTCCATGGGGGACTATTCCATCTTTTGTTTAACCTCTTTATCCTCTGGATGTTTGGTAAAAGCGTTGAAGATGCCTGGGGGACAAAACCTTTCTTAAAATATTATTTTATCTGTGGTTTGGGTGCAGCTCTTTTCATCATTCTCACCGGTCCTAAATCAATGATGGCGAACATTGGCGCTTCGGGTGCAATTTATGGTATTTTAGCGGCTTTCGCTATGCTTTATCCTGAAGCAATAATTTATCTTTATTTTCTTATTCCAATAAAAGCGAAACATTTAGCAATTTTGCTTGGTATAGTTGCTTTTCTTGCCGGTATTTCTGGTTCCGGTCCAGGTATCGCTCACCTTGGACACCTTGGGGGACTGGTAGTAGGATACATTTACTTAAAGTTCCCGGTCTGGAAATATCGTTTCCATCTGGAAAGATTTCTACCTATATTACATTTCCCGAAGATAAGATTGCGAAATCTCTTCAAGAGACGGGTTTATCAAGAAAAAATTGGCAACCTTGAAAAAGAGGTCAACCGCATCTTAGATAAGATTTTGATTCGGGGCATAGAAAGTTTAACTCCCGAAGAGAAAAGGATTATGGATGAATATACCCGGAGAAAAAATAAGAATGCGAATTGACACGAATAGAAAAAGCGAATTTTCGCGAATACTATGTTTTCTTAGTACCGCCAACGAGAAGTTTGGGTATTCTTAATGTCGGTTGCCCGTCAGAAACCGGAACTCCTTGTCCATCTTTGCCGCAAATACCAATTGACCAACCAAGGTCTTTGCCAACCATATCAATTGATTGCAACACATCTGCTCCATTTCCAAGAAGTATTGCCCCGCGAACTAAATGTCCAATTTCTCCATTCTTGATTAAATATCCCTCTTCAACTTCAAAAACGAAATCACCGGTTGCGGTATTTACCTGTCCACCACCCATCTTTTTTACCAACAGTCCTTTATCTACCGAACGAACAATTTTTTCTGGTTCATCTTTACCCGGAAGGATATAAGTGTTAGACATCCTCGGGAGAGGTTTACAATGGTAGGATTCCCTTCTACCATGGGCATTTGATGAAAGTTTGTCTTTTCTTGCTGTCCAACGGTCATAGAGATAATTTTTTAAAATGCCATTTTCAACCAAGACGGTTTTTTTTGCTTTAACTCCCTCATCATCAAAAATGTAAGAACCATTCTGGTTCGGTAAGGTGGGTTCGTCAACTATGGTAATCAATTCTTTTGCGACTTTTTTTCCGATTTTCCCGGCGTATACCGGAGAGATACCTTTTTGCACCGAATCCGCTTCCAAGGAGTGACCGATTGCTTCATGAATCATTGTTCCACCGGCTTTAGAGTCAAGAACTACTGGCATTTCCCCTACCGGTGCTTCGGGTGCGGAAAGTTTTGCTACCGCACGCTTTCCAACTTTCTCAGCCAATTTTTTTAAATCTCGTTCTTGAAAAAATTCCCAGCCGGTTAACCCGCCGACAACCTCTGAGGCAGTTTGGATAAGTTTATCCCGTTTTGCTACAACCTCAACCGAAAAAATTAAATATATCCGTTCCTCAGTAAATGCCTGATTTTCGGTGTTGAGAAACCATATTTTTTTTTGTCTTTCACCATAATGTAAAGAAACCTGGCTAATTTCTTCACTTATCTGACGTGCGGATGTTTCAGCCATTTTTAAAAGGTCAATTTTTTCTTCTAAAGTAATACTTTCTGGTTGCTGAATGAAACAATGTTTGCCTTCTACTAATTGTGGGAAAGGTTTACAGCTGGAGATGACTTTTATTTCTTTTTTTAAAGCCTGCCCAAGGAGAGGTTTAATTTTTTCTTTTTCATTGGTAGAAAGATAAAAAACTTCCTGGTTATGAAAATAACGCAATCCAAAACCTTTTTCTTTGTTACTAACGATTGGTTCAATACGTTTATCCTCATAAAATAAATGTAAGGAATTTGTTTCTTCAGCATAAATTTCAGCATAAATTATCCCTTCAGGAAGTAGGTTCTGAATAAGAAAATATAGATTTTTATCAATCATTTTAAGTTGAGTTTTCATCGAAACTTTCTTTTTTTGTTTTAAGGGGTAGGTTTTCGGGTGAGACGATACCACCGGAGATGACCATTTTGAGTGCATCGTCAACACTCATCTCTAAAGGAATAACTTCTTTCTCCGGGATAAGAAGGAAAAAACCGCTTGTCGGATTAGGTGTGGTGGGAATAAATACATTTAATACTGCTTCACCGGGTTGGTCAACAAATTGCCAGTTTTTTTCGTTAGTTATGAAACCTAAAGCATATAACCCTTTTCTCGGGAATTCAACCAAAACGACTCGCTGAAATTGTGTTTTTCCGCTGAAGAATATCTGAGTTAGTTTACTGAAAGTGCTGTAAACTTGACGAATTAAAGGAATAGTAGCAAAGGTCTGGTCAAGTTTTTGAAAAATTTTTCGTCCAAAAATGTTTGTTGCCAAAAGACCTACTAACCAGATAATGAGTAAAGCAATAAGAAAGGCGCTTAACTTGAGAAGAAAAGGGAAAAAGGGTATATACTCTTCGCCAAGAAGATAATTAAATAAGGGACGTAAGATTGGTATAAAAAATTTTGCGACAAAAGAAAAAAATATCCAAAAAATGTAAAGAGTAAACCATAAAGGTAGAAGAACAATTAACCCAGTAATAAAATAACGTTTCAACTTCTCTCT
>CAZRHN010000080.1:0-3920 GCA_964599925.1 uncultured bacterium
CGGGTCTTTAAGCAGTGCTCTCAGCAACACTGAATCAATTGTTGTCCCAAGTAAAAAAACAATCTGTCCAGCAAGCATAATTAGACTGAATTTTATTATTTGTGGTTCAAGATTAAGATTAAGATTAAGATTTTTTCGTAGGTGGAACAGAAGAGTAATCAGGAAAAGTATAATTAAAAAAAAGTAGGTATAGAAAACTGTTTCAAAACTTTTTGATAAAGTAAGAAAAAGTAAAATTGCTAATCCAGCGGATAAAATACTTCTTCCACCGTCAATTATTGTCCACTGGTTAAACTTGCCTAAACCGCGATAAAATCCCTCTACAAGATTTACAAAAGCCAGTGCACCAATAAAAAATAAAAATGGATACTTTACAACTCTGATTTCAAGCGGAATAATCTTGGGGAACCAGGATGTCCCGGCGGTATAAAGTATTGAGAAAACCAAAAAGGCAAGTATAACTATGAACAGTGCTTGGGAAAATAGTTCATTCTTTCTTTTTACATCGGTACACTCGGGGATAAACTTGGCTAAAGTTGAGAGAAATCCCAAACTGAGAATTGGTCCAAGAGTTGCTACTAACTGGTAAACTAAAGTCCATTTACCGTATTCTGCAGGAGCAAGTAACCGCACAATAAAGATTGAAAGGACTCCGGCAGTAAACATAAAAACATTTTTTAGCACTAAGTATTTAGTTGTAGAATAAAAAATTTTTTGATAAATGTTATTCATAAAGTTTGATAACTTGCCCGCTGTCCCGATATTGTTTCAGGGATTCTGACAGGCGGGTCAAACCACTGCAGTGATAGTTTTATATACCTTTTCGGGTTTAATCAAATCCATACAGTCAGGTTTTTTAGCACACTTTTGGTTATAACAAACCGCACAATCAATCGGTGAAAGGATTTTTTTGCCGAGTCCATACATCTCAATTTCATTTACGGAAGTTGGACCGAATAAAGCAACTACTTTCTTTTTTAGTCCCAATGCTACATGTAACGCTAATGTATCTGTTGCAACAACTACATCGCACAGGTTTACTAATGCGATAAATTGCCGTAGAGTGTTATCCGTTCCGGTATCAATGATATTTTTTCCGAACTTTAAACTTTGAACTCTGAATTTTATTTTATTGTTACGTTCTTTTTCTTTGTTTCCACCAAAAAGCAAAATTGTTGTTCTCCGGTTGTTACTTAGTAACTTAATTAACTCCACCGTCCCTTCCACTGTCCAAGCTTTTTTTTTCCATTTATCCCCACCCCCGGTGTTTAATCCAACAATGCAATGACTTGACCCGTTTGCCAAGGCGGAGCAACGGACAGGTCTATCAAATAGACAGTTTCTCTGGGCAAATTCTTGAGCAATTTTTTTTTCTTCTTCGGTGAGATTAACAACTATTTCGTAATCCTCAAATTTTCTTGGTTTTTTAATTCCAACAATTTTTAGAATATGCTCCTGATATGTTTTTTTATTTTTCTTTTTCAATTCATCATTATGACTTAAAGCAAACCATTCTCCCGCTTCAGGATTAAAACAAATTACTTTGCCTCTCCGATTCACCCCGTAACCTTTTTTCTTTTTTGCTTTCGCTAAAGTGGCTAAAAAAAGACTATCTGAAGTCAAATCTAAATTTATTAATAAATCAAATTCTTCGCTTAATACTCGTGAGAAAGTTTGGATGTCATAAACAAGAATATGGTCAACAAATGGATTATTTTGGAGAAGGGGAACCGATTCCTCAAGAGTTATCCAGTAAAGAGTCGAATTTTTGTAGCGATTTTTTAAAGGTTTAAGCAGGGAGGTTGTGCGTAAAACATCACCTATTGCTCCGAGTTTGATAAGAAGAATCTTGTATCCTTCGGGTTGGTAATGTTGACAGCCGTCACAAATTGTTCTTTTTTCCTTATGGTAAACGCAGGGGCGGTCATAGAAAAAATACTTACAATCAGTTTTGAAAATTATCTTTTTCACAATTTTTTTAGAGTCTTAGCAATAGTTAGAAGTTTGGAAAGATTATTTTTCTCTTTCAATAAGTTCAGTGATGGTAAAACTTTTAATAAACTTTCTACAAAACCACGCATTTCTTGCAATTGTTTTATTCTTGTTTTGTAAAATTCAATCGTATTTTTATTCTCTTTATTACATGCGGATTGATTCTCATTTAAAAGTGTTTTGATTTTTTCAAAAGAAGCGTTAGTTATGCTCAAACGGCGGGTAAGTCCTTCGTTTAAACGGTTAATGACAATTTTCAGAAAATCAGTCTCGGCGGTGTAATAATCTTTTCTCGACCCTTTAACCCACACTTTTTTTGTTGCTTGCCAACTTTCTAAAACACGGATATTTACACTGGCATTACCTTTGCTAATTTTTAGTTTCTCAGCCATTTCATCCAAAGAGACCGGATCCCTACGAATATAAAGAAGAGCATAGAGTTGTCCAACCACCGGATTGATACTGATGCTGCGGGCTAAATCACCAGCAGTTTCAATGAAAAGGTCTTCAATTTGAGAAAGTTTTTGGTTCATGTAAACGAATTACCCGAATGACAACGAATCACACTAATTTTATATTCGCATTATTTGCTACCATTTGTTCTATTCGCTTTTTTTTTACTTTTAGAAAATTCTAAATGTTCTAAATACATTATAAGCCAGTTTTGATGGTTTGTCAAGAGGTGAAAAAAAATTTTTTGGGAAAGGTGGATTTAGGCTGATTACTTGCGGATGCGAACAGATAAAGAATTGTAGAGTTGGTCAAGTTGGTTAACCATACAGTCAATATCAAAAGAAGTGTTAATTATTTTTTTTCCTTCGTTACCCATTTTACGGGCGATCTCTTGGTTGGCAAGCAAAAAGATTACTTTTTCGGCTATTTTTTGAGGTTCTTTCGGCGGGACTAAAAAACCAGTAATTCCATTTTTGACAATTTCTCGATTTCCGTCAACCGCAGTAGCCACTACTGGTTTTCCCGAAGACATTGCTTCAAGGATTGTTCTTGGCAATCCCTCCCAAAGACTGGTTAAAACGAAGATATCAGTAATTGCTAAGATTTCCGGTATATCTCTCCTCCAACCCGGCAAAAGTACACTTCCGCTTAATTGCAGATTGCAAATTACAGATTCCAAATTTTCTCGTAGTTCCCCATCACCAACAAGCAAGAATTTCACATTTGGTGTTTTTTCTTTTACATATTTTGCCGTCCGGACAAAGTCAAGGGGTGCTTTTTGTGGTTTAAAAGGAGTAATCATTGTAACTACTTTTTCTTCCGGCTGGATCCTAAATTCTTTTCTCATTTTTTCAAGTAGTTCGGCCCTTAAGGGCCGACTACCTTCTTTAAATTGGTCAATTTTTATCCCACTGCGAATAAGGACATATTTGTTTTTATTACCAATAAAGTAGCCTGTCCCCTTTTTAATATTTTCTTCGGAGACAGCAATAAGTTTTGTGCTGATTAGAGCGGTAATTTGTTCTAAAAAAATGAAAATTTCTTTTAATGGAAACTTCAAGTATGAATTGAAACCAAATCCGTGGAAAGTGTGGATGATGATAGTGAAATGGTGAAATGGTGAAATGGTGAAATGGTTAATCAGGTTACAGAAACAGGAGGCCCAGCGAGCAAGAATGCCGGCTTTGGAAGAATGGGTGTGAATAATATCGGGACGGAGGAGACGCAGAAGACGCAGGAGACGTAGGAACGCGACAAAATCATAAAAGGGACTAATCTCACGAACCAATTCTGGAACAAAATAGACTTTTGTTTGGGGAATTTTTTTTGCTTCTTCGTCAAGAATACCGCCGCAACCACTGATTAAAATAACTTCATATTTGTCCCGCGGAAGGTGTTCAATGGTATATAAAGTATTTTGCTGTGCGCCACCGAGTTCGAGTTTAGTGATAATATGAGCAACCCTAATTTTCTTC
>CAZRHN010000081.1:0-1247 GCA_964599925.1 uncultured bacterium
ATCCCACTATTCCACCATTTCACTAATTCACTATTTCACTAATCACTTTTCTTATCTTTTGTAGGGCTTGTGCACGATGACTAATTCTGTTTTTAATTTTTGGACCAAGTTGGGCAAAGGTTTTCCCATATCCGGGGACCAAAAAAACCGGGTCGTAACCAAAACCATATCTTCCAAGGATTCTTTTGCTAATCGACCCTTTAATTTTCCCTTCAACGGTCTTAATTTCCCCGTTCGGAAAGGCTAAAGCAATTATACAACGAAAGAGTGCATTCCTTTTTTTTTCATTTATATTCTTCATCAATTTCAACAGTTTACGATTGTTGTCCGCATAACTACAACCTTCACCTGCAAACCGTGATGAATAAACCCCCGGGTCACCGTTCAGTGTTTTTACTTCTAAACCACTATCATCGGCTAAGGCAATTTTGCCAGTTAAAGAGGCGACGGTCCTCGCTTTCTTAATTGCATTTTCTTTCAATGTCTTACCGTCTTCATTTATTTTCGGCAACCAAGAAAAACTTTTTAAAATATAAAATTTTATTGGTAAGCCGTTTAAAACTTTTTTTATCTCTTTAATCTTATCTTCATTCCGTGTTGCCAAAACTACTTCCAATCTCTCCACAGATTTCTTTCTCCAATTTAATTATTTCATTTATCCCTTTCTTCGCTACCTTAAACATACGGTTCAATTCCTCAAAACTAAAACTTCTTTCTTCAGCAGTGCCTTGAATTTCTACTAAATTGCCTCTGCCGGTCATAGCAATATTTAAATCTACCTGAGCACGCGAATCTTCCCCGTAAGTTAAATCCAAAATAATCTCTTCATCGCAAATCCCTACGCTTACTGCCGCTAAATAATCTTTCACTGGTAAAAGGGCAATTCTCCCTTCTTCTTTCAATTTTTTTATTGCTTCCACTAAAACGATATATCCGCCATTAATCGCTGTCGTCCGCGTACTTCCATCGGCTTGCAAAACATCACAATCAATAAGAATTGTCCTTTCTCCCAAAAGAAACGGGTCAACTACAGCTCGTAAGGCACGACCAATTATTCTTTGTATTTCCTGTGTTCTTCCTCCCAGATTGATTTTTGTTCTTGAAGTCCGGGCAAGAGTCGCCCGAGGTAACATTGAATATTCTGCGGTTATCCATCCCCTCCCGCTACCCTGTAAATAACTCGGCACCTGTTGTTCAATTATTGTTGCGGTGCAGATTATTTTTGTTCCACCGGTTTCAATTAATAC
>CAZRHN010000081.1:1347-3877 GCA_964599925.1 uncultured bacterium
GAAGAAAGCATACTTTCTTTTTCTTTTGTTCCGACCTTGAAAATTAATTCAATTTTTTTACTTAGGGAAATTCCCACTTCACTACGCAAATTGCGAACTGTAGAAATTATTTCCACTAACAATTCTATCTCCTTTTCTGCTTTTTCATCAATCATTTTTTCATTACCCTTCGGCCAATCGGAAACCGTAATACTTTCTCGTCCCTCGTGCCTAATACCTCGTGCCTGATTTAGTTTTTGCCAGATTTCTTCAGTAATAAAGGGCATAAAGGGATGCAATAAGCGTAATGTTCCCTCTAAAACATAAACCAAAACATTCTGGGTAAAAGAGCGAGCAGGGGACTGGGGATGAAGATGAATTTTAGATAATTCAAGATACCAGTCACAATATTTATGCCAGAAAAATTGATAAATAATTCGCCCTGCTTCACTGAGTTGGTAATTTTCTAAATTTTCAGTCACTGAATTTACTAAACGCTGGTATTCGGAAATAATCCAGCGACTACTTAAATCAAGTCGATCGGTTGACCCGCCTGACGGCGAGGCAGGTAAGTTGATAGGTTGATAGGTGAAGCCTTCAAGATTCATTAAGACAAAGCGGCTAGCATTCCAGAGTTTATTAGAAAAATTTCTTGCCATAACGAAACTATCTTCAGAAAGACGCAAATCCTGACCGGTAACACCGGTAGAAACTAAAGCGAACCTTAAAGCATCAGTGCCGCAACTCTTCATTATTTCTAAGGGGTCAATTACATTCCCAAGAGATTTTGACATTTTTCGTCCGGTGACATCACGAACTATCCCGTGAATATAGACATTTTCAAAAGGAACATCCCCAACCAATTCTAACCCCATCGTCACCATTCTCGCTACCCAAAGATAAAGAATTTCATAACCCGTCACCAGCACGGAAGTCGGGTAATAGTAATCCAAGTCCGATGTCCGATGTCCGAGGTCCGATGTCCGAGGTCCTAGCCAACCGAAAACACTAAATGGCCAGAGAGCTGAAGAAAACCAAGTATCCAGAACATCACTATCTTGAATTAATTTTTTATTTCCGCAATTGGGACATTTTTCTGGTTTCTCAATAGAAACAATCGGCGGACAAGATTCGGTTGATAAGTTTATAAGTTGGTAAGCTGATAAGTCAGAATCTTCTTCACTTTGAACTTTGCCTGCCCGCCGAAGCCTCGGCGCAGGCGGGAACTTTGAACTTTGAACTTCCCGTGTACAATAGTATACGGGAATACGGTGTCCCCACCAGATTTGTCGGGAAATACACCAGTCACGCAAATTTCTCAACCATTCAAGGTAAGACTCAAGCCAGCGTTGAGGAAAAAATTTTATTTTTCCTTCCTGAGTAGAAGATATTGCTTTTTCTGCTAAATTTGCTGTTTTCAAAAACCATTGTTCTGAAATTAACGGCTCAATAACCGTAGCGCAACGATAACAATGTCCAACCCGATGAGTATATTCTTCAATTTTTTCTAAATAGCCGAGTTTTTGCAAGTCTTTTACCACTGTTTCACGACACAAATAACGGTCAAGACCTTTATATTTACCGGTCAATTCAGTCATTTTACCAGTGGAATCAATCACGCTTACTTGTGGTAAATGATGCCGTTCGGCAATTTCAAAATCAACCGGGTCATGTGCCGGGGTGACTTTCACTGCCCCGGTGCCAAAAGAAGAATCCACTAATTCGTCAGCAATTATTGGTATTTCTCGCTCCATTAATGGCAAAATTATTTTTTCCCCAACCAAATTTTTATATCTTTTGTCCTTAGGATTTACCGCTACCGCAGTATCACCAAGCATCGTCTCCGGTCTGGTTGTCGCCACCGTAATAAATTTGTAATTTGTAATTTGTAATTTGTAATTTGATTTTAGAAGGTATTTAATGTACCAGAGATGACTTTTTTCTTCTTTATATTCAACTTCAATATCCGCAAGAGCGGTTCCACAACGAATACACCAATTTACCAAACGGCTCCCACGGTAAATCAAACCCCGGTTATATAATTCAACAAAAGCATTCAATACCGCTTTTGAACATATTCCATCCATTGTAAAACGCTGTCGTCCCCAGTCACAGGAACAACCCAATTTTTTTAACTGGTGCAAAATCATTTCCCCGGATTCCTTTTGCCATTGCCAGAGGTATTCAACAAATTTTTCTCTACCGATATCCTGTCGTGTTTTACCTTCTTTGAGGAGCATTTTTTCAACAACATTCTGGGTGGCAATACCACCGTGGTCAGTCCCTGGAACCCAACAAGCGTTATATCCCTGCATTCGCCGAAAACGGATAATTACATCCTGCAAAGTATTATTTAAAGCGTGCCCCATATGTAAAGAACCGGTAACATTTGGTGGTGGGATGACAATAGTAAATGGTTTTTTTCTCTTGTCCGGTCGGGAAGAGAAATACCCTTTCTCTAACCAAAAATTATACCATTTCTCTTCAATATCTTTTGGATTGTAAACTTTAGCAATTTCCATAATTTTTAATTTTAAGTAATTTCACAAAA
>CAZRHN010000082.1:0-3866 GCA_964599925.1 uncultured bacterium
TTACCTGTAGAAGCCAGGATTTATTCTTTAAAGGTAAACTTCCTCCAATATTCTTTTCCCTCCGGATACCGAGGTTAACCAGTATTCCCAAATACCAGAAGAAAAAAAATGCTGGTACGGCAAAGTGTAAAGATACATTCAAGAAATTATCTACAAGCACAGAAGTAATACCTGCTGCCAGAGCAAAAATTAATATCTTCTCTTTTTTCTCCCCTTGGCTTTTCGGGAGAGAAAAAATCCAACGATAAAAAACTAACCAGAGCCAAAAGAAAATACCTAAACCAACAAGTCCGGTTTGTGAAGCGATCTCAAGAACTTCGTTATGAGCGTTGTTAGCATGAGTCCTAAGGTTACTCCATCTTTCTACTAAATACTTCCCCTGGTAGAAAGGATAAAAAAGTTCAAACGTTCCCCAACCTTTACCCAGTAAAGGTTGTTCTTTAACCATGTCCCAAGCACAGGACCAAATCAAAAATCGCTGATGCAAAGGTCCATAAATCACTTTTTTTGCTTCTTTAATTTCGGTCAGGCGCTCAATAACCGTCGGATTATAACCCCCTACTTTACTCTGGGGTGAGAAAATAAGAAAAAGGAAAAAAAGTAAAAAAATTAAAATCAACCAGAACCTATTCTTTTGAATAATTTCTCTTTCATGAAAGATAAGATTAAAAAGAAGATAAACAAATCCAATAAAAAGTCCCAACCAGGAAGAACGAGTTAATGTACAAATTAGCGCCCAAAAAAGAATTAAAGTCAAGCAAAGGTAAAATATTCGTAATCTTATTTTCTCGTTTAAAAGATATTCGCCAAAAGTCAAAGGAATCACTAAAATAAGGAATGGGGAAAGAAAATTCGGGTTCCCGAAGGTAGAAACACAACGTCCGCCGAAGGGATTTAATACTTTAGGCCAGATGAGTTCTGTACCGTGATATTGTAAAATACCATAAACAGAAGCAATAACTGCAGTTAAATAAGAAAGACGTAATACTTTCCAGATAAATTCTTTTTTCTCAAGAAAAAAAATTGCTGCATAATAAACAAGAAACCAGTTAATTAAAAGGAAAAGGAAGTTTCTTGAACCTTCACTAAAAATACTCAATCTAAGTTGTGAACGGAAATCTTGGTAAAGACCACCGGAAGTAAACTGAGGATGTTGAAGAAAAAAACTGCGCACCCAGGAGATTAAAACAACAAGTAAGAAAATGAGCAAAACCTTATCTAAGGGAGTAGTAAAAAAAACAAATTTTTTCTTTTTTAAAGAACTAAGGATATACATTCCCCAAATAAAAAGAACAGTAATATTCAATAAAACAATTTGAAAGTAATAGGGATTGCGGGTTAAATCAGTAAAAAAAATTAAGGGCGGGATAAGAACTAAAAAATAGATTAGCCATTTTCTCATTGACGCATTCTTTGGTGAGTAATTTCGAATAAACGTTTTGCTTCCATGTCGTGAGGATGAATTTCAGAGACTTTCTTCCAGGCTAAAGACGCTTCGGGAAGGCGGTTCTGTTGTTGATAAATAACTGCTAAATTACGCCAGGCTTCAACTGAATTCGGATAAATTTCAACTGCTTTTTTATAAATCTTTTCTGCTTCATCAATTTTCCCTTGGTGATATAAGATATTACCCAAGTTAACATAAGTTTCGTGATTTTCGTGACGATGAGTAAGGTGCCAGTCCTCTCTTAAAATATTGTGATAAGGTTTACCGCATTCCTTGGCTTCAAGATCAGCGCGATACATTTCTTCTGCTTTGGCTAAACTTCCTAACTGAATATAAATCCAAGCCATCCGATAATAATTTTGGGGAAAGACCGGGTCAATGGCGCGATATTTTTCAAAATTTTCCAATGCTTTTTGCCAATACTCTTTCGCTTTTTCCATACTCCCTTGATTTCTTGCCCAGTCACCAAGTTTTAGATAAACTAAACCGACCTGGTGATGCATTTGCACATAGTTCGGCGCAATCCGCCGTAAGTCATCGTATTTGTCAATTGACCGTTGTGCATCATTGCGGTATTCTTCGTATTCATTGAGTGCCGGATTCAAACGGAATTCGCGGTTACCCAGCTCAACATCTTTAGCATATTTTTCTTGGAATTGCCCAATCAAAGCGGTAGGGACTTTCCGGTCACCCCATTCTGGATGATAAGTCTTTTCCAAATTGAACCGGTCACTAAAAACGTTGCCCATAAAATAATGTGCCATCGGAAAATAAGGGTTACGTCGAGCTACCTCATTGTATTCACTTAAAGCATGGTCCCATTGCCCGCGTTTAGAAAAAAAGATAGCAATATTATGGTGCATGTCCGCTTCGAAAAAACCATAAAATAATTTAACCAGATAAACCGTAGTGATTAAAATACCCAATTGAAAAATTATCCGCAAAGGGTTAAAAAGACGATTACCTGTAGTTATTGGATTACTTTTTATCGCTGCTGACTTCGTTTCACTCGGTGAGAGAGAAAGTCGACCGATCAATCCAAGTAATAACCAGAGATATATTCCGGAAGAAACAAAACGTAAAGATACACACATTAAATTATGAATTAAAAGACCAATGAGAGCACTCATACTACCCAAAAGGTAATAGGCGTAAGCTGGATAGACAAAAATGCGTTTCTTTTTTGCTGAAGGACTGGCACGTATCTCGGCCATCTGCACATAGCGGCGTAAAGCACGAAAACCAAAAACAAGATAAGTAAAAATCAACCAAAGAAAAATACCAAATCCAATTAACCCTTCGTCATACCAGATTTCCGAATATTCATTTTCCGGATGGTCGGTTTCAGTATTATGTTTACCTTCAATGTGGAAAATATGTGGTCGCCGGTAAAGCGGGTAAGTGACATAAAATGTACCTATACCGTTACCTTGAATTGGTCTCTTAAGAATCATCTCCCAGGTAGACAGCCAGGTAAAAATTCTAAACCTTACAGAATCAACTCGCCGTTTAACGAAAATGGTTACACCTATCACGCAGATAAGAAGTAGACCAACAGCAAAAATAGTTACCATTCGACGAAGATTCTTTTTTTGTAAATGTGAAAAGTAAATTACCGAAATTAATAAAAATACTACAACGCCAACAGTATAACCTATCCATGCTGCTTTTGAATATGTATAAACGAGATTAAAACTCAACAGCAAAAACAGAAAAAACAAAAATTTATTTCTACTTTTAAGAACCAGACCTAAGAGCAAAGGTGAAAGAGTTACCAAAAAATCGCCGTAAAAATTCGGATTCCCAAAAGTAGAAAAGACGCGTTGCCCAAAAGCACCACGCCAGATAAACGGGTCTAAACCCGGTTCGGGCAAAGGTGGAAAAAAACGGTAATCTAAATACTGAATTAGTCCATAAACTGTACTTACCGTACAAGCAGCAATAAGGAAGGTAAATAAATAACGAATTTTCTCTTCAGTATTGAATTCAGTCAAAACAATTAAGGCTAAACCGACATAAATAATTCTGCGTACAAGTTCAGGAAAACTTGCAAATTTAAGCCGTGCCAGGAGGAAAGAGATAATCCCGGAAACAAGTATAAGAAGTAAAGGTAGGACTAAAGGAGGAGGTACATCGCGCTGAAAAGGCGAACTACTTTGGTTTAATATTTTGAGCAACCAAATCGCAAGAAGGATTACACCCCCAATTTGCACAAGGGTAATTTTAATCTGGCAGGAATCATAAGTCCGAAGATAAAAGGATACTGAAACTAAAAAATAAAACAAAGGTAAAAGCCAACGCAGAAGATTTTCACTTGTTCGTTGATTCAAAATCATCTTTACGCCTTTTGTTTATGACCCCGCCCTTTTTATCTCTAAAGCCGAGAGTCGGATTCGAACCGACGACCTGACGCTTACGA
>CAZRHN010000083.1:0-1198 GCA_964599925.1 uncultured bacterium
TCTTCAAATGATTTTAAATTCGGTTTTATCCTAATTACTTCGCCGATTTTACCGGTTAAAGCTTCTTGGGTCTTTAAACCGTTACCGGTGATGGAAATTACTACTGATTCGTTTTTCTTGATTTTACCCTGCTGGATGAGTTTCCTGGTCACGGCAACAGTTACACCCCCGGCAGTTTCCGTAAAAATTCCTTCACTTTGAGCAAGTAGTTTTATACTTTCAACAATTTCTTCATCAGTTGCTTCCTCAGCCCAACCACCACTTTCTTTAACTGTCTTCACTGCATAATAACCGTCTGCAGGATTGCCGATGGCTAAACTCTTTGCAATTGTTTTCGGACGAACTGGTTTAATAATCTCGCTTTTTTCTTTCACTGCAGTTACCACCGGAGCGCAACCTTGTGCTTGGGCAGCGAATATCTTTGTTTTCGGTTTAGAAATTAGACCGAGTTGATAAAATTCTTTTATTGCTTTCCAAATTTTTGAAATTAAAGAACCACCGGCAACCGGGACAACAATATTTTCTGGTAGAGACCAACCGAGTTGCTCAATTATTTCAAAAGCATATGTCTTTGACCCTTCCGCATAGTAAGGACGGATATTAATATTCACAAAAGCCCAACGATATTTCGTAGCAATTTCGGCACAGAGGCGGTTTACTTCATCGTAATTGCCCTCAACCGCAACCACAATTGGGCGATAAACGAGTGAACCAACAATTTTGCTCGTCTCTAAGTCTGCAGGGATAAAAATTATACTTCTTAAGCCAGCGAGAGCCGCTTGCGCCGAAACTGAGTTGGCTAAATTACCTGTAGAAGCACAGGCGACGGTATCAAAACCGAATTCTTTTGCTTTGGATAAAGCAACTGCCACAACCCGGTCTTTAAAGGAGAGTGTCGGATGAGATACCGAATCGTCTTTAATATAAAGTTCTTTTACCCCTAACAATTTACCCAAATTTTTTGCTTTGACTAAAGGTGTGTATCCGGAATAAAGCCCGTCGGTAGGTGATTTATCCAGGGGGAGAAGTTCTAAATAGCGCCAAAGATTTTTTTCCCGTTTACCAATTTTTTCTTTACTTAAGACTTGAGCAATTTTTGTATAGTCGTATTCTACCTCTAAAGGTCCAAAACAATATTCACAGACATAAATTGCCTGTTTGGGATACCTGCGCCCACATTCCCGACATTTTAAACCAA
>CAZRHN010000083.1:1298-3745 GCA_964599925.1 uncultured bacterium
ATCTTTTTAGAGAATAATAGTTTTTTTTAATTGTTTTTTCAATATCTCTGTCACTATGGGCTAAGGAAACAAAGTTCGCTTCAAACTGGCTCGGGGGAAGATAGACTCCTTCTTTTAGCATTGAATGAAAATACTGACTATACTTTTTTGGAGACGCAGTTTTTGCACTTTGGTAATCTTTCACTTCTTTATCTGTAAAGAATAAAGTATACATTGAACCAGCCTGATTAAGGGTAAGTTTCATCCCTAATTTTTTTATATTCTCTTTTATCCCTTGACATAAATTTTGCGTTTTTTCTTCTAAAGTCCGATAAGGATGAAATCGAGAAAGGATTTCCAAAGTAGTTAACCCAGCAGTTACCGCAACCGGATTACCAGATAAAGTCCCGGCTTGATATACCCCGCCTAAAGGTGCAACAAGTTGCATAATTTCTTTTTTCCCACCGTAAGCACCGACCGGGAAACCACCACCAATAATTTTACCTAAACAGGTTAAGTCCGCTTTGACTTTATAGACTTCTTGTGCACCACCGTAAGCAAGACGAAATCCGGTAATCACTTCATCAAAAATTAGCACTATCCCGTAATCGTTACAGAGTTTCCGTAAACCGTGAAGGAAGTCTTCACCGGGAAGAACTACACCCATGTTCCCCACTACCGGCTCAATAATTATTCCTGTAATTTCTCTATAGAATTTTTTTACGGTTTGTTTAAGGCGAGCAAAATTGTTATAGGGTAAAACTATTGTATTTCTTACGAAGTCTTTCGGTATACCCAAACTGTCCGGAAAGCCAAGGGTTGTTGCTCCACTACCGGCAACAACCAATAAATAATCGCTGTGCCCGTGATAACAACCAGCAAACTTAATAATTTTATCTCTTCCGGTATATCCACGAGCGACACGGATTGCACTCATCACTGCTTCGGTGCCGGAATTAACTAAACGCACCAGTTCTATTGAGGGGAATGCTTGACAAATTTTTTTTGCTAATTCTGTCTCTAAAGGCGTAGGTGCGCCAAAACTCGTTCCCCGTCCTAAAACTTTCTTTACTGCCCGAATAACTTCAGGATGGGCGTGTCCAAGGATTAACGGTCCCCAGGAACATACATAATCAATGTATTCTTTGCCCTCAGAATCATAAATTTTTGAACCTTTACCCCGGGTAATAAAAAGCGGAGTCCCACCTACCGATTTAAATGCTCTTACCGGACTATTCACTCCCCCCACAAGATATTTTTTTGCTTCTTCCCAATATTTTTTTGACTTATTTATTTTTAGGTACTCACTCATAGTTCATAATTCATAATTCATAATTTGGTTTTTGGTTTGTATACACAATACGGTTCTTCAGCCAAGTAGTCCCCGGTTAAAGCATAAGCGCGTGCTCGGCAACCGCCACATATTTTACGATACTCACAAATACCACAGCGACCGTGATAACTACCCCATTCACGCATTTCTTTAAATATTTTTGAATTATACCAAATTTTTGAGAACGGTTCTTTACGGATATCGCCACATTCAAGTTCTAAAAAGCCGCAAATCTGTACTTTGCCAATATGAGAAACAAAGGCAAAATATTGTCCTCCCAGACAACCTTTGGTTAAAGTATGAAGAGAGGGAGAAAGTGAATTAGTGAATTGGTGAATTAGTGAATTAGTTTTTTTGGCTTGTCTGCCGAAGCCTTGGCGTAGGCGGGCTTCTTGCCTGCTCACCGAAGCTTCAGCGAAGGTGAGTTGACGAACAATTCGGTAATAGTGAGGAGCACAGGTTGGTTTGAATTGAAAATTCTTACCCTCCCTGCTCAATTTCTTATCCTCTTCATAAATCCAGGTTAAAGTTTTTTCATAATCTTCAGGTGAAATTTCCCATTCTGCCAAATCTTTGCCTCTGCCCGTAGGAACGAGTAAAAATGGATGAAAACCAACTGCACCTTTTTCTATTGCTAATTCAAGAATTTTTGGCAATTCTTGAAGATTATGTTTTGTTACTGTAGTATTAATCTGAAATTCTAAACTTACTTTTTTCGCCGCATCCATTGCTTTCAAAACTGCATCGTAAGAGCCTTTAACTCCGCGGAAAGCATCGTGTGTCTCAGCAGTTGCACCGTCTAAACTCAAACTAATTCGCTTAATCCCTGAATCAACTATCCTCTTTGCTGTTTCTTCATTAACCAAAATCCCACAGGGTGCCATCACCATAGTTAAACCGAGTTTTTTTGCCCCGTAGGAAGCGATCTCAAAGATATCTTCCCGGAGCATTGGTTCACCCCCGGTCAAGATAATAATTGGTCGGGAAAAGGAGACAACATCCTCTAAAAAATGGAAACATTCTTCAGTAGTTAATTCATCGGGATAATGACCATGGCGGGCAGCCGCCCGACAATGGAGACAATTTAAAGGACAACTCCTGGTCACTTCCCAGGCGATGAGTCTCGGTAAAAACT
>CAZRHN010000084.1:0-3614 GCA_964599925.1 uncultured bacterium
CAAATCTAAACTTGTCCCCCGATGTAATATCGGGGGACTTCGGACAAGATTTGTTCCTAACCCTCCGAAGTCTTGTTTTTGACTAAAAATTTGAAATTTCGTTCACCAGCGTAAAACTTATCCCTTAATGGAAGGCAGTGAATACGAAGAAGAAAAGGAAAGCGAGAAGGAAAAGGGTAAGAAGGTCGTTCCTGCCGAATTTAAAATCCAGATAATAAGTTCTTCTCTTTTTTGCTCCGAAACCCTTTGCTTCCAGAGCAATGGCTAAAAGTTCAACATTTCTTAAAGTCGTGGTTAAAATCGGGATAATCAAAGGTAAATGTTTTTTTATCTTCTGAATGAGATTACCACTTTCCAAATCTAACCCACGCGATTTTTGTGCTTGTAATGTCGTCTCTGCAGAAAGAATAAAAGTTGGCACCAAACGGAAGGCAAGGGTCAAAGCGAAACATACCGGGAAAGGTAAACCCAATTTATTCAAACCAGCGGTAAATTCTTCAATCCGGGTCACCGACAAAAAAATCAATCCGGAAAAAATCAGCAAATTTAACCTTAGAGCCATGGCTAAAGCGTAAACAAACCTTTGAACTATTGTTTTCTCGTGGGAGAAAATCGTCCAGAGGATAACGGTAAAGATTGTTAAAATTAACATCAGTGCCCAAATCCTTTTTAAATTCCCGAGGGCTTGAGCAAATAAAGCAATTAAAAAGATGAACAATCCAACAGTTAAAAGGGGTAAGATTTTGGAGAAGAGTAATAAAATAAGAAAAAAGTAAAGTAGAGCAAAAATTTTGCTTATTGGATTCAAGCGGTGAACAAAAGTATTTTTTTCTAAATATAGGTAGATTGACATTTTCTTGCAAACACAGATTACACAGATGACACAAAATGTCATTCCGAGTGAAACGAGGAATCTCGTTTTTGAGATTGCCACGCCTACGGCTCGCAATGACGTTTCTGCGGCAATCTGCGTCAGATTTTATCCGCGGTCATCTGCGTTCCATACAAAAAAGAAATTCGTCAACTGAAAGTAAGGTTCGACCCTGCTCACCTCGAGAAGTTTGACCGAGACGGTTGCTCAATTGGATAAGCGGTGGAACTTCCAGTTTATAACTTTTAAGTTTTTCTTCCTCTCTGAACAAATCCCGGACTCGCCCAGCAAAAACAACCCCACCCTGGTCAAGCACAACTGCCCGCTTTGCATATTCGGCAACCAACCACATTGTGTGGGTGACCATAATGATTGTGTGCCCTTTTTGGTTTAATTCTTTTAAAATGTCCATTAAACTTTTTAGTTCAAGGAAATCCAGTCCGGTGGTCGGTTCATCAAGGATAATCACTTTCGGTTGAGTGGCTAAAACCGAGGCAACCGCCAATCTTTGTTTTTCCCCTTTGGTAAGAATAAAAGGGTCAAATTCTTCATAACCTTTTAGTTGAACTGAACGCAGGGCAGTTTTGACTTTTTCTTCAATTTGACTTTCAGGATAGGCTAAATTTTTTAGTCCAAAAGCAATTTCTTCTTTAACTGTTGAGGCAAAAATTTGATTATCCGGATTCTGGAAGAGATAACCAATTTCTCTTCCTAACCGGGAAATTTTCAATTCCTTTAAATTAGTATCCCGGTAAAAGATTTCCCCTTCACTGGGCTCAAAAAGATGATTGAAATGTTTGATTAAAGTAGTTTTTCCTGAACCATTCGCTCCCACAATGGCTAAGAATTCACCTTCCTTAATTTCTAAATTAATTCCTTTTAAGACCTGGCTACCATCAGGATAAGTATATCCCAAATTTTTTATCCTGAATAAAACCTCCTTTTCATTTTTTTCTTTTTCCAGAAGGTAAGTGTATTTCTCTTCTGAAATTTTATACCCTTTTTCTTTAAGCAATCTATACGCCTCATCAACTGAAATGAGGTTAAGGTTAAGGTTAAGGTGGGAGAGTAATTTTAATATTTGTGGCGGGCGGATACCGTTAGTTTCCAAAAGGTTAACCCGGGAAAATATTTCTCCCGCTTTACCTTCAAGGACAATTTTCCCCTGGTTAAGAATAACCATACGCTCTGCAGAAAAAAGTTTTTCCGTTTCATGCTCAATAACTAAAACAGTCAATCCTTTAGCGGTAAGCGAGGCAATCAAATTAAAAATTTCTTCTTTTCCTGAAGGGTCTAAATCGGTCGTTGGCTCATCAAGAATTAAAATTTTTGGTTGAAGAGCAAGGATTGAGGCTAAAGCAAGTTTTTGTTTTTCACCCCCGGATAGAGTCATCGGGTCACGCTTTTCATAACCACTTAAACCAACAATGGCTAATGATTCTTTAACTCTTTTCTTAATTTCTTCTTTGGGAAAGGCGAAATTTTCCAGTCCAAAGGCAACTTCTAAAACAACATTTGTAGAAAAGAGTTGGCATTCAAAATCCTGAAGCAATAAACCCACCGTTTCTGCGGTTTGATAAACTTGAGTTTTGCTTATTTCTTTGCCAAAGATTTTTACTTCCCCGTTAAAATTGCCTTTCTGGAATTGGGGAATGGTTGAATTTGCACATTTTGCCAGGGTAGATTTCCCGGCACCGCTTCTGCCCATTAAAACGACGAATTCGCCTTCCCCAATTTCAAGGTTTATTTCTTTTAGAGCGAGCCTTGGAGAATCACGGTAACTGAAACTTAAATTTTTTATTTCAATACTTCGACTCTGCTCAGTATGGTGAATATATTGAACCATTGCTTCCATCACATTTAGTGAAATGGTGAATTAGTGAATTAGTGAAATAGTCTGAACTTTTGCATTTTTGCTGAAGTGAGCGTAGAGAACGGAAGCAAAAACTGCAAAAGTTCACTTAGATTAAGAGCGCACCAATGATTAAGAAAAAGACGAGGGGCAAAAGGTTTAACCCAACTTTACCGGAAACATATCCAACCGAAATCAGGTTACCGAGAAGTAAACCACCGAAACTGCCAGTAAGCAGAAAAAGAAAACCTAAATTTCTTAAAAATATGCCTGTCCCCTTTTTTTCTTCCAAGATTTCAGTGTAGACTAAACCCCATTTTTTTATTCGGGGATAAAGAACAAAAAGGATAACCGGACCGAGGATTAAAGAGACAAAAAAATTGTTCAATAGAATAATATTGGCTAAGGCGGGGAAAGGTAATAAACCTAACCAATCTATCCCCCAGGCAATGAATACACCGCAAGATAAACTGGCAATCAGAATCGTAAAAATAAATTTTAACCACAATGCCGGACGATTAATCAGCGGTTCGCTTTTCGGTGAAAGATAATCCCAGAGTTTATAGGGGAGATATCCGTAAAGAAAATTGCCAAAAAAGCCAAATATACTCCCAAATCCAAGTGTGCCAAAAAAATCGCCAATTAAATTACCGAAAGCGCTGCCCCAGGCACCAGCCGGACCGAAAAGTAAAGAAAAAATGACTGGTAAGACTGCGGAAGGACGGATTTCGGTAAACCCGGGAATTAAGGGAATCGGTTTAAACGGAATAAGAATTGCCGCATACACCGCCGCGGAAACTGCGGTTAAAACTACCATTTTCGTATTTCTCCACATCGTAAATACTTCCTTCATCTTTACCCTCCTTCCCTATCTTTTAGCAAAATTTTTTA
>CAZRHN010000085.1:0-3415 GCA_964599925.1 uncultured bacterium
CCTACAGCCGAGTTGCTGTTCATGACTATAGAAGAAAATGGATTAACATTGTTTATCCCTTGGAGATAAAAATTTGCGCATTCCTTCTCCGCAATTTCTAAACCACCAATTGCTGTCCCAATGATTACTCCTGTACGGTAGCAGTCTTCATTTTCCGTTTTTAATTTTGCATCTTCAACTGCCATTCTGGTTGCGGAAAGAGCAAACTGAGCAAAACGGCTGAGTAATTTTGCTTCTTTCCTCCCCATATATTCAATCGGATTGAAGTCTTTCACTTCACCAGCTATTTTCACCGGATATTGGGAAACATCAAAACTACTAATCTCACCGACTCCAGATACACCTGACTTTATCGCTTGCCAATAATTATCCTTACCAATTCCGTTAGGTGCAATTACGCCAATACCAGTGACTACAACTCGCCTTTTCATTTTTTTTGAATACGCTGTGACAATTTCAAGGAGCAAATTCTGTGCCAATTAGTTTTTAAAAATAAAAAAGGTCGACTTTGTCGTCGACCCTCACATTTTTTTAAGAATTTTTTTATTGCCAAGTTTTTAGGCAGTGATTTTACCCTAAATTTCCATTTTATGTTTATTTACTGCAATTTTTACCAATTTGTTTTTTGTGCAATTTTGCCTATGTAATTATGCTATTTATGTAACTTCACATAAGTTCAGTTACATTTGATTACAGAGATTAGAAACAAACGATTATGGTGATTTTTCGTCAACAAGGTTAATCGCTGTAATCGCCACCAATAATCACTGGAATCAAGTTTCACTTTTGTGAAACTACTTAAGTATTTTAATACTTAAATTTCGCATTTTAAAGATTAGTGTATTCCGATGAATGCCTAACAATTTAGCCGTTTTTACCTGGTTCCAGTTTGTTTTTTCTAATACCTTAATAATAAATTCACGCTCAAATTGTTCCCGTGCTGTTTTAAAGGAGATTTTTTCAGCCACCCCTTCAACTCTTTCAATCGGTGCTAAAAGAATATCCAGAGGAAGCCTTTTGTGAGTAATTACTTCTTCCTTTTCTTTACTCAGAGCAACCAATCTTTCAATGACATTGCGCAATTCACGGACGTTGCCTGGCCATTTATAGTTAACCAAATAATCCAGTGCTTCTTTTGTAAAACCTTTAATATTTTTGCCAAACTCCCGATTATATATTTGCAGAAAATGGTCAATTAAGAAAGGGATATCTTCCTTACGTTCGGATAATGAAGGGAGTAAAACTGGAATCACATTCAAGCGGTAATAAAGTTCTTCCCTGAATTTACCCTGTTTCATCGCTTCTTTTAAGTCAATATTAGTTGCGGAAATAATGTGCACATCAACTTTAATTGATTTAGTTCCACCTACTCTTTGTATTTCTCTCTCTTCTATTGCTCTTAAGATTTTGCTCTGCATATCCAGTTTCAAATTTCCAATTTCATCAAGGAAAAGCGTTCCTTCGTTGGCTAACTCAAACCTACCCAACTTTTGGGTAGTAGCATCAGTAAATGCTCCTTTCTCATGACCAAACAACTCGCTTTCTAATAAATTTTCCGGGATACTTGCACAGTCAACCGGGATGAAGGGTTTATCTTTCCGTGCCGAATGTAAATGTATCGCCCGGGCAATCAGTTCTTTGCCGGTGCCAGTTTCACCGGAAATCAATACCGTGCTATCGGTTTTGCTTACCTCAAGAACCATTTCATAAACTCGGCGCATTTTTTCACTTATACCAATGAGTTTCTCGGTAAGAAACGGTCGGTTAACTTCCTCACGCAGATAGGTGACTTCTTTAAATAGGTTCTGTTTTTCTAAAACTCTCTGGATTGAACTTAATACTTCATCAACATCAAATGGTTTGGTAATATAATCATAAGCACCCAATTTCATTGCCTGAATCGCTGTCCTTATCGTTTTAATCGCGGTAATCATAATCACATCAATATCATCATGTTTTTCTTTAATCCTGCTTAATACTTCTAAGCCGCTCATCCCGGGCATAATAATATCTAAAAGGACTAAATTTATATTTTCTTTCTCAATTTTTTCTAATGCTTCTTCCCCACTGGTTGCGGTGAGAAGATTATATTTATCCTCAAGAAAAAGTTTAAAAGACTCAATGACACCTATCTCATCATCAACTGCTAAAATAGTCGGTAAGGCAGTTTTCATTTTATGTTTTTATCCCTCTTTTGAATTTGGAAGAAATTTTCAATTCCCGGCGATAATTGTTTATTGAACGCCGGGATATAGTAACATTGTATTCGGTCTTTAATTTATTTTTGATTTCCTCGTCGCTGTAAGGTCTTTCTTCGCTGGCGATGATTTCCCGGATTAAATTTTTTCTTACTCCTTTTTTACTTGGAAAAAAATATTTTAACGGTGTTTCTTCCTGCCAGGGAGTGAGGATACTTCTCCCGTGAATTGCCCGGCTGATTAGGCTTGGATGGATTCCAATTTTATTGACTAACTCTTTCTGAGCGAAAGGAACAAGTGCATTTGATTCACCGGTATGAAGATAATTTTCCTGAATTTCAATTATTTTTTCGAGTATTTGATAAATTGTTGTTTTTCGTTGATTAATTAATTCTAAATTCTGTAACAATTTGTTTAATTTTCGTTTTTCTTCGGGAGTAAAAAATTTTGTTTTTTTAAGTTGTTCAATTTTTTTGTAATTTATTGAATATCTTCCACGAGTAATCGCTAATGAAAAAAAGCCAATGGTTAAGTTATTATTACCGTTTTTTTCTACAGCCGCAATTTTTGTATAATGAAACTGTTTTTCTGGATTGAGCGTTGAAGGATAATAAAATTCACTCTGGACAGCCACCTCATTTACCAAATCAATTATCTTTTTTACTTCGCCTGGACTTAATCCGCAAAGCGAAGAGATTTCTTCCGCTGAAAGACCACCTTCATTGTAGAAAAAATATTTATTAAATTTTTCTATACCCAGTTCCTGGCAGATACGGATAATCTCTTTCTTGTTTTCTAAAAGTGTATCTATCTCAGGAATAGTTCTCTCCTCAAGCATCCCTTCTTTTAATTCATAGAAGTTAGAGGGAATATCAGCGCGTAGGAATTTTTCGTATTTGATGGCTTTTTCTTCCCTATTCTTTGGGTACATCAATTTTTTGAACAACGGGTCGTTTTCTACTTCGGCAATAAATTCGTAAAATTTTTTTTCTGGTAAGGTAATAAATTCGGCTAATTTCAATTTTGGGATAAGTTTTTGTTTTAACCGGGGTGTTAGTTTTTCGCTAAGTTTTAAAATTGGCATTTTTTGTGAAAATTGGAATTCTTTAGAAAAGGATTATAAACTTTTATTTCTCTTTTGTCAATTTTTATATACAGGGTTGCTTTTTTGGGTTAAATATGGTATAAATAAATACAATTTAAGTAATTTCACAAAA
>CAZRHN010000086.1:0-3234 GCA_964599925.1 uncultured bacterium
AAAGCCGGTCCTGAAGTCGGACGGATATTTACATTAAGTTCACGGGCGATAATATGGGCTAAAGTTGTTTTTCCTAATCCCGGTGGGCTATAAAACAAACAATGGTCTAAAGGTTCCTTACGCTGTTTTGCTGCCTGAATAAAGACAGATAAATTTTCTTTCAGTTTATCCTGACCAACGAACTCTTCAAGCGTCTTAGGACGAAGGGTAAGGTCAAGTTTTTCTTCTTCCGGAGTAACTTCAGCGGTAAGTAATCGTTCTTTCATTAGCGGTTAAACCTTTTTAATGCTTGGGTAATTAATTCCTCAGCAGAGAATTTATTTTTTTGTTCGCTACCTGCTGAGGCGATTACCTCTTCAATTGCATTCCGTGCTTGAACTTCTCTATATCCAAGTGCGATTAAACCGGAGACCGCGTCAAGTATTTCCCGTTCATCTATCCCTTTTTCTTCCCTCTCTTCGGGAATTAACCATTCTTTAACTTTGTCTTTTAATTCAAGAATAATCTTTTCTGCAGTTTTTTTACCAATACCAGGGATAGTAACCAGATAAGATGTATCTTTGCTGGATACCGTTTTTTTAAATCTTACCGGTGGGCAATGGGAAACAACCGAAATGGCAATCTTCGGACCGACATCAGGAACATTCAAAAGATAACCAAAGAGTTGTCTTTCTTCACGGGTAAGGAAACCATAAATTTGTTGTGTATTTTCACGCACATGATAGTAAGTGTAAAGTTTAACCGGTTGATTTATTTTCGGTAATTTTTCGTAGGTAGAAAGCGGAACGAAAACCTGGTAACCGATGCCGTTTACTTCAAGAGTAATTTCTTCAATGCTTTTCTCAATTAAAATTCCTTGCAGAGAATTATACATTTGTTAATTACGAATGTTCACGAATTTTTTATTCGCGAATATTTGCGAATTATTTTATTCGTGCTTAATTCGTGATTTTATTTTTTCTGAATAAAAATGGCATAAAGCAATGGCTAAAGCATCTACTTCATCATCAGATTTGGGTAACTTAGATAAATTCAAAGAAAGACCAACCATTCTTTCAACTTCTCTTTTCTCTGCTCGTCCGTAACCGGTAAGCGCCTGCTTGACTTCCAGCGGTGTATATTCAAAAACCGGTATGTTTCTTTCAGCTGCTGCAAGCAGGATAACCCCACGACATTGACCAACAGTTAGCGCAGTTTTAACATTGCGAGCGAAGAAAATTTCTTCCACCGCCAAACAGGAAGGTTTGTTCCCGGCAATGATTTTTGCCAATTCCTGATAAATTTTTTTTAATCTTTGCGGAAGTGAAGATTTGGTATCTGTTTCTATGCACCCATAACTTTGAACTCTTAGCTCTTTGCTCTTCGCTCTTTGCTCTACTATTCCCCAACCACACCGAGCAATACCCGGGTCTACACCTAATATGGTCATTCCATTCCTTAAATCCGAAATCCTAAACTCCAAATTTTGAATTTTGAATTTTGAATTTTGAATTATTTAAGATACCGATGCTACTTTTTCCATTACTGCTTTTGGTATATCAAAATTAGCGTATACATTTTTTACATCTTCGTGTTCTTCTAAAGCGTTCATTAAAGCAAGCATCGTTTCAGCTTTTTTTTCCTCTAATTTTATATAAGTTTGCGGCAAGAAAGTGATTTCCGTAGTAGTTAAGGGTATGTTCTTTTCTTTAAGTACCTTTTTTACTTTTTCAAATTCTTCCGGTAGAGTAATAATTTCATATAAATCTTCGTCATCGGTATGCACATCTTCTGCACCCAGATCAAGAGCGACTGATATCAATTCATCTTCGGCAACTTTGCTCTTTTCTGCTGCTAAATATCCTTTCTTTTTAAACATCCAGGATACGCAACCGCTTTCACCTAAATTGCCCCCATGCTCAGAGAAAATGCGTCTTATTTCCTGGGTTGTCCGATTACGATTATCAGTAGTTACTTCTACAATAACCGCCACGCCACCCGGACCATAACCTTCATAGACGACTTCCTCATAAATTACACCGGGTATTTCGCCGGTACCACGCTGGATTGCTCGTTTAATATTCTCGGCAGGCATATTCGCTGTTCTTGCGTCATCAATGGCTTTACGCAATCGGGGATTATGTTCGGGATTGCCTCCACCTTCCCGTGCAGCGATAGCGATTTCCCGGATGAGTTTGGTAAAAATTTTACCTCTTTTTGCATCCTGTGCCATTTTCCGATGTTTTATTCCTGCCCATTTTGAATGTCCAGACATATTTTTCCTCCAAAATCCACTGATTGCACAGATGACTCAAAGAGTCATTGCGAGCGATTGTAAAGAGCGTGGCAATCCGACAAAGTCGTTGCGAGGGCGAAGCCCGTGGCAATCTAATTAGATTGCTTCATTTCATTCGCAATGACATTTCTGCGTAATCTTTGTTTTAATCAGTGTAATCAAGACCATTGAGAAATTTCTTCAATGGTCTAATTATACAAAAAAAATCCTGTTTTCACAAATAAAAAAACCGCCCCGTTCCGATAAATCAGAACAAGGCGAGCAAAAACTACTTTTCTCGTAGAAATGATTTTATAAGTAAACTATTGAGATTTATTTTTTATCTCTTTGTTCTAAAGCCAGAAGGTTGCGTCTCGCAAGGTCAAAATTAGGGTCAATTTCTAATGCTTTGCGGAAACACTCTATTGCTTTTCCGGTTTCATTTTTTTTGATATACAAAAATCCCAAGTTATTCCAAGGTTCCTTACGCAAGGGATTAAGTTTAACTACTTGTGAATATATTTTTATCCCTTCGTTCAAATATTTTTCTGGATTCCGGAGATAAAGGTTACCAAGGGAAAGATAGGCTTCTAAGGACAAGGAGTTAATATATAATGCCTGGCGATAATTTTTCATTGCTTCTTCAACTTCACCAAGATAAAGGGAGACCACGGCCAGATTGTAATAAATTTCATCATAACCGAGGTTAGCTGACAATGCTTCTCGATAAGCCCGGAAAGCATTTTTGTGCTCTGCTAAACGAGCGTAAGTATTGCCTAACTCGTAATTATTGTTTACTTCCAGACGATGGTAATCATGTGCGGTTTCTAATTCTTTCTTTGCCTCCAAGAGACGATTTTGTCGGTTCAACTTAAATCCACGAAAATAATGTATTTCTGCAAGAAAGAATCTCAAATTATTGAATATAATAAGAAGGAAAAAAACCAAAATTACCTGTAGAAGCCAGGATTTATTCTTTA
>CAZRHN010000087.1:0-3192 GCA_964599925.1 uncultured bacterium
TCCGATTTACGAATGATAACTTCTTCCGAAATAAAAAAACTTTTTCCTCACAGTCCGGTAGCAGAGTTTTCGGTAAAAGAAAATTACCCCGAGAAATTTATCCAATTCTTAAAAGGTAAAGAAATTACCCAAAATTTAGTCATCGCTACCTTTTTGTTCCTATTTTTAGAAGGATTAGTAGCGAACCGTTTTTTTATTAAACGAAAGAAAGAATAATGAAAAGAAACCGTTTGAACAATTTACTGGTTGTAGTCTTATTCCTTGTTTTACTGATTGTGTTCTTTTGGAAATCAATAACTTTACAGGGTGTATTTATCACCGGTGACCTTTCGGCAAGCGATATCATGGACCAGAATTATCCGATGCGTAATTTTCTTAGTCAATCGTTAAAAAATGGTTATTTTCCTTTATGGAATCCTTATGTTTTTTGTGGTTTTCCTTCTTTCGCTGAAGGGCAAGGCGGATTTTTTTACCCCTTAAATTTACTTCTTTTTTATCTTTTACCCGCTTATCTGGCTTACAATTACAGCGTAATTTTAACTTTCTTTTTGGCTGGTCTTTTCACCTACATTTATGCGCGGGCAATTAAACTAAGTAGATTTAGTTCATTACTTGCTGGTGTAATTTTTATCTTTTCTGGTTTCTTTGTCAGCCGTTTGAAACATATAAATATGATTAATTCTGCCTGCTGGTTACCTTTATTATTTTTCTTAATTGAAAAGTATTTTCAAACCAAAAAGATTCGTTACGTCATACTAAGCGGAATAGTTTGGGGTATGCAGATACTCGCTGGACATTTTGAGATTGCCTATTACTCAATGCTTGGGGTGGGGTGCTATTTTTTATTTAAACTCTACACGGTTTACAAAAAAGAGAAAAAAGCCCGCATCATTCCCAAAAATTTCGCTATTTTTATTTTGGTTGTTTTGATTGGTGTAAGTCTGTCTGCAGTTCAAATGATACCGAGTTATGAATATTCAAAATATTCAATTCGCACCGAAGGGTTAAGTTACGAAGAAACAACAATGTGGACGTTTTATCCGGAAGGTTTAATTACTTTTCTCTTGCCTTATTATTATGGCGACCCGGCCAAAGCAACCTATCAACAAAGGAGAGGCATTTTCTGGGAAAATTGTGCTTATGTCGGTTTGCTGCCACTGTTGTTAGCATTTATTTCTTTGTTTTCACTTTTTAAAAAATATAAACTACATAGAAATAAACAAACAATTTTCTCAATAGAAATTCGGCAATATATTATTTTCTTTAGTTGCCTTATTCTTCTTTCACTGTTAACGGTAATGAAAAGGTCGTTTTTCTTATTCAAAATTTTTTGGCTTTTTCTCCCTGGATTCAAATTTTTTAGATTTCAACAACGTCTCTTATTATTTACAGAATTTTCTTTGGTAATATTGGCGGCTATTGGTTTTGAGTTCGTTGTTCAAAAATTAAGAAAAGCAGAAATAAATGTTTTTAGAAGCGTTGTATTTTTAATAATTGTCACCGATTTGTTTATCTTTGGAATCAAACATAACCCAACAATTAGTCCGGAAGAATGGTTTTCTAAGCCGGAAACGGTAAATTTTTTGGAAAAAGATAAAAGCCAATACCGGATTTACAGTTTTGGACATTTTTATACCTGGCCAGTTGCTTATCGCCTGGCTCAAGGATGGAAAGGGGACTTAACACCCTATCTTGGACACAGGAAGGTGTTACCAGAAAATTTCAATATGGTTTACAATATTTCCAGCGCCGGCGGATACACTTCCTTATTTTTAAGAAGGTTTAGCCAATTAGAAAGTATTCTCTGGAAAAATTCATCATTATTTCAAGATGGTAGCGCAATTTTATCCTCGCAAGCAATTAAAATATTGAGTTTACTGAATGTAAAATACATCCCCACTATCTGGAGGTTGCAAAATGACCGACTGGAGATGAAAATGGAAAGTGAATTTTATCCAGAAATGCCAAAGGTGAAAGTGTATGAAAACAGACAATTTATGCCGAGAGCATATATTGTTCCGCAAGCAAGAATCCTATCTTCGGAGAAAGAAGTCCTTGGTATGCTCGCCTGGGAAAAATTTAACCCTCTTAAAGAGGCGCTGATTGAAGAAAAAATAAATCACGGTTCTCAATCAACCGAAGGTTCAAATGTAGAAATAATTAGATATTCGCCACTTGAAGTGGTGGTTAAGACCTCTCTGACCAATGACGGATTTTTAGTTTTAAGTGATACTTATTATCCGGGTTGGAAAGTTTTTATCAACGGGAAAGAAGGAAAAATTTTGCAGGCAAACTACATAATGAGGACAGTCCCCTTAGATAAAGGTGACTATGAAGTGAAATTTGTATACGCTCCACAGTCCTTCAAAATTGGACTGATTATTACCTTTGTCGCTTTAGGTTTAGTCTTTCTTTTTAGTTTAAGAAAATTAGTTTTCTCAAGAAATAAATGAAAAAGATTATTCTCTTGCTCTCTGCTCTCTGCTCTCTGCTCTCTGCTGTTTCTTTTGCAGAACAACGTGACCGTTTTGTTTTTGCCCAGTTAAAATATTCTGGGAATTGGGACTTTTATCCTGAAGTTTATTCCGAGGTGTTACGTTTCTTAAATCTGACAACAAGTATAAAGACTTTGTCTGAACGGCGAGTCGTTACTCTGGATGATGAATCACTTTTTTCTTCGCCCTTACTGATTATTCTTGGTAGTGAAGATTTCCCTTCTTTGAGCGAGAAAGAAGTTGAAATTTTACATCGTTTTATCCAGGGGGGCGGAATAATTTTTGTTGACGATATTTCTGGTCAGAAAGGGGCAGGTTTTGATAAAGCAATCCGGCGTGAACTTTCACGAATTTTACCTGACGGCGAGTGGGTAAAATTACCCCTTGAACAACACCCGGTCTTTCGTTCTTTTTATCTTTTACGCACGGTGGGTGGAAGGCGCATCGTAAATAATTACTTGGAAGGAATAAACCTATCCGGACGGACAGTGGTAATCTATTCACAAAACGACCTTCTCGGTGCCTGGGTTAAAGACCGTTTGGGGAATTATCTTTACACCTGCTTACCGGGCGGTGAAACCCAAAGGTTGGAGGCAATTAAACTCACCGCAAATATTGCGCTATATAGTTTAACCGGAACTTATAAAACTGACTATATCCATCAACCGTTTATCCAGGAAAAATTAAGACGGAGATA
>CAZRHN010000088.1:0-1458 GCA_964599925.1 uncultured bacterium
TAAGTTCAATTCAGCAAAAATGCAAAAGTTCAGTCATAAACTCATCAATTAGCAGCAATCTTGGATTTTTTTATGTTTGTTGATAAAGCGCGTATATATGTTCGTGCGGGTAAGGGTGGCGATGGTTGTCTAAGTTTTCGGAGAGAAAAATTCGTTCCTCAAGGTGGTCCTGATGGTGGTTCGGGTGGTAAAGGTGGCAATGCAATCCTTCGTGCTTCCCCCTCTTTAAAGACCTTATACGATTTCCAACGACATCCGCATTACTCTGCCGGCGATGGGACTCATGGTCAGGGGAAAAATAAATCTGGTAAAGAGGGCGAAGATTTAGTTATATTTGTCCCTTGCGGAACAGTGGTTTGGAAAGATGGTAATTTTTTAACCGATTTAGTTTCTCCGGGAGAAGAAATAATTGTTGCCCAAGGAGGTCGTGGAGGAAGAGGCAACACGGCATTCAAAAGTTCCCGTAACCCGGCACCACGAATTGCTGAGAAAGGTGAGCCCGGGGAAGAAGCAGTTGTTGGTTTAGAACTGAAACTGATTGCTGGTGTTGGTATAGTGGGTTATCCAAATGCTGGGAAATCCACTTTTTTATCAAAAATAACTTCCGCACGACCAAAAATTGCTTCCTACCCTTTTACCACCTTAAGTCCAAATTTAGGAGTAGCGAAATTTGTCCAGGGAGACATAATCTTTGCCGACATACCCGGTTTAATTGAAGGTGCGCATCTCGGTAAGGGCTTAGGTGTTGAATTCCTCCGTCATATTGAAAGAACAAAAATACTCCTTCATTTGGTTGATATTTTTGGTTACGAGGGAAAATCGGCGAAAGAAAATTTTTTTTCTCTGAATCGTGAACTTAAACTTTACAGTGCAAAATTGTTTGAGAAACCGATGCTCATTGCCCTGAATAAAGTTGACCTTCCCGGTGCAGAAGAGAAAGTAAAAGAATTTAAGAGGACGCTTAACCCTAAATTAAAGAAAAAATATCCGATTTTTCCAATTTCTGCGCTGACTGGCGAAGGAGTGAAAGAACTCATTGACCATATTGTTAAGACACTTAGTTTTTTACCTAAAGAAGAAATAGGTAAAGAAGAAAAGACGGCACATTATATTTTTTTACCCGATTTTAATATAGAGAAAAAAGGAAACATTTTTTATATTTCCGGTAAGAAAGTGGAACGTTTAGTAGCAATGACCAATTTTTCTTTAGCCCCGGCAGTTAAACGGCTACACAATATATTCAAAAAAATCGGTTTGGAAAAAGCACTCCTTGCTCAGGGCATTACTGACGGCGATAGCATAAAAGTAGGCAAATATGAATTTACGTATCGTAGTTAAAGTCGGGACCAGTTTATTAACCGATGGAAGTGGTAATTTGAACTGCGAGTTTATCCAAAGTTTATGTGAGGATTTAAGCAGTTTAAAAAAACAGGATAAGGAAATAATTTTAGTAACCTC
>CAZRHN010000088.1:1558-3184 GCA_964599925.1 uncultured bacterium
CGAGAAAAACAGGCAGCAGCAGCGATCGGGCAGGTGCGCCTTATGCAAGTTTATGAGCAAGAATTTGAGAAAAAAAATATCCTTATCGGGCAGGTACTTTTAACTCGTGAAGATTTGGAAGAACGCAATCGCTATCTAAATGCAAGAAATACTTTACTCACTTTGTTAAATTTGGGTGCAATCCCAGTAATTAACGAAAATGATACCGTAGCAGTTGAAGAAATACAGGTCGGTGACAATGATACTCTTTCGGCAATTGTTGCCGCAAAAATTAATGCTGACTATTTAATCATTTTAACTGATGTGGAAGGGTTATATACTGATGACCCAACAAAAAATAAAAATGCAAAATTTATCTCAGAGGTAAGAGAAATTACTCCCGAAATTGAAATTTTGGCTGGAAAAAATCCAGCCGGAGAAAGAGGCACCGGCGGAATGTTGACAAAAATAGAAGCGGCAAAAATTGCTACCCGGTCTGGAGTAACGATGATTATCGCTGATGGAAGAAAAGAAAAAGTTGTTTCTCGCATTTTAAAGAATGAAAAAATTGGGACGAAATTTTTACCTCACGAAGAAGGGTTAAAAGCAAGGGAACGCTGGATTGCCTTTGGAATGAAAGTGAAAGGTAAAATCTACATTGATGAAGGAGCGGCGGAAGCATTACTTGAGAAAGGTAAAAGTTTGCTTCCTTCCGGGATAACTAAAGTAGAGGGAAATTTTCAAGTGGGTGAGATGGTAAGTATTTTTTCACCATATGCAAAAGAAATTGCTCGTGGGTTGACTTATTATTCAACTGAAGAAATTGAAAGAATTAAAGGTAAAAAAAGTCAAGAAATTGAATCCATTCTTGGTCGTAAGGATTACGACGAAGTAATTCACCGAGACAATTTAGTTTTATTGTGATTACAGTGATTATTAGAGGCGATTACAGCGATGAAGTCTTCGCTGATAGTAATTTTTTGATTTTATCACCGTAATCGGTATTTTATCGCTGGAATCATTTTTTGTATGGAAATCGGGATTATTGGTTTACCTAATGTTGGTAAGACGACACTTTTTAATGTGCTAACTAGTGCCCACGCAGAGGTTGGCAATTTTCCCTTTACCACTAAAGAGCAAAATGTAGGGATTACAATTTTACCGGATAAACGTCTAAGTAAACTTAAAGAAGTTTATCAACCCCAAAAACTTACCCCGGCAACAATTAAGTTTGTAGATATTGCCGGATTAGTCAAAGGAGCAAGTCAGGGATTGGGTTTAGGTAACAAATTTTTGGCCTATATTCGGGAAGTTGACGCCTTAATTCAAGTTCTTCGTTGTTTCCCTGACGAGAAAACCGTGAATGTTTTAAGTGAAATTAATCCAGGTGAAGAAATTGAAATTGTCCAGACCGAACTTTTACTTGCGGATTTGGAACAGGTCCAAAGAATTATTGAAAAGTTTGAACCTAAAGCAAAAGCGGGGGATAAAGAAGCAAAAGAAAAAATATCTCTATTTAATGAAATAAAAAAAAATTTAGAACAGGGAATTTCTCTCAAATCGACATCTTTGCCCAGAGAAGAGATTTTTTCTTACCATTTTCTTACTGCCAAGCCAATAATTTATTTAGCAAATTTAGCCGAAGAA
>CAZRHN010000089.1:0-3135 GCA_964599925.1 uncultured bacterium
AGTGCTTCAAAGATAATCATCAGTTCAATAATCAGGATTCCAAGGAAAGTTGTCCAGAGATTGAGAAATTTTGGCAAAGAAGCGGCCAAAAATAGAATTGCTCCTTTTAAAATTAAACGGAGCAGAAAAACAAAAACAAGAAAAATTGCTGAATGTTTTTCAAAGAACCTCGCTAATCCAAAAACTAAGAGATAAAAAGTTGAAATGTCAAGCAAGGAACCCAGGAAAAGTCCGGCGAAATAGGGTAAGGGAAAAAGAATCAGGGAAACTATTGAGAGGGGGAATGCTAAAATGATGGAATTAAGAACAATTGAGCGAACAATCTGGATAGGGATTTTCAGGGCTAATTTTTCCTCGGCTAACCCCGGTCTGACCACAAACCAATAGAGGTCATACATCACCACGCTTAAGCCAAGGAGGACCGAACCGATTATCCAGGCGCTCTTGTGTCCGTAGAGGTTACCGAGAAAACTGCCAAGGAGGAAAAAACCGATGATGTAAAACGGGATGGAAACGATAAGCAGTCCGGAGACAACTTTCCGGTCGAGCAACTTCAAGTTTTTCTTCTCCTTTCTTTCCCTTCCGAGAAGTACAATTGGAGAATTTATTGTTTATCTTATAATTTTTTTAGAATTTTGTCAAGCATTAGAAAAGAAATTCACTTGACAAGTTTTTGATAATTTGGTAGCATTTAAACCGTAATATTCTTTAGTTTACTCATTATCGAAAGGAGCCGCTTTCGTGAAGACAGTAGCGGTGAGGAATCATAGAAATTAAAATCTAAAACCGACTTCTGGTGTAATCTACTAAGTCGGTTTTTATATTTTGGCAAAAATTGTATAAGAAAATTGACAACTTTCAGGGAAGTCTGGCACAGTTTGCATAGTTTGTGGAGATGATTTCTCGCCAAAGAAAACTTTCCATCAAAATTTAATTTGCAATTGTGTCATAATTAAATCATTTTTCACGCTCGGTGATTCCATTTTTAGCTCGTAATTGTTTCTCAACAAAACATTCTTATCCAGAAAATAATTCAGTCCAAAAGTCCATCTGCCGACTTCCTTCAAACTGGAATCCCAGACATCATAGCGGGTCAATAAAACTACCGAAGGCATTATTGTGTAACCGAGAGTCAGATAGTATCCTTCTTTTTTTGTGTTACTATCCTTCCCCCAAATATATTCTGCTTTACACATTAATTTTTCAAACTCATACTTTACTTCCAAACCAATTCTATCTTTAGTAATACTGGTGCTGCTGGTTGTGCCATTATAAATTGAACCACCTAAATCAAACCCTTTTACCAGTGCAAAGACAACTCTTCCGGTAACCGTTTTATAATCATTTTCATCTGCTTGATTGGAACCGGAACCGTTTACTATAGCAACCGACCAGTTTGATTTTAATGATATTATGGAAAGACTTTTTGATATTTCAATTCCGATGTCTCTCGTTGGACTTACCAGATTACTCACGACATCGGATTTATTGATTAGTTCCAAATCTGCATCGGGTATGCACTGCTCCAACGAAAACTTGTACTTAAATTGCCCCAGGCGAACTGTAAAATACGGGATTGATTTTACATCCATATAAACATCGTAGAGCGCCTTATTGTTATTCGTATCTATATTAGTCCCTTCAAGAGAAAGTGCGAAGGAAACATCTTTGGAGATGTCGCACTTCAATCCGAAACGCACCTGGGCAATGGTAAACCCGTCCTTCGCATCAGCGGTTGTATCAATTGTATATCTTAATCTTGCGAAACCGCTCGGTACAATTTTAGGAAAATCGAGAGAGGCAGTCGTTGAAGTTTCCATAGACGAAACCAGCCCAACACATAAAATCATTATTACAAAAAGCAAAAAATACTTTTTCATCTAAAACCTCCCTTATTTTAGCATATACAAAATTACTTTATTACATCGGGAAAAAACAAGGGACAGCCGAATTTATCAACCCCATAATTTCTAATTATACTTTGTCCCTCGCTTCCTCTGAGAAAATCGACAAATTTCTTTGCCAAATCATACTTAACCCAAGGATATTTTGCTGGCGAAACAACAATCACTGAATACGGGTTGAACAGCTCATTGTCACCTTCAACAAGAATATCCAAGTTGTCCGCTTCCTTTTTATGAAATAACCAGGTTGCTCTATCACACAAAGTATAAGCAATCTTTTCAATTGCAATCCTCAATGTTACTCCCATCCCTGTCCCGCTTTCAATGTACCACCTACCGGACGGTTTTATCTTCAGTGAATTCCATAAACTTAATTCTTTTTTATGAGTTCCGGAATCATCGCCGCGGGAAACAAATGATGATTTTGCATCAGCTATTTTTCTTAATGCTTCCAATACTTTCAAACCCTTTATACCCACGGGGTCATTTTTGGGACCAACGATAAGAAAATCGTTATGCATTACATCCAGCCGTTTTACGCCGTAACCTTCCGCTACGAATTGTTCTTCCGCTTTCCGGTCATGAACCAAAAGGACATCGGCACTTCCATCCCGTCCCAGACGCAAAGCCTGCCCTGTCCCTACCGCAATAACCCGCACCTGGCAAGAAGCCTTCTTTTCAAATGCCGGCACTAAGACATCTAATAGTCCGGAATCAAAAGTACTGGTGGTAGTGGCTAAAGTCAGCCGTTCACCTGCAGGTAGCTGGTTAATTCTTGGAACGGACAGTATGACGAATAATAAAACCAATCCAGAGACTGAGACCTTCTTCATTTTTCTTCACCTCCTTTTTAATCAATAAAAAACCCGCATCGGGTTATCGGTCAATGCGGGCAAGAAGATAGTTTGGTTTTCTCACCACTTTCTCCTTTCCGCATTGGGGAGCATCCCAATTTCTCAGGATACTGTAAGTGGCTGGGAACCGTGGGTCATCTATGAGGCGTACCTTTAGGTGTCCGAGCTCGGAGAATTTTTAACAGTGTAACAAATCAGCGTAACCTTGTCAAGAAAAATTTTTCTTCTTAGGAGATGGTGCCGTATTTGACATTTCGCATTTGGTTTGCTAAGGTATGTTGACTATGGCAAGGAAACCGCGTATTGAATATGAAGACCTCGGTAATACCCACCGTTTTAGCTTTACTGCAAGAATTTTAAACAATTTTTTTATTGAC
>CAZRHN010000090.1:0-3052 GCA_964599925.1 uncultured bacterium
ATTAAATTTATCCCGACTTTTGGTTTTCCGGGATAAATTTTCTAGTGAAGGGAGGATTCCCGAGAAAAAAATTGCTTACTATTTTTGTGAAATTACTTAGATAGTTAATTCCGATCACTTTTGAGGAGTTTTAGGACAACTTCTGCGGCTTTTTTCCCCGAGAGAAGCATTGCCCCGAAGGTTGGACCCATTCGCGGTAAACCGTAAGTTGTGGTTACTGACATTCCACAGACAACCAATCCCGGATAGGCTTCACCGGTATATTCAACCACTAAATCTTCGCTCTTTTCTACCCACATTGCTCCGAAACCGCGGGTCTTAATTAATCCTCTCTCTTCAAGTTTTTTTACCACCTGGGCATCGTGTCCGGTAGCATCAATGACAATTTTTGTTTCCAATCCTACCGGGTCAACGCAGGTAATTTCTCTCGGTAAAGCGGTTACCGGTGTCCAGTTTACCACCACACCGCCGACACGATTTTCTTCACGGATAATTATGTCTTCAAAAACGGTCATATTGGCAAATTTTGCTCCTGCTTCACAGGTTGCGGCAATCAGTTTAGAACAAGCATGCGGCCCGTCAGCAACGAATAAACCTTCGGTATACTTTTCGTAGGGAATTTTTAACTCGTCAAGGACGGTTTCCCCGGGAGCACGCACGGTGACCTTATTCATCAGGTAGCCACCAATCCAGAACCCTCCCCCGAGATAATTGTTCCGTTCAACAATTAAAACTTTGACTTTCTTTGCTGCTAATTCTTTACCGGCCATTAGCCCGGCTGGTCCGCCACCGACAACAATCACATCACTTTCCGCATACTCCTTAAATTGTTTCAAGAAAGTTTCCGCAATCGCCCGGGTAACTTCTTTCTCACCAACTTTAGAAAAAACAATTTTTTTCATCTTGAATCTCACCTCGCATAAATTTATTATACGGGACTATGGAAAATTTGTCAAGATTTAAGGTAGAGTGGAATAGTGGAATGGTGGAATAGTGGAATGGTGAGGTAATGGGATAAACCAAAAAAGTTTTGACAAGATTTAACGGGTTAACTATAATTTATAGGACTTCGTGAAACTTAGTCCTTTATAAATTATGAATTTATCTGTGTAATCTGTGTTAAGAAAATCTGTGTAATCTGTGTTTAAAAAATGGAAGAGAAAATTATTGCTCAAAAAAGTTTGGTCGTGATTGGCAACCCCAATGTCGGGAAATCGGTAATTTTTAACCAGTTAACCGGGAAATATGTTACCGTGTCCAATTATCCGGGAACAACCGTAGATATTTCTCGAGGGATAGGTTCTTTCGGAATTGCCAAGGAGAAATATGCGGTAATGGATTCACCGGGAATAAACTCTTTGACCCCCCATTCTGAAGACGAGCAAGTAGCCCGCAATCTCCTTTTGGAAGAGAAACCAAACTTAGTCGTGCAGATTGCTGATGCAAAAAACTTAAGAAGAGCATTGCATTTAACTTTTGAATTAGGAGAGTTGGGAATACCTTTAATTCTTTGTCTGAATATGTGGGATGAAGCAAGGGAGCGGGGAATAAGGATTGACTTAGGTCTTTTAGAAAAACTTTTAGGTATTCCGGTCGTGGCTACAGTTGCCATTACCGGTGAAGGAATTGGTGAACTCAAATCTCGGATTCCTGAAGCAAAAATTCCTCTAAAGAAAGTAAAATATTCACCGGAAATTGAACAATTCTTGAAAAGGACGGAGGAAAATTTTCTCTCTGAGGAAAAGGGTAAGCGGGGAATAAGTTTGATGCTCCTTGCCGGAGATACAACAATCTATTCATTTTTGCGTAAAAAACTTAAAGAAGAAAAGTTTGGAAGATTAGTTAGTTTCCTTAAGGAAGAAAAAGATAAATTTGTCCGTTCACCCCGCCCCTCTACAGAGGAGCGGGGTTCGCCATCCTGGCTAATTTTTGATTTTCGGGAAAGGGAGGCGATTGAAACCATTGCTCAAGTGCAAGAGGTTGTCGGAGAGATTCGCCCTTCTTTAGCCGGGAAACTTGGCACCTGGACAATGCGTCCTTTCCCCGGATATTTAATCCTCTTGGGAGTATTATTTCTGATGTATGAATTTATCGGTGTTTTCGCGGCGGGCAAAGTGGTAAACTTTTTGGAAGAAAATTTTTTTTCCGGGTTAATTAATCCGTTTTTAATTAAAATAGTTGAATTAATTTTTCCTTTAAGATTTGTCCAGGAACTTTTAATCGGTCAATACGGTATTTTTACCATGGCTTTAACTTATGCCCTGGCAATTGTTTTACCAATTGTTACTGCTTTCTTTCTTTTTTTCGGTCTCTTGGAAGACTCCGGTTATTTACCGAGATTAAGTGTAATGCTTGACAAGGCATTTCGTTTAATGGGACTGAACGGTAAAGCAGTTCTGCCGATGGTTTTAGGGCTCGGTTGCGATACAATGGCAGTTTTGAGTGCGCGCATTTTAGACACAAAAAAGGAACGTCTAATTGTAAGTATCTTGTTGGCTTTAGCCGTTCCCTGTTCGGCACAGTTGGGAGTAATCTTAGCCATGCTCGCCGGCTTATCCTGGAAAGCGACAATAATCTGGCTTAGCGTAATTATTTTTTTCCTGTTTAGCGTCGGCTGGCTTTCCGCAAAAATTTTACCCGGTGCGACGACCCCTTTTTTAGTGGAAATTCCTCCAATCCGTCGTCCGAGTATCGGGAATATATTGAAAAAAATCCAGATGCGTTTGGTTTGGTATTTAAAAGAAGCGGTCCCCCTTTTTATTCTTGGCACTTTTGTTCTTTTCTTAATGGATAAGGTTAAACTTCTTTCCTTAATTGAATACTTGTTTTCCCCGGTAGTTGTTCACTGGGTAGGTTTACCGCTAAAGACAACTCAGGCATTTATTGTTGGTTTTTTAAGAAGGGACTACGGTGCGGCTGGACTTTATACTTTAGCCAGAGAAGGTTTACTTAACCCGCAACAGATTGTGGTTAGTTTAGTGGTGATTACCCTTTTTGTTCCCTGTCTCGCTCAGTTTTTGGTAACTATTCGGGAACGCGGACTGAAAACAGC
>CAZRHN010000091.1:0-3047 GCA_964599925.1 uncultured bacterium
CCTTCCTCTTCGGAAGGTGCCGATAAGGCGCCTCCTTTTTGTCCGGCACGAGAATCTTACCTTCAATATTTAAAGGGGTTATTACTTGAAAAAGAGGGCAAAGTATCTCTTGCCCTTGAAACTTACAAACAAAGTTTAAAATTTGACCCTCAGTCAAGATATCTTCAGCGTGAAATTGGTAGAATTTACTTTCGTTTGGGTCAACTTAACTCGGCTTTAGAAATTTTTGAAAAGTTAATTTCTGAAAATGAAAAAGATAGTGAGACACTTCTTCTTTTAGCCCAGGTTTATCTAACTCAAGGTGAAGAAAAAAAAGCAACTTCTTGCTATGAAAAAATACTCACTTTTGAACCAGAAAATCGTGAAGCACTGCTTAATTTAGCGAATTTACTCAGTAAAGATAAAATCCGAGAAGCAACTTTATTTTATGAATATTATCTTAATTTAGAACCTCTGAGTGGAGAGACAATTAATGTTATTTTTAAACTGGCTAACTTATATCTTAAACTGGAAGACAACGAAAAGGGTTTATCCCTTTACCAAAAAATAATTGAAAACTATCCCCATTCAGAATTTGCTTTCCTTGCTCATCTTAACCGTGCGCAAATTTATGAAAAACTCGGAGATAAAGAAAAATCTTCACGGGAATATGAGTCAGCGCTAAGTTTGGAACCGGAAAATACTACCCTTAACCTTAAATTGGGCGCCTTATATTATGAAGCAAAAAAAAGCACTGCGGCAAAAGAATTCTTTACCAAAATTCTTAAAAAGGAACCTAAAAATATAGAAGCGCATTACTATTTAGTGCTTCTTGCAGTTGAAGAGAAAAACTGGGACGAAGCCCTTGATCATGCAAAAATAATTGCCCGCTCGCGTAAAAATGACCCGAAAATTCATTACCAAATCGGTTACTTTTACAGCCAGAAAAAGGAAATAAGAAAAGCTTTACAAGCTCTAAAGAAAACAGTTGAACTTGAACCAAACAATCCAGAAAATTATTATTTACTTGGTTTAGCCTACCAGGAGTTAAAAAAATATACTTTAGCCGAAAAAACCTACCAGCGTGCTTTAGAATTAAAACCAGATACAGAAGAGGTGTTATTGCAACTGGCCGTCCTTTATGAGCAGCGTAAAGAAACAGGAAAAGCAATAGAATTTTTTAGAAAAGTCCTTAGCCTCCAACCGAAAAATGCTATTGCCTTGAACTATATCGGCTATACCTATGCTGAGCAAGGCGTAAATCTTGAAGAAGCAGAAAATTTAATCAATCAAGCATTAGAACTTGATGCTACTAATGCCGCGTATATTGATTCTTTAGGCTGGGTATATTACCAAAAAAAAGATTATGAAAATGCGCGAATTAAACTTGAACAGGCAAGTCAACTTCTTGAAGACCCGGTGATTTTTGAACATTTAGGTGACACTTATAAAATATTAGGTAAATTAGCGGAAGCAAAAAATGCCTGGGAAAAAGCATTCAAACTTGACCCGAAAAATAAAAATTTAAAACATAAATTAGAGGAAATAAACCAATATCTTCTTCCGGGAAGTAAAATTCGTAAGTTAGTCAAGCGTCAGGAAGGAAATCAAAAACAAATTTTTACTTTAGTTAGTTTGGTAGATGTTGAATTAACTACCCAAGGGGATACCTATTCTTTACCAGTGTTGTTTTACTACCAAAGTCCAAAAACAATGCGTATTGATTTATTAGGTAGTTTTTCTTTACCGCAGTTGACCATAATTATCAATGAGGAAATAAACTTTTTTCCCCAAGGGCAGACCCTCATTCCTTCGGGAGAAATTTTAATTTTAGGAAAATTATTACAGGATTGGTTGAATGGCAACCTTTATTATTTGTTTGATGATACTTTACTGAAAGCAAAAAAGAGCGGGGCTTACTACTATTTATCTGGAGGTAATAAACAGGCAAAAATTAAGAAAGAAAATGGTCTTTTCCATTACTGTTATCTTGACGAAGAAAAGATTGAAATTAAGTTTGATTCCTATATCCTTTTTGAGGGTTTATGGTTACCAAAAAGAATTAAGATAAATTTATTGGAAAAAAAATTATCTTTTTTTCTTAAATTAAAAAATTTTCTCTTAAACGAAAAATTAGAAGAGAAAACTTTCTCCCTTCCAGAAGTTAAACAATGAAATATTTGGCACCAGCAAAGGTTAACCTTTATTTAGAAATTCTTGATAAGCGTGCTGACGGTTATCATCGGATTGAGACAGTAATGCAAACGGTTAGTTTATACGACGAATTAATCATTGAACCTTCAAGACAAGAAGTAAACCCCGCCCCTCATAGGGGCGGCCATCCCCGCCCTGAAGGGCGAGGCATTTTGACCCAACATCTGCGTGCAGGGGCTGGGTTGAGGGGCGGGGTAAAGGTTATTTGCGACCATCCTTTATTGAGTAAAGAAAAAGATAATCTTATTTTGCGGACAGTTAATCTTTTACAAAAATTTAATAAAAAGAGAAAGGGTGCAAAAATAGTTCTAAAAAAAAATATACCCCTTGCCAGTGGCTTAGGCGGAGGTTCGAGTGACGCTGTCTGTGTGCTTAAAGGATTAAATCAACTTTGGGAATTGAACCTTCCTAAAAAGATTCTTTTTTCTTTGACAAAAAAAATTGGTGCGGATGCGCCTTTTTTTCTTCAAGGAGGATATGCCTATGCCCAAGGTATTGGAGAAAAAATATTTCCTTACCCGTTCTTACCAAATTATTGGTTAATTTTAGTTAACCCTGGATTAGCCCTTTACAGCAAAGAGATTTATGCTAAATATAACCACTTAAAATTGACAAAAAGAAGAAATTTTAATAAAATAAATAAAGTTTTTTGGCAAAATTTGTCAACTGCAAAAGAAATTGCCAAAAATCTTTTTAATCGCCTGGAAGATGTTGTCTTACCCGAATATTCAGAAATTGCAAAAATAAAAGAAGTTTTAATTTCCTCAGGTGCACTTGGTAGTCTAATGTCTGGTTCCGGTTCAACCGTGTTCGGTATTGTAGAAAGCGAAGAAAAAGGTCAAAAAATACTTAAA
>CAZRHN010000092.1:0-1411 GCA_964599925.1 uncultured bacterium
CGCAGGCAAATCCAGCAAAGTTTTAGGAAAAGTCAAGAGGGGCGGTCTTAAAAGTTGACAGTTTCATACAGGTAAAATAATGTTTTATGAAGATATATTTAGGGAATTTAACAAAAGAAAAATAAAATATCTAATCGTTGGTGGGTTAGCGGTAAACCTGCACGGTATACCACGGTTAACTCAAGACCTTGATTTGTTAGTAGAAATGAAACCGAGCAATCTTTCAAAACTCGTTCGTTCTCTTTTATCACTTGGGTATAAACCAAGACCACCGGTAAATCCCATGGATTTAGCAAACCCAAGGGTTCGTGAGAAATGGATAAAGAAAAAGAATATGAAAGTTTTTACTTTTTTTCATCCGAAGATACCGGCGCAGGAGGTAGATGTTCTTGTTTTTTCACCGGTCAATTTTGAAAATGCTTATAAAAATCGGCAAGTGAAAAAAGCAGATGATTTGAAAATTCCAGTTGTCTCAATTTCTGACTTGATAAAAATGAAAGAGAAACTTGGTCGGAAAACAGATATTTCTGATGTGCGGATGCTTAAACTTATTCTTAGAACGGAAAAATAAAAATGAAGAAAAAAGGGAAAGGCGGTATTAAGTACGAATATCCGATAGAAGTGATTAAGAAATTTAAAGCCACTTCAACAAAATGGAAACTTAACTGGTTAGAAGAGGTAAATCGGCTTACTACCTCCGCTTTAACAAAGAAGGAAAAAATATTTAGGGAAAAAATAAGGAAAGGGCTGTTATAAAAAGTGAAAAAAGGATGAAAGAGAAAGCGGTTGTTCTTCTTTCCGGTGGGTTAGATTCAACTACGACTTTATACTTAGCAAAAAAGAAATATCAACCTTATTGTTTAATTTTTGATTATGACCAACGCCATAGACGGGAAATAAGCTCAGCGAAAACGATTGCCGAAAAAGCAAATTGTCCTTATCGGGTGATAAAATTTAATCTTCCCTGGAGTAGAAGTTCGCTTACCGATAAATTCTCATCTTTACCTCAAAGGAAAATTAGGGAAATTGGCAAAAAAAATATTCCTTCAACCTATGTCCCGGCAAGGAATACAATCTTTTTAAGTTTCGCTTTAAGTTATGCGGAAAGTATCGGTGCAGGAGTAGTCTTTATTGGCGCAAATTCTCTTGATTTTTCTGGTTATCCTGACTGTCGTCCGGAGTATTACACTGCTTTCCGAAAAGTTGGGGAATTAGGGACAAAAATAGGCACTGAGGGACGGAGAACAAAAATTTTTACACCGTTGATTAAAAAAAGTAAAGCCGAAATTATCAAGTTAGCCGTTTCCTTGAAAGTGCCTTTGGAATTAACCTGGTCTTGTTATCAAGGTGGTAAAGACCCTTGCGGAAAATGTGACTCCTGTCTGCTTCGGGCTAAAGGTTTTCGTGAAGC
>CAZRHN010000092.1:1511-3026 GCA_964599925.1 uncultured bacterium
AGACAAATATTTATTCGTTTTGCCGGATGCAATCTAAACTGTGACTATTGTGATACGCCAGAGAGTCGGTTCAAAGTTCAAAGTTCAAAGTTGAAAGTTTCCTCCATAGGCGGATCTGCCTCCGGCGGAGAAAGCGAAAATCAGGAAATAGCCAATCCAGTTTCCAGCGAAGATTTGATTAATCTACTTACTCACTCAATCACTTCATCACTCCATCACTTTAATTACTATCACTCCGTATCTTTGACTGGTGGGGAACCGCTATTGCAGGCGGATTTTCTTGAGGAATTAATTCCCGAGATTAAGAAAATGGGATTAAAAACTTATCTGGAAACGAACGGCACTTTGCCAGAGAAATTTGTAAGAATTGCAGATTTGGTTGACTATATTGCGATGGACGTAAAATTGCCTTCAGCAACCGGTAAGAATTTCTTTCCCCGGCATAAAAGTTTTCTTAAACTTGGTAAAAATAAAACTTTTGTTAAAACTATACTTACCCAAAAAACAACAGATGAAGAAATCTGGTGGACAATTAATCTGATAAAAAATGTTAACTCAAAAATTTCTTTAATCTTTCAACCGGTTACTCCTGCCTCATCGGCAGGTCACCCCACCGAAGAGGTGGGAATTTATCCTCCGGAGGCGGAGAAAATACTTGCCTGGTATACCTGGGCAAAGAAAAATTTGGCTGATGTGCGGATTATTCCGCAGAAACATAAACTCTGGGGTTTGAAATGAAAAAGAATCTTTTTATTACCGGTAACCCTGGCAGCGGTAAAACTACATTACTGAAAGAAGTTTGTTTACCTTATCTTGATAAAATTGGAGGTTTCTATACCGAAGAATTTCGTCAAGGAACTGAACGCTGGGGATTTTATTTAAAAACTTTTTCCGGTGAAGAAATAATTTTTGCCCAGAAAAAAATGAAAGGGCAAGCAAAACTTGGTAAATACGGTATTGATTTAGATGCCTTGGAAAGGGTTGGAGTTAAAGCGATGGAAGATGCATTAAAAAATAAAGAACTCGTTGTTATTGACGAAATTGGACAGATGGAAATTTTCTCCGATAAATTTCGGGAAGTTCTAATGCAATGTTTAAATTCAGAAAAAAAAGTTCTGGCAACGATACGTTTTCGTGCGCAACCTTTCACTGATGAGATAAAAAAATTTGCCGAGACAGAAATTTTACATTTGACTAAAGAAAACTATTTAGAAGTAAAATTGAAAATAAAAAAATGGTTAGAAAAAATATTTCTTTACTAACCGATTTCGGTAGAGAATCGCCTTTTCCGGGAATAATGAAAGGGGTAATAAAAAATATCTGCCCGGATGCGGAAATTGTTGATTTCACTCATGAAATACGACCTTACAATGTTGGAGAAGCAGGATTCATTTTAATGACCGGTTTTCATTACTTCCCGAAAAAGACAATTTTTCTTGTTGTGGTTGACCCCGGGGTAGGAAGTGAACGTAAGGCGGTCTTGGTGAAAACAAAAAATTATTATTTTCTTGGACC
>CAZRHN010000093.1:0-1300 GCA_964599925.1 uncultured bacterium
CTCACATACGGTTCCCGAGAAAAAAATTGCTTACTATTTTTGTGAAATTACTTAGTCTACCTATTCTCTCCTTCCTAAAATGAATTTGATTACAGCGATTTTTGAAGAACGATTACAGAGATAAAATTCTTGTCATTTATCTTAAAAAGTGATAAAATGTGAATTAGTGAATTGGTGGATTAGAGGTGGAAAATATGGAAAGAAAAAAAACAAAACGGGTTGGTCTACTTACTGGCGGCGGGGATTGTCCGGGATTAAATGCAGTGATTCGCAGTGTAGTAAAAAGTGGATTAAATTTAGGTTGGGAAGTATGCGGTATCCGTGAAGGATTTGAAGGGTTGCTTAAACCGGGTAAAATCTGCCCCTTAAGAAGGAAAGATGTTGCTGGAATATTGCATGTCGGAGGAACAATTTTAGGGACAACAAATCGGGGTAATCCTTTCGCCCAGAAGACTAAAGACGGGAGAACGGTTGACCTTTCTGACCGGGTGGTAAAGCGTTTCCATTCCTTAGGACTTGATGCCCTTATTGTCATCGGTGGAGACGGGACTTTAAGCATTGCCAAGAAATTGTCCGATAAAGGTATTCCTTTGGTCGGTATACCCAAGACAATAGATAACGACCTCTCCGGAACAGTGATTACTTTTGGTTTTGATACCGCAGTAAGTACCGCCACCGAGGCCCTGGATAAACTGCATTCAACCGCAAAAAGTCATCAACGGGTAATCGTCGTGGAAGTGATGGGCAGGTATGCAGGGTGGATAGCCTTGAATTCAGGTGTATCCGGTGGCGCGGATATAATCCTCATCCCGGAAATTCCCTTTAAGATTGAAGCGGTAGTAGAGAAAGTATTAGAAAGATATAGAAGGAAAAGAAATTTTTGTATTGTCGTGGTTGCTGAAGGGGCAAAACCTCTCGGCGGAGAGATGTTCACCAAGGAATGTAAAGAAACTGGACGGGTTGAACCTTTACTCGGCGGTGTAGGTCAATGGGTCAGTGAGGAAATTGGACGAAGGACAGGCAAGGAAACCAGGTCTTTAGTCCTTGGACATTTGCAGCGCGGCGGACAACCGACAACCTTTGACCGGTTGGTAGCCACGAGGTTTGGTGTCGCCGCAGTAGAATTGGTTGCCAAGAAAAAATTTGGTCAGATGGTCGCTTTAAGACCGCCGAATATAGAATCGGTGCCCATAGCGGTAGCGATTGCTAAACGCAATTTAGTACCGCTAAATTCAGATGTGCTCAAAGCAGCCCGCGCCCTGGGTATCTCTTTCGGCGATTAAAAGATAGTGAATTGGTG
>CAZRHN010000093.1:1400-2938 GCA_964599925.1 uncultured bacterium
GAATTAGTGGAATGGTGAATTGGTGAAAAAGTTAATATTATTGTTCATTGCTTTTCTTGCCAGTGTAACTATATTTCGCTTGACCCAGATTGGTAAACTGCAATTAGCCGCCGATGAAGCCTATTTCTGGGAATGGTCTCGCCATTTGGATATAAGTTATCATGACCAGGGTCCAATCTTAGGACTGGCAATATTTCTTTCCACCCAACTCTTAGGTAAAATCAGCGAATTTTCCGTTCGTTTACCCTCAGTAATTTTCGCTTTAGGGACAATAATTTTCGTCTATCTTCTGGCAAAAAATATTTTTCAGAATATCTATTCCGGTCTTTTGTCCGCAATTTTTTTACAGGTAATCCCGATAACTGCTGTCGGGGGGATGTTGATTACTGCGGATATCCCGATGGTATTTTTCTGGACATTGAGTTTATATTTTCTCTATAAAGCGGTCTTTCAAGAAAAATCTATCTGCTGGTATTTAGCCGGAATAAGTTCAGCCCTCGGGATAATGAGTAAATACACAATGGTATTTTTTAGCGGGTCAGTTTTCTTATTCCTCTTATTTTCAAGAAAACAAAGACGATGGTTTTTACGAAAGGAACCTTACATCGCTCTGGGATTGAGTTTAATCGGTTTCTTACCCACGCTAATCTGGAACATTAAGAATAATTTTCTTACTTACGGGTATATCAGAAGTTTATTTTTTTCCGGGGAGTATTCCTATCCCGGCATTCAGGGTTTAAAGGGCGTATTGGAATATACCGGAGGACAGTTAGGAGTGGTTAGCCCGTTTATTGGACTTTTTTTTATTTATCTAATCATATTTTTGAGCAGGGAAGGCTTTAAAAAGAAAAACGATGATTTTCTATTCCTTTTCTGGACTTCTCTGACCGTGCTTTTAGTTTTTGGGGTAATCAGTTTCTTCAGTTCAGTTGAAGAAAACTGGCCTGTCCCCGCCTATATATCCTTATCAATCGCTGGCGGCGGGTTTCTCTCCTCAGATTTTTTTAAGAATTTCAAATATAAAACCATCATCAGCAGATATGCAGTTTTTGCCTTTAGTTTTGGCTTTTTACTTACCGCACTTCTTCACCTTCATGCTCTATATAAAATATTTCCCTTAGCGGTGCATATGGACCCAACCGATAAACTCCGGGGATGGAAAGAATTAGGCAAAGAAGTGACTGCTTTGATGAAAGAAAGTCCTGCTCATACATTTGTTTTAAGTAACTATTTTGGGACAGCAAGTGAGTTGGCCTTCTACATAGAGGGACAACCGGAAATTAGGTGCGTGGATACGGGACAGCGGATAAGACAATATCGGCTCTGGAGTAAATTTGATTCTTTAGCCGGGGATGATGCAGTTTATGTGAGCAGAGACCCCGAGGCAGAACCAATAGTCAAATCCATTTTTCATTCGGTAGAATTAGAAAAAACTATCCCCATCTATAGAGACGGGCAGAGAATAAGAACATTTTATCTCTATCGTTGTAAGAAATTTAAAGGGAATTACGAACTACCTAAATCACCCACCCTGTTCT
>CAZRHN010000094.1:0-2933 GCA_964599925.1 uncultured bacterium
CACTAATTGGCGGATAAATGCTGACCCCGTAGACTCCGTAGAGATAAACCTTTACGGGGTAGATGAGAATCTTTACGGGGTTGACAAAAGTAACCCAAAATGCTATACGGTGTAAATATCAAGAAACAAAGAGACTTAGAAAAGCGGCTGGAGAAATTGGGTATTCTGGAGAAAGATATTGTAGAGAAATTCGTCCTTTCAAGCGGCAAGGGCGGACAAAAAGTAAATAAATCATCTACCTGCGTCTATTTGAAACATATCCCCAGCGGAATAGAAGTAAAGTGCCAGGAAGAAAGACTGCAGTCTATCAACCGGTTTTTAGCCCGGAGGATACTGGCAGATAAAATAGAATCAATACTTTTGGGCAAGGAAAGCGCTAAACAACAGTTAATCGCCAAAATACGCAGGCAGAAACGTAGACGTTCAAAGAGGGCTAAAGAAAAGATATTGAGATTAAAAAAGATTCAGTCAGAGAAGAAGAGACTTCGGGAGCCGGTAAAATGGGGAATACAATGAAACCTTTATGGGCACCTTGGAGAATGAGGTTTGTTAAATCGGCGCGGAAGAGAGTCGGTAGACCTATGCATTCCCCAAAAAATTGTATTTTCTGCGAAAAACCAAAATTGAAGAAAGACAGGAAAAATTATCTTCTTTATCGCGGAGAAACTTGTTTTATCCTCCTTAATATTTATCCCTATAACAATGGGCACTTGATGGTTGCACCCTACAAACATATTCTTGATTTTAACGGGTTGAAGAAAAAAGAAATGCTTGAATTGGTTGAGTTGACCAATTTGAGCGTAAATGTTCTCAGGGATGTTTTTAATCCTCAAGGGTTCAATATCGGTCTTAACTTAGGTAAAGTTGCCGGTGCTGGCTTTGAACATCTGCATATCCACATCGTCCCGCGCTGGTTTGGGGATACCAACTTTATGCCCACTCTCGCCGAAACTAAGGTTCTTCCTGAAACTTTGGATATCACCTATAAAAAATTGGGAAAAGCAATCACTCAGTTAAAAAATGCAAAAAAACATTAATTCGATTTCATTTTTTGATGGACATTTTTATAAACTGGTGCCTACCTGTGGTTATCCGACATTGCAAATTGACGGTATCCAGATGCACCGGGTGAAAGAGATTACCCCGGAGAAAGACGCAGAATTAAAAGTTAAAAAGTTAAGAGTGAAAAAAGGAGATAGAGTTTTGGACATTTGCACCGGGCTTGGCTATACCGCAATTTTTCTTGCTCAGAAAGGTGCCCTGGTAACCACAATTGAATCTGATGAAAATGTAGTTAGAATTGCTAAACTTAATCCCTATTCAAAACCGTTATTTGAAATGGAAGAGCGCGGAGAAATTGAACTTATCTTCGGTGATGCTTGCAAAAAAGTTAAAAATTTCGCAGATAATTCCTTTGATTGTGTTTTACATGACCCACCGAAATATGGACTTGCCGAGAAATTATATTCAGAAAAATTTTACTCTGAACTTTATCGCATTTTAAAACCAAACGGGAAACTTTTTCATTATGTAGGAACCCCGGGGTCAAAATATCGGAAGGTTAATTTACCGGGTAAAGTTAAGGGTCATCTAAAGATTGTTGGGTTTAAAGAAATTGTCTGGGATAATGAAACTTCAGGGATTTTAGCAATAAAATAATCTGAAAAGAGGTGAAAAAATGGAACTTAGACTAGCGCAATGGTATAGAATTTTAGGTCCACGGGTGACCGTTTTAGCCTCAACAGTTGACAAAAATGGCATCTCCAATGCGGCACCATTATCTTTTGTTTCCCCGGTCTCAGCGGACCCAGCCTTAGTGATGATTGCCCTCCGTCCGGAAAGGCATACCTTAGCGAATATCCGCGAGACGAAAGATTTTGTTTTGAATTTACCCCAAGAAGAATTACTTAACCAATTAATGATTTGCAGTAAACCATTTCCTAAAGGAGTAAGTGAAATTAAAGAGGCGGGTTTAACTGAGTTGAAAGCAAAAAAAGTTAAATCACCAAGAATTGCCGAATGTTTTGGTTGGCTTGAATGTAAATTTTCTGCGGAATATACTACTGGTGACCATCAGTTAATCGTTGGCGAAATACTTATTGCTGAAATCAAAGATGAATTTTATAAAGAAATTTTTCTCGTGATGGAAGCAAAACCCTTACTCCATCTTACCGGGAAAGATTTCGCTATCCCCGGTAAAACTGTGCAGGCTTCTGATTGAAAAAAAAATTGAATATTTCCCTTGACAAAAATAGATAGATTTTTGTATATATAAACCACTCTAAAATTTTCTCTCTTGCAATTTTACATCTGAGAGAATTTTTTGTCTCCTCTTAAGAAGGGGACGCAAGCAAGGGGATTACCCCCTTATTGAGATAAAAAATTCCTTTTAAGGGGTAGGCAGTGAGAACATCCCGACTAACCGTGTGTCGGGATGGACAAACGCCAGCCAGGGGATATCCCCTATGGTTGGATAGGAGGGATGTCGCCTTCATTGAACATTTCCTACAAAAAGAAGACTTCGGGATTACTGGGTAAATGAAATTGTTTTAAGATGGGGTGTCTACGATTCCATCGGGCAAGTGAAATAAGAGGAGGAGAAAAAATGTCATACGACCCAACTAAATTATCTGACTGGCAAATAGCGGAGCAGGCAGAAAAAAATATGCCTACTCCGGAAGAGTGGCAGAAAAGGTTAGGACTGAAGAAAGATGAGATTATTCCTTATGGAAGAATCTGTAAACTTGATTTTATGAAAATTATTGAACGGCTCAAAGGTAAACCAGACGGGAAGTATATTGATGTAACTGCGATAACCCCTACACCTTTGGGTGAAGGGAAATCAACAGCAACCATGGGTTTAATTGAAGGACTTGCGAAGAGAGGCAAGAATGTAGGTGGTTGTATTCGTCAGCCATCAGGCGGTCCAACGA
>CAZRHN010000095.1:0-2893 GCA_964599925.1 uncultured bacterium
TTTTGCCTTTGCCTAAAAATATTTAAATTACGCTCGGAACTTTGACTTTTTATCTTGTATCTACAATAATTATCGCAAATAATGAAAAAGTTTTTTTTGCTTTTGGTGGTTTCTTGTTCGCTATTTATTGGTCGCAGTTACGCTCTTGAAGAAACAATAAATATTGACCGTTTACTGGAGAGTGGTGAAATAAACCAGGCAAAAGAATTAATTGAAAAAAAGTTTTCACCGGGAAGCGCGCATTACAATTTTCTTTTGGCAAAGATTCATTTCTATCAAGGCGATTACCTTTCAGCAAAAGAAAAACTCGGACAGGTCCTCCAGTTAGAAGCGCAGGAAAAAACATTAAAAGGACTTTATGAGTTCTACCGCAAAGTTTACGAAAAGAATAAAGATTTTCAGGAATACGAAAGCGAACATTTCCGTTTACGCTTAAAAACAGAAGATGGAATTCTTAAAGATTCTGCATTAGAAGGGTTAGAAAAAATATATCAAAAGATAGGTAAAGAATTTAATCATTTTCCAAAGGAAAAAATTCTTGTGGAAATTTACGAGAGCAAAGAGAATTTCCTCCTCGCTTCCACTTTAAGTGAAAAAGAGGTTGATACCTCGGGAGCGATTGGCATTTGTAAATTTAACCGCCTGATGATTGTTTCGCCGCGTTTATTAGCCTTTGGTTATCGCTGGCTTGATTCCTTGTCTCACGAATATGTGCATTATTTGGTCAACCGGATAACTTTGTATAACTGTCCTTTGTGGTTGCACGAAGGTGTCGCAAAATATTTTGACCGTAAATGGTTAGATAAAGAGCCATCCTATTTTACTGCTCCTTGCGAACATTTACTTGCTGACGCTTACCTGAATAAAAAATTAATCAGTTTTTCCCGGATGTCTCCTTCTTTAGTTAGACTTGACTCTCAGGAAGAGGTAAGTTTAGCCTTCGCCCAGGTCGCCAATACAGTTGATTATTTAAACCGGAATTACGGGAGGGAAAAACTTATAAATTTACTCCAAGAATTAAAAAATTCAGAAAATTATGACTCCGCTTTTCTAAAGATTTACGGACTGAATCAGGAAAAAATCGAAAAAAATTGGCAGAAGAACCTTTCCCAATCAAAATTGGAAACTTATCCCGGGGTAAGCATAGATAAGGTAAAGTGGCAATCTGCAGATGAAATTGAAGAATTCGTCGGTGCTGACCTGCGTGGGCACATCCGTTTAGGGGATAAGTTTCGTTTGCGTGGTAGATATGAAAGCGCACTATTTCAGTATGGAGAGGCATTAAAAAAAGAACCAAATAACCCGGTGATTTTGAACAAAATTGCCAAAACTTATCTCTCGCTAAATAAACCCGAGGAGGCAGAAAAAAATTTTTTAAAAGCAATTGCGACTAACCCTAATTATGGAACGAGTTATTTCAATTTGGGAAACTTGTATTTGAACCAGAAAAAATACAAATCTGCAGAAGAAAATTACCAGGAATATTTACAGATAAATCCTTTTAACCCTTACTTACACAAAAATTTAGGATTGGCATATTATGGATTGAAGGAAATAGAGAAAGCAAAAAATGAATGGTTAATTACTAAAAAATTGCTCCCCGATGATTTAGAAATTCAGAGTATGCTCAACCTCTTATCACCTCTTCGGTGATCTGCCGATGAGGCAGAGAAACTCCTTAAAGTAGGTTTTTAAAAATTTTTTTAAAAAGGACTTGACAAAGAAAACTATATTTTGCTAAAATTAACCTCACCAATGGATTCATTATTTTGTTTTTACGGTCTCTTGGCAGTAATTAAAGGTAAAAAGGTAAATAATAAAAGACTATCCTCCGAAATGAGGGGATAGTTTTTTTATTTTTAGGGAGGTGAAAAAATGGCTTTAACGAGGAGAGAGTTTTTAAGGGTCTGCAGTGGTTCAGCGGCAGCACTGGGAGTCTCTCAGTTGTTCATTCCAGAAGTTTATAAGGCTCTTGCCGAAGCCGCGGCGGGTAACCCATCGGTGCTTTGGTTACAGGGTTTGTCCTGTACCGGTTGTTCGGTTTCATTATTAAACACGGTTCATCCAAACATTAAAGAAGTATTACTGGAAATTATCACTCTTGAATACCATCCGAATGTGATGGCTGCAGCGGGTGACTTAGCACTCTCAGTCTACGAGGATGCAATTAAGAAAAAAGCAGGACAATTTTTCTTAATTGTTGAAGGTTCCATCCCAACAAAGAGTGGTAAGTATTGCGAAATTGGTGAGAAGGACGGCAAAGGTATCTCTATGGGTGAATGGGTAACGAAACTGGGTAATGCCGCAAAAGCAGTAATCGCGGTAGGACAGTGTGCTACATACGGAGGTATCCCGGCAGCAGCAGGGAATTATACCGGCGCTGTAGGAGTGCAAGATTATCTGAAAAAACCGGTAATCAATATTCCTGGTTGCCCGCCGCATCCGGACTGGATGGTTGGCACAATTGCCCATGTTTTACTTTTTGGGATGCCGGAATTAGACCGTTACGGTAGACCAAAGGTATTTTTTGGAAAAAATATTCACGACAACTGTGAAAGAAGAAGAGATTTTGATGAAGGTAAATTTGCTAAACATTTCAGTGATGAAGGTTGTCTTTACGAGATAGGTTGTAAGGGTCCGCTCACCTGGGCTGATTGCCCTCAACGGCGCTGGAATAACCATGTGAACTGGTGCGTTCAGAGCGGTGCTGGTTGTCGGGGTTGCACCGAACCCGGCTGGCCAGATAAAGCTTCACCTTTGTTTGAGAAAGTGTCAGGTGTAGTCCTGCCGGGAGTAAGGACAACCGCGGATACGGTAGGAAAAGTTCTTGGTGTAGCCGCAGCCGCAGGTATGGCTGCCCATTTTGTTGGCTGGAAAGCCGCAAAAAGATAAT
>CAZRHN010000096.1:0-2884 GCA_964599925.1 uncultured bacterium
TTAGAACTGCGTATCTGCCGGAGCGTAGAGAAGGGAAGCAAAAACTGCAAAAGTTCAATCCCCTATTTCACTATCTCAAAAATCTGGACTCGCTGGTTATTTGTATCGGCGACATAGACCCGATCTTTTTCATCAATAAATATCCCGCAGGGAGAATTGAATTCGCCGTCAGCCTCACCTTTTTTACCGAAAAGATAAAGAGGTATGCCCCGTGAGTCAAAGACCTGGATTGCGTTTAGCACCGCATCCAGGACATAAATATTTAATTGACTATCTACCGCTATTCCTGAAGGTCTACCAAAAAGAAGTTCATCGCCAAATTTTTTGATTAATTTTGTTCCCATCGTATCAAAAATTTTGACTTGACAATTTAAAGGTTCAACAACATACACCTTACCTTCACGGTCAACGCTAATTCTCTGAGGGGAAGACAAACCAGCAAATCCAAACAGATAATTTCCTTCGTAATCAAAGACCTGCACTCGGGAATTACCGGAATCTACCAGATAAATCCATTTTCTCCGTGAATTAAGGGCAATCCCGTAAGGTTGACGAAATTCACCTTTCCCGCTGCCCGGTTTACCAAATTGGAACAAGGGCTTCCCTTCAAAATTGAAGACGCTAACCTGATTTCTCTGGGTATCAACAACATAAATTTTCTCTTCACCTTGAGGAACAACTGCTAAATCAACCGGCCGGGTAAATCTTGCTTTATTAAATCGCGAGGTATCTTTTTCAAAAAGGTCGTAAACGATTAATCCTCGTCCTTGCCCTGCACCCACAGGATTTACCAGATAAATTTTTTTCTCCCGAACTGCAAGACTTAGAAATTGGAAATATCTTCTCTGAGAATTAAGATTTATTGTTTTTAAATGCTTTAGTTTCCCCTTCTCTTCTGCCTGAGTAAACGATAAAGGATAACCAAGAGCCAAGAGCAAAGAGCAAAGAGCAAAGAGAAAAAGAAAATGCTGGAATTTACCTTTTCCGTGAATATACATATTCGGTCAGGTGAAGTAAACTATCCTTGCAAACTGAAGGAGTAAAAAAGGCAAGTTTTTCTTTTGCTTGAGTGAGGTAATTTTTTGTCTTCCCCCGGATGTAGTCCAAAATTTTATACTTGAGGAGAAGTTTTCTCACCTGGTGGTTTTTAAGCAGGGAAATATTTCTCAAAGTCAAAAATTTTTGTAAATGGATTAGAGGTAAGGTAAGATTGCTTTCTTTCAAATCGGTGAAAGACTTGCCCGTTTTTTGTTTTCTACCAAATAGGTCAAGATAATCATCAACAATTTGGTAAGCAAAACCAAAATTCAGCCCAAACTCTTTTAAAGCAACTGCTTCCTCTTCCCCAATCTTACCTAAAAGTCCGCCACTATGACAGCAAGCAGAAAATAAGGATGCAGTTTTATTTTCAATAATTTGCAGATATTCTTCTTCTTCTAAATCTAAAGGAAGTGGGTTAGATAAATCTCGTCTTCGGGTTTCTTCAATTTCACCAAGACAAACTTTTTCTACCGCTTTAGAGATAATTTTTACAATTTCCGGGTTACCAATTGCGGAAAGGAGGTTGTAGGCCTGGGCATAAAGGATATCCCCGGCGAGAATAGCGACTTGATTCCCGTATTTGCAATGGAGGGTTAATTGATGATGCCGTGTGGTAGCGCTGTCAATTATATCATCATGAATGAGGCTTGCGGTATGAATCAATTCCAGGGCAACCGCTAAAGAGATGACTGCCGAATTAGTTCTTGTCTTCCCGGTTGAGAGACGTGTGGAAAATAAGACTAACGCCGGGCGTATTCTTTTCCCCTGGTTTTTTGCCTGAAAAAGGTGGTGATTAATTTTTTTTAAAAAATTGTTCGTTACCGGGAAACATCTCCGGAGTTCATTTTCTACTTTTTCTAAATCTTCTCTGATTGGTTGGTAAATCTCATTTAAATCCATAATAGATACCAATAATCCCGCCAATTGAAGGGTAATATTTTACTTCCCTGAATCCAGCCTCGGAGAGTATTGCTTTTAATTCTCCTGGTGAAAAAAAATCAATGATTGTCTCTTTAAAATAATGAAAATATTTGACTTTTTCTTTACCAAATAAAATCCTCCCAATTAAAGGGACAACTTTCTCTAAATAAAGATAATAAATTTTCTTTAAAAAAACAAATTCCGGACGACTAAATTCTAAGATAATAATTTTTCCTTCCGGTTTAATTACCCGATAAATTTCTTTCAGGGCTACTTTTATATTCTTTTTTAGATGACGGAAAACAAAACTGCTCACTACCGAATTAAAACTTCCAGCCGAAAAAGGTATTTCTTGAGCATCGGCAGCAATAAAGTCAATTCTTTGAGTCTGATTTTTTAACTGTGCGTTTTTTAACATCTCCCAAGAAAAATCTATCCCGATAATTCTTCTTGCCTTATTTATTGCGAGGGCTAACTCGCCGGTTCCGCTACCTAAATCTAAGACAATTTCACCGGCTCCAATTAAAGAATTTATTTTTTTTCGCCAGAAATGGTCAAGAGAAAAACTCGCTATACGACAAAAAAAATCATACCTTTTCGCTAAATCGTCAAATAAACTCTGCACATACTCCATCTTTTTAGTGAATTAGTGAAATGGTGAATTAGTGGATTAGTTAACCGGTTATTCAATAACATCGCCGACTACCGGTTCAACTTTTACCCCAATTCTGGTCAGATAGGCGATGCCTTTTTCAAGATTTTCAGTTTTACCCGAAAGTTCTAAAACAACCTCACCGACTGTCTCACTGACATTTGCCCGACGAATATTAGGGATAAGGTCAAACTTTTTTGCTGTCTGATAGATTACTGGTTTTTTGATTAACTTTTGTGGAAAAATCAAATGGACCATTTTCTTCGCCAT
>CAZRHN010000097.1:0-2788 GCA_964599925.1 uncultured bacterium
ATAGAAAAGATAAGCACAAATCCTATCGCTGCTTCACTGGCGGCAAGAGCAATTATAAATACGGTGAATATTTGCCCGGTTAAGAATGCCGGTTTTAGCAGTTGGGAAAAAGCAACAAAATTTATATTTACCGCATTAAGCATAAGTTCAACGGACATTAAGATGCCAATTGAATTACGCCGAGTTAACACGCCGTAAATACCAATACAAAAAAGTATTATACTTAAAATTAAGTAATGAGTTAAAGTAATCAACTTTTTTCTTCCTCCGAGGAAGCACTTGGTCCGGCTAAAATAAACGCTCCGAGGACCACAATTAAAAAAATTAGAGCAGTCATATTTATCACCAAAATGTAGTCACTGAAAAGTAATCTGCTTAAGACAATAAATTCGGTCAGTTTGGGAGAAGTCTTTTCCCAGACGAGAACCGTGGGGATTAAAATAAAAATCAAAAGTCCGCACAGGGATAGAGCGGTAAACAAGGCAATGCCCTGTTGTTCGTTAGTTTGTTTTTCCCGTGGCTCAGCGATATCCGGGGTAAGCATAATCCCAAATAAAACTAAAACAATTACACCCCCAACATAGACGAGGATTTGCGCCAGAGCAACAAAATATGCGTTGAGGTGGAAATACAGTCCGCCGACAGTTAAAAAGAATAAGGCTAAAGCAATCACATTACGGAAAAGATTCTTACCGTTTACAACAATTAATCCAGCGAAAATTGCTAATCCAGCAAAAAGATAAAAACTAATTGTATGAATTATCCCAGCCATTGTTTTTAACTACAAAATGTAAAATAAGAGCGTTAAAAAACTAACAAAATTGTAGTCGCAGAGCGCTAGCTCTGCGCTTCGCTTTGCAGCTACAAAGGACTTTTTCAACGGTCTTAACGGAGCATTTTTTCTTTGTCATAGAGCAACTTTTCTTGCTTGTATTCTCCTATTTCGTATTCTTTGCTCATCACCAGAGTTTTAGTTGGGCATTGTTCAGTACATAGCCCGCAGAACATACATTTACTGAGGTCAAGGTCATAAATTGTAACTTTTCTTTCCGGGTCACCGGCGGGGGTTCGCTCCACATGGATTGCGTAAACCGGACAGGTGCGTTCGCAGAAACGACACCCAACACAAATCCAGGAATGACAACGCAAACATCTTTCTGCCTCTGATAAGGCTAAGTCCGGCGGTAAAGTTTTTTCAATCTCGGCAAAATTGTTTTTTCTTATTTTCGGAGATAAAAGTGGCATTTCTTTTCTTAATCTTTCCTCTTCAAGACTAATAAGGTCAACCGGCGGATACTGATAGGTAAGACCTACCGGCGGAAGACGATTTGCTTTTAAATCTTCACCGCGTAAATAACGCTCAATGGAAATTGCCGCTTGATGTCCGGAAGCAATTGAACCAACCGCTGAACCCGGACCAGTGACCACTTCACCGGAAACAAAAACACCGGAGAGACTTGTTTCTTGAGTAATTTTATCAAAGACAATCTGCCCTCTCTCGGTTAGTTCTACACCCGTATCTTTGAGGAAAGACAAATCTGGCGCCTGTCCGATGGCAATAATCACCGTATCCCCTTGAATAGTTGTAGTTACCTCTTCACAAAATGCGGGATTAAATCTTCCCTGCTCATCAAAGACCCGGCTACACTGTTTAACTTCTAAGCCGGCAACAAGTTTGTTTTTACCTGCAATAAATCTTTTCGGACCCCAGGAACAACTTATCTCTATCCCTTCTTCCAAGGCTTCTTCTATTTCCCAACTGTAGGCAGGCATTTCATTTCTTGCTTCCAAGCAAACCATCTTTACTTCCTTCGCCCCGAGCCGTAAAGCAGAGCGGGCAACATCAACTGCAACATTCCCGCCGCCAATCACAATTACTCGTTTACCAAGGTCGGTCTTTTCACCAAAATTCGTTGCATAAAGAAAAGGTAAGGCAAGCAATATACCTTTAAATTCCGCTCCGGGAATCGGTAAACTTCGGCTCACCTGTAAACCGGCGGCAATAAGTAAAGCGTCGTATTTTCTTCTTAGTTCATTAAAAGAAATATCTTTACCAATTTCTATCCCGGTTTTAATTTCAAAACCGCTTTTTGCTAATTCATTTACTTCTTGAGCGAGTATTTCACGGGGAAGACGGTATTTGGGAATAGTGGTATAGAGTTGTCCGCCCGCTGACCGGTGTTTCTCAAAGACGGTTACCTGGTAGCCAGATTTGGTTAAATCGTAAGCGGCGGCGACCCCGGAAGGACCGGAGCCAATGACACCAACTTTCCTATACTTTTTTCCCTGTTCCCTGTTCCCTGTTGCCCGTTGCCTGTTTTTGAAGTACGCTTCCGCAATTACCCGGTGCAAAACACGAATGGAAATATTTTCATCATAATAATTCCTTTTACAGGCAGTTTCACAGGGATGGTGACAAATTCTACCCAATACCGCGGGGTAGAGATTTCTTTCCCTGACCAATAAATACGCTTCTTCGTAATTTCCTTCAGCAATAAGTGCGTTCTGCCCGCGGACATCAACATTCGCCGGGCAGGAACTTGTGCAGGGCGCTAATTTATCTTCATTTAATTTTTCATTCACTAAAAAATTATAATCCCGGAATTCTGCTTTTAAGTATTCAAGTTCGGTTTCACCCATTACATTTTTTAATTTCAACGCTCCCCGGTAACGTTCGGGTAATCTCCAGCGCTGGTCGGGATACTGCATGGTTACCGCAGGGCGGAAGAAATATTTTAGACCGATACCCATCCCGATAAAAATACTTTTGAAAGCATTAAAAAAATTA
>CAZRHN010000098.1:0-2785 GCA_964599925.1 uncultured bacterium
ATTGTTTCTACAGAAAGGGCAAAAAGACCGGAACAATTTAAAACGGAAAAAGTAAAAAAAGAATTGCCCTCTTATGACCAAACCTGTCCTTTCTGTCCGGGGAATGAAAATAGAACACCCTATGAAACTTTCGTCCTGAAAAGGAATGAAGAATGGAAAGTGCGAGTTGTCCCGAATAAATTTGCGGCACTCTCCAGCGGTGGACACTTAGAACGTAAAATTGAAGGGTTGACCCGTTGGATGTCCGGTGTGGGAATCCATGAGGTAGTCATAGAATCTCCGTTACATAACCTTTCTATTGCTACCCTGTCTCAAGGAGATGTAGCAGATGTTATTTCTGTTTATAGGAACCGTTATTTGGCTGCCTCTAATGACCCGCGGGTTAGACTGGTGACCATTTTCCGTAATCATGGAGAATCAGCGGGGACATCCCTGGAGCATCCCCATTCACAATTGATTGCCACGCCGGTTGTCCCTTCACATATTCGCTATCGGATTGAGGAAGCAATGCGTTATTATGATGAACATGGTGAGTGTGTATTTTGCAGTATGCTCAGAGATGAACTTAAAGTAAAGGAAAGAATTGTCCTTGAGACGGCATCTTTTGTCAGTTTTATTCCTTACGCTTCGCTTTCACCGTTTCATACCTGGATTTTACCAAAACGGCATATGGCCTCATTTGCCGAAATAAACGATATAGAAGTTGAAGACTTAGCACTTAGCTTGAAAACAACCCTGGCAAAGTTTTTTTACGGACTTTCCAACCCTGATTATAACTATGTAATCCGTTCGGTTCCGATTCAGGAAAGGGAATGCGAGTATTACCATTGGTATGTAAGTATTGTTCCTCGGTTAATTCGCACCGCTGGTTTTGAACTTGGTTCAGGGATGTTTATTAACACCTCTCTTCCTGAGGAAAATGCAAAATTCTTAAGAGAAATAAAATTGGATTGAGGCTGTTGAAAAAGGGGACAGGCTACTTTTTAAAACTGTTTCGCTCTCTTTTCTATCACGGTATCATTCATTCTTAACTGGCTAAAAGTAGCCTGTCCCCCTGCCCCTCGTAAAAATATTAAATTGCGCTCCGAACTTTGACTTTTTACTCTCTGGGTTGAGAATTGTAAAAAATGAAAAAGATAAAGATTAAGACGGAAAAAGTGGAGATGGAAGCGGAATTGAATGAGACAAAGACCGCAAAACTTATCTGGGAAAATTTACCAATTGAAAGCAAGGTTAACACCTGGGGAGAAGAAATATATTTTCCTGTTCCGGTTGTTACTTCTTTAGAAAATGGAGTAGAAATAGTTAAAGAAGGGGATATTGCCTATTGGCCAGAAGGGCATTGTTTCTGTATTTTTTTTGGTAAAACCCCAATTTCCACTGATAAGGAGATTCGCCCAGCCAGTCCGGTAAATCTCGTTGGTAAACTGCTTAGTAACCCTAAGGAATGGAAAAAAGTGAAGACTGGTGAAAAGATAACTATTGAGAGGCTTTAGGATATGGGAATCTATGAACTCTCAGCAAAAGAATTGAGAGAAAAAATCAAGAAGAAAGAAATTTCCAGTGAAGAAGTAGTGAAGGCTTTCTACAAAAGAATTGAGGAAGTTGAAGAAAAGATTCATTCTTTTATCACTTTAACTAAAGAAGAAGCAATCAAACGGGCAAAAGCAGTTGACGGAAAAATTAAGAACAATGAACCAGTTGGCGAACTCGCCGGTATCCCGATAGCAATCAAAGATAATCTCTGTATCCAGGGGACAAAGACAACCTGTGGGTCAAAAATCTTAGAGAATTACATTTCACCTTACGATGCAACAGTGATAAAAAAGTTAAGAGAAGCGGATGCGCTATTTATTGGAAAAACAAATATGGACGAATTTGCTATGGGTTCCTCAACTGAAACTTCCTATTTCGGTCTAACTCGTAACCCGCATAATCTGGAATGTATACCTGGCGGTTCTTCGGGTGGTTCGGCAACTGCAGTAGCCGCGAAAGAGGTACCTTTAGCCTTGGGTTCGGATACCGGTGGTTCAATCCGTCAACCAGCAGGCTGTTGCGGTATTGTTGGTTTAAAACCTACTTATGGACGTGTTTCGCGTTATGGTTTGGTTGCTTTCGCTTCTTCACTTGACCAGATCGGTCCTTTGGCAAGAGATGTCTATGATTGTGCTTTACTTTTAAAAATTATCAGTGGTTACGATGAAAAAGATTCAACAAGTGTAAATTTACCCGCGCCTGATTATGTAGGAAATTTAGAAAGAAAACAAGAAATAAAAGGGTTAAAAGTGGGTTTGCCCAAAGAATATTTTGTTGAAGGAATTGACCCGGAGGTGGGGAAAGCAGTTAAAGAATCAGCAAAAATTTTAGAAAATTTAGGAGCAAAAATTGAAGAAATTTCTCTTCCTCATACCGAATACGCCGTAGCCACTTATTACATCATTGCTCCTTCGGAAGCAAGTGCAAATCTTGCCCGCTATGATGGGGTGAGGTATGGTTATCAGGCACTAGGCACGAGGCACGAGGGATTAGATTTAGTGGAAACCTATGAAAAGACGAGAGGGGAAGGATTTGGTGCGGAAGTAAAACGAAGAATTATGCTTGGAACTTACGCTTTAAGTGCCGGTTATTACGATGCTTACTATTTGAAAGCGCTTAAAGTACGCACTTTAATTAAGCAAGATTTTGATGAAGCGTTTAAAAAAGTAGATGTGATTTTAACACCAACTGCACCAACACCAGCGTTTAAACTTGGTGAAAAACTTGATGACCCGTTGAAAATGTATCT
>CAZRHN010000099.1:0-2609 GCA_964599925.1 uncultured bacterium
GCATTAGCAATGTGAAAGAATATACTTGTCAGACGCCAACCAAACGGGTTTAATCCCCAAAATAAATAGTCAATAAAATGGGTAACTGTTGCAACTGGACGATAGAAACCCTCCTGGGCAAAAGTAAAATAGTCGCGAGTAAAAATTTTTGGTAAATTTTTTATACTTCTTATAAAACTATTCTCAACAATTATTACTTCATCGTCATAAGTAAATTCATTATTTAACGAATTAGCATAAACAAGAAAAGTGAAGAGGACAATTAAGCCAAGATGAAGGAAACTACGATTTTTTTGCAATTTTTTACTCTATTTTCTTTTTTCAAGTATTTTTTTTACTTCTTGAAGATTATTTAATGCCTCGGCAAAATCAGGGTTGATTTCCAATGCTTTAAGATACTGGACAATCGCTTTCTCATATTCACCTTTCTTGTAATAAACATTACCTAAATTGTTATATGCCTTCAGATAAACGGGACTAAGTTCAATTGCCTTTTGATAAACTTTAAGCGCTTCCTCTAACTGCCCGATATTCTCATAACTTATTCCTAAATTATAATATGCTTCAGCAAAATTAGGTTCAAGGGCAATTGCTTTTTTATAAGCAAGAATTGCCTTCCCATCCCGGTTAATCAGGGAATATACTACCCCAAGATTGTTGAACGCATCAGCGTTTTCTGGTGCGATACTTACCGTTTTTTCGTAATTAATAATTGATTCATTGTAAAACCCTTGCTGCTGATAAATAGTCCCCAAATTGTAATAAGATTGCCATCGTGAACTATCAAGTTCTATCGCCTTTTTGAATTCTTCAATCGCCTGCCCAAGAAGATTCCTCTCCATATACACGCGACCAAGATTGTTATGTCCCAACCAGGATTGAGGGACAGACTGCACTGTTTTTGACCAAAGAGTATAACTGTTTCTCCAGTCAAGGTTGCGCCTAAATGTCCGTAAAGAATAAAACGCCAAAATACTAAAAACGCATAGAAGACAAAAAGTCTGTAAAATTCTTTTTTGCGCATTTTGCAACTGCCTCGCGATTTTTACAATTGCCACCCCTAAGAATATACAAAGACCTAAAGAGGGGATGTAGAGATAACGTTCAGCTATTATCGCTCCAAAAGGTATAAGATTAGATACCGGAAGTAAAGTGACAAAAAAATAAAGAATGGAAAAAGTCATCTCCCGGGAATGTTTATACATTTTCTTTGCACCAACCAAGATTACACCTAAAGAGAGTAACGACAAAATTACCACCGGTTCAACAAACGAACTTGAGACGCTAAGAAGACGGTCTACGGACAGATTAAACGGAAAAAAGAGTAACCCGATATAGCGAATTGTAACCTGCGACATTAATAATACCGCTTTATACAGTGTCCAACCGGGAGGAAAAATCGTCTGAGATAGGTCTACACCTAAAATAAAACCCGTTGGTTTAAGGAAAAATAACCTCAGAAAAATATAGAAGAGGGCGATGGAAAAATAGCCTGAATAATTACGAATAAAATGTTTAAAATTTAATTTGTAATTTTTGAAACAAAAATCGTAGAGAAAAAGAACCAAAGGCAGAGTAATCGCCATTTCTTTAGAAAATAGAGCGAGAATAAAACTGAATAAGGAGAGAAGATAAGTTGATAGGTTGGTAAGTTGATAAGTTGATAAGACGGTGGATTTAAGGTAAAGAAAAAATGAGAGCAAGAAAAAAAACATACACAAAGGGTCCATTCTCCCCGAGATAAAAGTTACCGCTTCGCTGTGGACTGGGTGGAGAGCAAAGAGTAAGGTGGTAAGCAAGGGAATAGAGAAACCAAACAAGTTGATAGGTTGACCCGCCTGACGGCGAGGCAGGTAGGTTGATAGGTTAATAGGTTCAGGTGAAGAGTGAGAAAGAATAAAACTGACGAGAAAATAAATTAAAATTGCATTAGCCAGATGAAGAGCAATATTGGTGAGATGCCAGCCGAAAGGATTGAGTTTCCATAAAGAATAGTCAATAAAAAGAGTCAAAGTCCGAACATGACGAAAATAAGGTTCTTGAGCGAGAACGAAGTAATCTTTACTGAATAATTTAGGTAAATTTTTCCAATCCTTGATGAAATCATTTTTGACGATAAGTGGTTCATCATCATAAACAAATTCATTATTTAACGAATTAGCATAAACAAGAAAAGTGAAGAGGACAATCAAACCGAGATGAAGGAAACTACGATTTTTTTGCATCCTTAAAAGAGGTCGGCGTTGTTTTAAAGTAATAGGAGAAATACTCTTTGATGAAAGCGAGCATAACCGCGAGAAATACGCCAAAAAAACTGGCAATCATTACATTTTGTTTTCTTTGGGGTCGGACTGGATTTAACGGAAGTCCGGCAGGAACCAAAACTTTTGTCTCTTCAAAGTTTTCGTAACGTTCCAAAACTTTTTCTAAACGGTACATATACCCCAAAGCAAGGATAGCCTCAGATTGAGAACCTGACTTCTCCAATTCTTTAATTTTTTTTCTTAAGTCTGTAACCTCATCTTCTAACTTTTTTGAACTTTGCATGTAATCTTCTACCCGAGAAGACAAAAGTTGACGATGTCGCTCAAGAAGGATTTTCGTTATAC
>CAZRHN010000100.1:0-2571 GCA_964599925.1 uncultured bacterium
TTGAATTTCTTTATCCGCATAAAGGGTTAATTGTTGCTTTACTGATTGTTGTTTTTTTCTTTTTTATCTTTCTTTTTTGTCGTTTACAAAAGAAACGCTTATTTTTTTTCTTTTTCCGTTTTTTGATTTTCCTTACGCTTATTTTTCTTTTGTTTCAGCCCCAATATAACCTGCGGGAAAAATTAATTACTAAACCAATCTTGGCAGTCCTTTTTGATAATTCTGAGAGTATGAATCTCAATGACCCTTATCCGCGCTGGGAAAGAGTAAAGAAGTTTTTTCTCAGGGAACCTTTTAAAGGACTGAAAAAAAATTATCAACTGCAATTTTATACCTTTTCCGATAAATTGTATCCCTGGGAAGATAAATTCCCTTCTCCGAAAGGAAAAGTAACCAATATTAATCAAGCATTAAAAGAAATAAGTAAAACTGAAAATTTAATTGGCGTAATTTTGATTACTGACGGGCAACACAATCGGGGAGAAGAGCCTTTCCCCACTCCTGGTTTACCGATTTACTGCCTTGGTGTAGGTAATCCGCAACCTAAAGATTTGGCAATTGAGGAAATTAAACATAGCGATTTCGCCTTTAAAAATATACCTCTTGATGTTGAAGTTAACCTCAGCGGTTTCGGATTTGAAGGGAAAGAAATAAGCGTAAATTTGACTAACGAAGCCCAGCTTATCCAAACCCAAAATGTAAAAATATCATCTGAAGGCAAGGCAAGAGTTGTTTTCCATTTTACACCCCAGGATATTGGGGAAAAAGTTTATACCGTGAGTATCCCTACCTATAAAGATGAAATATCTTCAGTAAATAACCGTAAAGACTTTCTTCTCTCGGTAATTCGGGAAAAAATACGGACACTTTATCTTTGCGGACAGGCAAATTATGAGTATTCTTTCTTGCGCAATGTCCTGAAAAATGACCCTTCAATTGAATTGGTCTCTTTTGTTATCCTCCGCAACCCGGAAAATATCGCTTTTGTCCCTGATGACCAGTTATCACTCATTCCTTTCCCGGCACACGAAATTTTTTTTAAAGAATTATTTAACTACGATTTAGTAATTTTAGAAAATTTCACTTATATGCGTTTCGGTATACATTTAGGGTATCTGGATAATTTACACCGTTTTGTCAATGAAAAAGGTGGGGGTTTAATAATGATTGGTGGCGACAATGCATTTGCTCGCGGGGGGTATAAAGGAACAGCAATTGAAGACCTGCTCCCGGTAGAAATTTTCAGTCCCCACGAAGAAAAAATAGCCTCCGGACTTTTCCGCCTGCAGATAGAAAATTATAACCATCCGATAATTAATTTAGGGAATACAACCGCTGAAACAATAAAAATATGGCAGGAGATGCCCGAGCTGGACAGTTGCAATTATTTAGGCAGAGTAAAAACAGGAGCGGCAGTTTTGGGTATCCATTCCCGAGAAAAAATACCAATTTTGGTTGTCTGGGAGAAGGGGAGAGGGCGGGTTTTGGTTATGGCTTCAAATACTACCTGGCGCTGGGCATTGGGATTAGCCGGGGAGGGTAAAAATAATCAGGTTTATTCTCAATTCTGGCAGAAGGCAATCCGTTGGTTAACTCGTGCCGAAGAGATGAAACGGGTGCGAATCGTTTTAGAGAAAAAATATTTTCGGGAAGACGAGAAAATTCCGGCGAGAATATATGTTTATGACGAAAATTACCGCTCTTTGAAAGAAGCGAAAATAAAAGTTTATCTTACTTTTGAAGGGAGTAAAAAGCGAGACCTCGGTTCGGAATTACATTCTTTCCCTGAAGGAGGATATTGGTTAGATTTAAGTCCAAAAAATATTGGTAAATACAGTCTGGAAACAGAGGCCTGGAAATTTCAAAAGGGAGGGGGTTATCTTGGTGAGGACAAAATCTCTTTTCAAGTTTTAACTGTAGGGGAAAGGGATAAACTAACTTTGAACGAAAATTTATTACGCAGCTTGGCAACACTTTCTGGCGGTAAATATTTTTCTTTAGAAGATTTTAATCCTGAAGAAATCAAATTACCGGAAAAAGAGGAATTAGCCGGGTTTAAGAAAAAAATTAATCTCTGGAATCAACCTTATTTTTATTTTTTGGTCTGTTTATTTTTGACTTTGGAATGGTATCTCCGTCGTAAGACCGGACTCTTATGAATAATTCAAAATTACAAATTACAAATTACAAATTTTTCATTTTTCATTTTACATTTTTAATTATTTTTGGGGTCTATCTTTACACTCTATGCCCGACGGTTTCGGTAGGAGATAGTGGAGAATTTATTACTACTGCTTCTACGCTCAGTCTTGCCCATCCTCCTGCCTATCCTCTCTACTCCCTTTTAGGTAAAGTTTTTATTACTCTCATTCCCTTTGGGAATATTGCCTACCGTATAAATCTAATGTCTGCCTTCTTCGCGGTATTGACCCTCTTCTTGGTTTATTTAATTGGGTATAGGTTATTTCACCAATTCACCAATTCACTAATTCACTTTTTACCCCTTCTAATTCTCGCTTTTTCCCCAATCTTCTGGCTCCAGTCCTTAGTTGCCGAAGTCTTCACCCTCAA
>CAZRHN010000101.1:0-2550 GCA_964599925.1 uncultured bacterium
AATGTTGAAAAATGGTCACCTCGTCGGTGACCTGTCTCCTCTTCGGCGACCTGCCGACGAGGCATGGCCGATGAGGCATGGAAGGAAAGTAAATTTGGAGTGGCAGTGGGAAGTTAGCCCGCTTATCTGGGGAATGGACTTGGGGTTGAGAGAGTGGGAAAAAATCTTTTGTCCTGCCTCTCAAGCAAGAGAAAACCGAAAGGAGGAAGAAATTAGTTCTTTAGCCGAGGATAAGGAAAAGAAGAAGGCGATTCGGGTTTTGATTGTTGACGATGAGCCGGTAACCCGGGAAATTTTTTCTGAGATACTCGGTGAAGAAGGGTATTCGGTAGAAAAAGCAAGAGACGGCTCGGAAGCGATTGAAAAATTGCAAAGAGAACATTTCCATCTTGTTTTCTTAGACATTAAACTGCCGGATATAAATGGTGTGGAAGTATTCCGGATGATGAAAAAAATTGCCCCCAAGACCGTAGCGATTATGATGACCGCCTATTCAGTTGAAGATTTAATTAAAGAAGCCTTAGAATTGGGCGCCTACACCTGTATTCACAAACCGTTTAACATAGATGAAATGTTAAACTTGGTTAAAAAGATTACTTCCTGATTACGCAGATTATAAAGACAGATTACACCGATTAAGGTTACGACGAGAAAATCTGTGTAATCCTTCTAAAATCTGTGTAATCAACAACTTATAAAAAGAAAGGAAGTGAGAAAAATGACCAGCAGGAAGAAGTTAGTTAAAAAAATACTCACCCTTTTTATTTTGACTGCTTTACCTATCCTTATTATTCAGATAACCGTAGCAATTATGACTGACAAATGCGTCCGGGAAACAGCGGCAAAATCGCAGTTAGCGGTAGCGAAACATGCTGCCGGTGAAATTACTCTCTACATACGGGACTTAATGGAGTTACTGCGTTCCTCAACCGGGACCAAAGGTTTCCTTGCTTTTGACCGGGAAAGGCAGAAGTTCATTTTAGAAAAATTGTTCCGACAATTTCCCATGTTTACCGAACTTGCGGTAATAAATAGTAAGGGTAAAGAAGTCTTAAAACTTTCTCGTTTTAAGGAGATAAGCCCTGCTGATTTGGAAGATGTCTCCGGGACGGAGAAATTTAAAACTACAATTTCAGGCAAAAATTATACCAGCCCGGTATATTTTTCTAAAGAAACGAAAATGCCCGTTGTTAATTTTGCTGTTCCAATCCTTGAGGAAGCGAAGATGCTCGGGTGCTTGAGTGTAGAATTTGATTTGCGAGACCTAAACCGGGTATTTTCTAATTTCGGGGTAAAGGTGGGTGAGACCGGTTATGTTTATGTTGTGGACAGCAAAGGTGTTTTGCTCAGTCATCCGAACTTATCTCTATTAAAAGAAGGGAAAAGTTTGCTTCACCTTCGTCCGGTAGAAAAGGTGCTTAAAGGTGAGCCCTGTGATGGGTTTGACCCGAAGGATAGGTATATAGACGAAGAAGGAAGAAAGGTGCTTGCCACGGGAACAGCGCTTAAAGAGTTTGGTTGGGGTGTCCTCACCGCACAACCGGTTAAAGAAGCCTACCTTCTTTCCCAGAGGATAAAGACCAGAACATTCATCTATGTTTTGTATGGTGTTGTTATAGCAATTGTTATTGCTACATATTTCTCGTACCGAATAGTAAATCCAGTAAGAAAATTCTTGAAGGGAACAGAGGTAATTGGTAAAGGTGACCTTGAACACAAAATTGAGGTTAAAACCAACGATGAGTTGGAAGATTTAGCCGATGCTTTTAATCAGATGACCGAAGGTTTAAAAGAAAGCAAAGAAAAAATTGAAGAGTATGCACGGACATTGGAAGAAAAGGTGGAAGAACGAACTAAAGAGTTGAGAGAAAAACACGAACAACTTATCCGTGTTGAAAAGAAGGCAGTTATTGGGGAAATGGCCACATCAATTGCCCATGAACTGCGGAATTCTTTAGCCGGACTTACGGTAGCAAGTTTTTATTTAGGTAAAAAAATTGCACCGGATAAACCGGAAATCGCAAAAAATTTGAAAGCAATTGAAGTAGAAATTGACCAGATTAATAAAGCGATTAGCAATGTTCTTTATCTTTCTCAGCCGGTTGAACTTACGCTCAGACCTGCTAACCCGAATAGAATAATTGAGGAAGTAATTTCCTTATCTCAATCGTTGACTATTCTGGAAAAGATTAAAGTAACAAAGAATTTTGACCCTAATCTTGGAGAAATATCAGTTGACCCTGAGCGACTTAAACAAACAATAATGAATTTAGTTCTAAACTCCTGCCAGGCAATGCCTGAGGGTGGAGAGATTGCAATTACTACCAGAAAAATAGATGAGCGGAATATAGAGATAAAATTCGCGGATACCGGCTGTGGTATCCCGGAGGGAAATCTTAAAAAGATATTCAATCCATTTTTTACTACCCAGTCCCGGGGATTGGGGATAGGATTAACTGTTGCCCAGAGCATCATTGAAGAGCATAAAGGTAAAATTGAAGTAGAAAGTAAAGTAGGGGAAGGGACAACTTTTCGGATTATATTACCGAT
>CAZRHN010000102.1:0-2545 GCA_964599925.1 uncultured bacterium
GGTTTAGAAAAAACATCGCCTTCCGGGGAAACGAAGGTTTCTTCCTGCTTAAGAGAATTAGGTAAATATATTAAAAGGCGGGGATTGATTATTTTCGTTTCCGATTTATTTGATACCCCCGATGGAATAATTAAAATGTTGAAATATTTTCGTTACAAAAAGCATGAAGTTATTGTTTTTCAACTAATTGACCCTCTGGAGAAAGAATTACCCCGGGGAGAAGCCTTCCTTTTTGAAAATTTAGAAAATCGGGAAAGAGTCCCTGCTGAACCAGACTTAATCCGTGAAGAGTATCAGCGTCTATTAAACGATTTTATTGAGAATTATAAACTAAATTTTCGGGAAAGTGATATTGACTATTGTTTAATTACCACCGACACTCCTTTAGATTATGCCTTAGGTTCTTATCTATCAAAACGTGAAAAAGTCACTTCTTAGTAATTTCACAAAAATAGTAAGCAATTTTTTTCTCGGGAATGTTTTATGAGTTTCAGGAACGAAATAAATTTTCAAGTGAGAAAAATGGTTCGTAACTCAAGAACGAAGTTAAGATATTGTTTTGTGAAATTACTTTGATTCGTGTTTTGGATGAATATTTCTTTTCTTAACCCTTCTTTTCTTTTTGCTTTACCACTGGTTGCTATTCCTGTTCTTATTCATCTTTTAACCCGCAAAAAATTTAAACCCCTCCCCTTCAGTGAAACGCGCTTTATAGAAGCGGCGTTAGAAAAAACAGTGAAACGACATAAACTGCGCCAGTATTTGTTGTTATTCTTGCGTTGTCTAATTCTTTTATTTTTGACTCTACTTTTTGCCCGCCCGGTAATTCAGTCCAGTGCCATTTTTACTAAAGCAAAGGAAGAAGGAATGCATTTAGTCTTTCTTCTGGATAATTCTTACTCCTTAGGTTACGTTGAGGAAGGGCAAAGACGGTTTGAGTTAGTCAAAGAGGCGGGGAAAAATTTAATCAGTAAACTTAGCAATTTTGATTCGGTCTTACTCTGTGCTTTTTCCAATCGGGTTAATCTTTTAACTAACAATTTTGTTAATGAGAAAAAAACCTGTTTTGAGGTGATTGATAAAATTTCTTTATCCAATCATCCTACCGACCTGTCACCTGCATTAAAAGAAAGTTATCGTCTTTTAAGTAATATTCGCAGAGCAAATAAAATAATCGTAGTAATCAGTGATTTTGCAAGAAACGGATGGCAAAAAGTTAACTTAGAAAAAATGGGAATTTTTGATTCACAAGTAAAAATAATTTTGATTAATGTTGTGAAAGGGAAAAGTAAAAATCAGGTTGTTGAAGAGATACTATTTAGAGATATTCTTGCGAATAAACCTGTGGTTATGGAAACAAAAATAGCAAACTATAGCCCGGAAAAAATTGCTCAACTGCCAATCCAAATTGGAGAAGACGGGAAACAACTTGCAAGTGGTTTTTTAGAAATTTTACCTGACGAGAAAAAAAGTAAACAGTTCGTTATTAACCTCACTCAATCTCCCGATAGGATGCATCCCGGATATGTAAGATTGGGGGGAGATAATTTAACCATTGATGACATACGCTATTTTGTCTTTGCTCTCCCTGAACCGATAAAAATTTTGGCAGTTGATGGTTCACCGGGACTTGCGCCGGTGAACAGCGAACTTTATTATTTTCGCCTTGCCCTAAATCCCTATCGGGAAAAAGGGGCAATATTTGTGGACACGGCCCAGGAAAAAGAATGGGAGACTTTATCTTTGGGGAGTTATTCCTTAATTGTTTTTGCCAATCTTGAAAAGATATCTTCCTCCGGGACCGAAAAACTAAAAGATTACTTAGAGGATGGCGGTAACATTTTTTTTGCTTTAGGCGATAAAATTAATCTTCAGCACTATAACCAGGAATTAAACTTTTTACTTCCCGGTGAATTGAAAAAGATAAATCGCGAGAAAGCGAAAATTACCATTTTAAATTTTGAACACTCGGTATTAAAAATTTTTGACACCCAGGAGGTAGATTTTTCTGGAATTGTATTCCCTCAATATTACCTCATTGAACCTAAACCCGGCGCGCAAAGATTATTAGGATTTGCTCAAGATGCGCCTCTAATTTTGGAAATCACACCCTTTCCCGGGGGAGGTAAAGTTTTACTTTTTGCTTCAAGTTTAGACCGTGATTGGACGAATTTTCCGGCAAAACCACTATACCCGGCACTATTCCAGGAAATAATCCGTTATCTTGCTGGAAAGGAAAAAGGAATATTCTCTTTTACTTTGGGAGAAAAAATAAGTTTACCTTTTTTAGAAAAGCCCAAAGAATTTAGAATTGAGAATTCAGAATTAAGAATTAAGAACTTTGAAGTAAGCTGGGAAGAGGAAAGCGGTTTTCGTGGTTATGAAATAAGAGGTAACCTTGAGCCAGGAGTTTATCCTTTTTCTTACCGAATAAAGGGAAAAAGAGAAAACGGTTACTTGGTAGTTAACCTTGATATTGCCAGTGGTGAGTCCGATTTACGAATGATAACTTCTTCCGAAATAAAAAAACTTTTTCCTCACAGTC
>CAZRHN010000103.1:0-2492 GCA_964599925.1 uncultured bacterium
TACCGAACCGTCACCTAAAGCCGTGCCTGGATTTAAAACTGCGTAAGATTCAATTTTACAATTGTTTCCAACGGCACAATTTTCTATTTTTGCTCCTTCGCCAATAAACACATTGTTAAGAATTACGCAATCTTTTAAAATTACATTTCCCCCCAAAAAACAGTTTTTTCCTACGCAGACATTTCCCAAAACTTGCACCGAGTGAGGAATTTTTGTATTTTTCCCTACAACTAATTTTCCTTTTCCTAATCTCCAATCTCTAATCTCTAATTCGCTGCACCTTACTTTCCTATTCATTAGATCAAAATGTACCTGCAAATATTTTTCTACCGTTCCAATATCTAACCAGTAGCCATTATAAATGTAACCGTATAACGGTAACCCTTTTTGTAGGAGTAAAGGGAAAAGACCGTGTTCTAAAGAGTAATTTATACCTTCAGGAATATAATCAAAAATTTCCGGTTCAAAAAGATATATCCCGGCATTGATTGTATAACTGGTAACTGGTAACTGGTAACTGGTAACTGGTAAAGAGGGTTTTTCTACGAAATGTTTTATTTTGCCTGTTTTATCGGTTTCTACTAAACCATAAAGTGTCGGGTCTTCTACTGGGGTAAGCAAAATTGTCACTGCTGATTTTTTTTTCTTGTGGAATTCAAGAAAATTACCAAGATTGACTTCGGTGAACACATCACCGTTAAGAATCATTACCGGTTCTTTTCCAACGAAGGCGGAACCGCCTCTGGCAGAGATTTCTTTGCTCCGGAGAGCATTTTTCACTGCTCCCCCTGTTCCAAGCGGAAATTTTTCCGAAACACAATTAATCTTTATTTTGGACTTTGGACTTCGGACTTTGGACTTGTTAAAGTATTTTTTAAAAAGTTCCGGTTTATAATTCAGACAAAAGACGATTTCGTTAATCTTACATCTTTTTAGCAAATCAAGTTGGTACTCAAGAAAAGGACGATTGAGAAGAGGCAGTAAAGCCTTTGGTGTAACACAGGTTAAAGGACGTAACCTCGTTCCTAACCCCCCACTTAAAACTATTGCCTTCATATTTTTACCATAGATTACACAGATAAAATCTTAACACAGATTAACATCTGGATTACACAGATTGTTAAATTCAATCTTTTCACTAATTAACTAATTCACCATTTCACCATTTCACTAATCCGCTAATTCACCAATTCACCAATTCACTAATCACTATTTAACTACTAATAGGCTCCTTTACGAGAAAAAATTGCAGGAATAGTTTTTAATAAAATTTTTAAATCCAAACCCAAAGACCAATTTTCCAGATAATATATGTCTAAACGAATCATCTCCTCATAACTTAAGTCAGCGCGTCCGCTTACCTGCCATAACCCGGTTATCCCGGGCAAAAGTTTGAGCCGTCTTTTAGCGTAATCATCGTAATGTTCTGCTTCCCAGAGCACCTGTGGTCGCGGACCAATAAGACTCATCTCACCTCTTAAAACATTAACCAGTTGAGGTAATTCATCAAGGCTATACTTACGTAAAATTTTACCAATACGCGTAACGCGTGGGTCATCAAGCAACTTAAAGACCGGTCCGCCGCGTTGACTTAATTCCTTTAACTCTTCAAGTTTTTCGTCGGCATCTTTAACCATTGTGCGAAACTTGTAGAAAGAGAAAACCTTGCCACGGTACCCTTTTCTGAGATGAGAATACAAAATAGGACCGGGACTATCTAAGTAAATTAATAAACAGAGAAACAAGAAAAAAGGTAAAGAAAAAGAAATAATCAGCATTGAACTTAAAACATCAAGAAAGCGTTTAAAGAAAAAATTTGCCCCTTGTAAAGACACCGGTTTAACCCCTAATATCGGTAGACCGTATTCGCTATCAATAGTTAATTCTCCCATTTTTAAAGCTAAAATATCCGGCACGAATTTAAATTCCAAACCCAGTTGCTCACATCTTTCAGAAATTTCTAATAGATGATTGTATTCAACTGGAAATTGAGCAAAAATTACTTCTGAAATATTTCTTTTTTTTACAATTTCTTCAAATTTATTTTTTTCTATTTCCGGTAAGTAATGAGGTTTAAGATGTGCCTGAGATTTAAGATAATCACATACCTTCTGAGCAATTTTCCCTTTACCTAAAACTAATATTCTTCGTAGACCAAAAATTTTCCTTAACCAAAAACGGTCAACTAATTTTACTAATTCATGAAAAGAATAAATGAAGAAAATATTTAAAACCCAAACTAACCCAATTACTAAACGCGAATATTCAAATCCCCGATAAAGGAAAGTAAGAGCCATAACCAAAACTGTTCCTAAACTTACTCCTTTACTCACTTGAATAAATTCATCAAGTGCAGATAAGAACTTTTCCCGATAAAATCGGAAATAAAGAAAAATTATTCCCCAAAGAAATAAAATAATGGAAATTGCCTGCTGGTAACCCTTCCATTCCGGGACACCTTTAGTAATCGGAAAAATTTTTACCATCCAGGG
>CAZRHN010000104.1:0-2425 GCA_964599925.1 uncultured bacterium
TGAGCAAAGGGGCGGGGTTAACACAGATGAAATCCACCGATTACACAGATAAAAACCAGTCACCCAGTCACCTTCACCCCGCACCAAAAAATGGTGCGGGGCAAGCCCAGTTACCCATTGTGGTAGGACTGACCGGTGGTATTGCTTCAGGGAAAAGTGTAGTCGTAAATAAATTTAAGAAATTAGGCGCAAAAGTTATTGATGCAGATAAAATTGCTCATCAAGTCCTGCATGAAAATTTAGAAGTTAAAAACAAAATTATCAAAAATTTTGGTAAAGAGATTCTTAAAAAAAATGGCACAATTAACCGTAAAAAATTAGGCAAAATAGTTTTCTCTAACGCTAAAAAAAGAAAAATACTTGAAAAAATTACTCATCCGGTAATTATTAAAGAAGTCAAGAAAAAACTTAACCACTTAATCACTCAATCACTCAATCACTTTGTCATTCTTGACGCGCCCTTACTTTTTGAAACAAAAATTACAAATTTTGTAGATAAGATTATTGTCGTTGCTGTTCCTCGGGAAATACAATTGAAACGTTTGATGGAAAGAAATAATCTTACCGAGCAAGAAGCATGGGAACGGATTAATTCTCAGTGGAAGATAGAAAAAAAGAAAAAATTTGCTGATTTTATAATTGATAATACAAAACCTTTACCTATGGTAGAAAAACAAATTTACGAAATTTGGAATAATATTCTTTTCTTGAAAAACAAAAAAGATGAAAAAAAATCTTGACAAAAAAAACGAAATAAACTATTATTTAGTTGCATTCGTTGAACAATAGAATTTTAATCTTCCTTGATTGAAGAAAGCCACAGCAGTTATATTCTCCGAGTCACTCCCAAAAATAAAATCCAGACAAATGAACAAAATCCTTCTTCTTAATAATTTTGCTCACCTTCATTAAAAGTGTATAGCTTTACCACTATTTAAATTTTGAAAAACGGGACCGTTAAAAAAGTTATCAACGGTCCTGATTACACAGATTTTGAAAGGCGATTACACAGATACATCAATGATGCTTAATCTGCGTAATCTTGTTTTTAATCTGTGTAATCAGAGATTGGTGGGTTTTTCAACAATCTCAATTTATGCTGACAAAGCAGGAGGTTTATGTTTATGGTTACACCAATGGATGCAACAATGTTAAGCAAAATGACTATGCCTGAATTAACAAAAATGGCAATGGAATTGAAAATTGAAACGGTCAGTGGTTTACGAAAACAGGATTTAATTGCCAAAATTATTGAAGCACAAGCAGCGCAGGCTGGGAATGCAGGAGTTATTTATGATGAGGGAGTATTAGAGATTTTACCTGACGGTTTTGGTTTTTTGCGTTCGCCAAATTATAATTATTTACCCGGTCCTGATGATATTTACATTTCACCTTCACAAATTAAAAAATTTGCTCTCCGAAAAGGAGATATCGTTGCTGGTTATGTCCGTCCTCCTAAGGAAGGGGAGCGCTTTTTTGCTCTTCTCCAGATTCAATCGGTAAATACCGAAAAACCAGAAGTAATAAGGGAGCGTTCACTTTTTGACAACTTAACTCCTTTATACCCCCAGCAGCATATTGTTCTGGAGACTAAAAAAGACGAACTTACGACCCGGGTAATGGATTTAGTTGCTCCTTTGGGTAAAGGGCAGCGCGGGCTAATTGTTGCCGCACCACGAACTGGTAAGACAATTATTTTGCAAAAAATTGCTAATGCAATTACTGCCAACCATCCAGAAGTTGTCCTTATGGTTCTTTTAATTGATGAACGACCAGAGGAAGTCACCGATATGCAACGGTCGGTTAAGGGTGAAGTTATTTCTTCAACTTTTGATGAACCAGCAGACCGTCATGTTCAGGTTGCCGAAATGGTACTTGAAAAAGCAAAACGATTAGTTGAACATAAAAAGGATGTAGTAATTCTTTTAGATTCAATTACCCGTTTAGCACGAGCATATAATGCGATTACTCCTTCAAGCGGACGTGTGCTCTCAGGTGGAATTGATGCTAACGCTTTGCAACGACCAAAACGTTTCTTTGGTGCAGCCAGAAATATTGAAGAAGGAGGCAGTTTGACGATTATCGCCACTGCATTAGTTGAAACTGGGAGCCGAATGGATGAAGTTATTTTTGAAGAATTCAAAGGAACAGGCAATATGGAACTTGTTCTTGACCGTAATCTATCCAATAAACGTATTTTCCCGGCAATTGATATTAACAAATCCGGTACCCGCAAGGAAGAACTGCTCCTTAACAATGACGAATTAAATAAAGTTTGGATTTTACGTAAAGTATTGAGCACTCTAAATCCTATAGAAGCGATGGAGTTACTTTTGGAAAAATTACAGACCACTAAATCAAATAAAGATTTCCTGAAATCAATGGAAATTTCAAGCATGGAAAAAGTAAATAGTTATACTTAACT
>CAZRHN010000105.1:0-2421 GCA_964599925.1 uncultured bacterium
TAACGCATAATTTCGGCATTTTCACATCCGGGAAGACTATGGACAATTGCTTCCTGAACATCTTCTGGTAGACTGGTAGAAATGCCATTACAATACATTTCTGAAGTGTTTATTCCCTCGGGTTCCAAAAACACTTGATGTCTTTCTTTCTCCGGGAAACGCACAACTTTATCTTCAATGGATGGACAATAACGTGGACCGATGCTTTTGATAATTCCGGTATAAAGCGGTGAACGGTCAAGATTCTCTCGGATTACCTGATGGGTTTTTTCATTAGTATAAGTAAGCCAGCAGGGAAGTTGAGACTGGGTAGTGGGGAGTGGGAAGTGGGAGAAAGGAATAGGTGGGTTGTCGCCATCTTGGCGAATAAGTTTGGAATAATCAAGAGTTTTACCATTTATTCTTGGTGGTGTGCCGGTCTTTAATCTACCAACCTCAAAACCAAGTTCACGCAAAGAGTTAGATAAGTATTCAGCAGGAAATTCGCCGCTTCTCCCGGCAGGATAATTTTTTAGACCGATATGGATTAAACCTTTGAGAAAAGTGCCAGTAGTAATGATTACTGCGTCGGCTTCATAAACTGTTCCGGTTTTGGTTAAAACTCCGGAAACTTTGTTCCCTTTGGTTAAAATCTTTATTGCTTCTCCTTGACGCAAATCCAAATTTTCTTGTTTTTCAATTGTTTGTTTCATCGTCAATTGGTAAAGTTTACGGTCACATTGCGCACGAGGTGATTGCACTGCCGGACCCTTAGAACGGTTAAGCATACGGAACTGGATTGCGGTCTTATCCGTATTTTTTGCCATCTCCCCACCTAAAGCATCAATTTCCCGGACAATCTGCCCTTTAGCAACGCCGCCGATAGCGGGATTACAGGACATCTGGGCAACCGTATCAATATTCATGGTCAGCAAAAGTGTTGAATGTCCCATTCGGGCAGTAGCTAACGCTGCTTCACAACCAGCATGTCCGGCACCAATCACAATGATTTCGTATTTTTTTGGATAGGTAAACATTAGTAAAAACTTGAAGGTTTACAGTTTACGGTTCACAGTTTACAGGAGGTAATTTCAGAGATGATATTTTCTAATTTTATTTCTTTTTGTTCTTTGGTAAGCATATTGCGTAGAGTAATCACTTTGCGCGTAAGTTCATTTTCACCGAGAATTAAAACATATTTTGCATTTAAACTATCTGCTTCCCGCATTTGTGCTTTTAGACTTTTTTCTTCATAAAGTCCAGTTTCTACCGTAAATCCTTCTCTGCGTAAATTCTGAACTATTTTCAATCCTTCCCTTCTTGCCTTCTCACCAATTGTCGCTAAATAGATTAGTTGCTCGGAGTTTATCCCGCCAGAGGCGGGACTCTTTGCTCTTTGCTCTTGGCTGACGGACTCTCTACCCAAAACTTCAAGCAGTCGTTCCACACCAATTGCCCAACCCACCGCCGGTATCTCGGGACCGCCGAGTTCCTTAACTAAGTTATCGTATCTACCACCAGCAGCGAAAGTATCCTGAGATTTTCCACCCTCTGCTGGTTTGAACTCAAAAATCGTCCGTGTGTAGTAATCAATTCCTCTTACTAAATAAGGGTCAATCTGATAATCAATTTTTTCTTCAGCGAGCAAATTTAATAACTCTTGAAAATGTTTTTTGCAAAATTCGCAGACATAATCCTTAACTAAGGGTAATTTTTTTTGTTTTTGCGAGTCAATTTTACAGTCTAACACTCTTAACGGGTTTCTTTCTATTCTTCGTTGACAATCTTTACAGAGTTTACTTTTTTCTTTTGCCAAAAATTCACTTAATATCTGCCGATATTTAGGTCGACAGTTTAGACAGCCGAGATTGTTCAAATAGAGATTAAATTTTTTTAGACCTGAATTTTGAAAATATTCTATGGCTAAAGTGATAACCTCAAAGTCAGCGTAAGGAGATGAAGAAGCAAAAAACTCTACCCCAATCTGGTAAAATTCTCTTTGTCTACCTGCTTGCGGACGTTCGTAGCGATAAAAAGGACCAGAATAAAAAAATTTGCTAATTTTTCCCGGGCTGATGAGTTTGTTCTCAATTACCGCACGGACAACCGGTGCGGTTCCTTCCGGACGCAGGGCAAGTATTCGTCCTTTTTTATCTTTGAAGATATACATCTCTTTTTCCACAATATCGGTAGTTTCACCAATTGAACGGGTAAAAAGTGCAGCATCTTCAAAAATAGGTGTAGCGATTTCTTCGTAACCCCAGCGCTGAAAAATATCTCTCGCTTTAGTTTCTAAAAAATGTCTGATTTTTGCTTCTTCACCAAAAATATCCTTCGTTCCTCTCGGCACTGAATAAACCATAGCGAAATAAGTTTACTAAAAAATTTAGATTATGTCAAAGGAAATCACTGCGGAAAGCAAAATTAGACGAGATTTAGTTG
>CAZRHN010000106.1:0-2355 GCA_964599925.1 uncultured bacterium
GTTCATTTTGTTCACGAATTACACGAATGCGAGCGAATAACACGAATAAACCATATTTGTCCTATTCGTTGACATTCGTATTATTCGAGACTAAACGATGTTTCATTAGGTTAATTAAAATTTTTTTCTTTTTCAGGCGTAATTTTTGATATTCTTTAGCATCAATTTTGCCTTCCGCATACTGGTCATCCAATTCGGCAATTGTTTTAATTAATTCTTTTTTTCTTTCTTCGTAAGTTTTTCCGGTCTCTATTTCCGCGGGTTCACCGGTAAGACCTTCTTCAACTATTTCAACTATTTCAACTTTTTCTCTTTTTTTCCTTATAAAAGGATAAACAAAACCAAAAAGGACAACCAAACCAGCAAGGAAAAGCACAATTATCCGGTATCTTTCCGGTCCAACTGGTAAACCACTGATTTTAATTTCTACATTTTCACCCGAATTAAGTCCTCGTGCCGAAAGGCGCAAAAATTTCTTCTCACCCATCTGGACAGGACCAATGAAGACTAATCTTTTACTTTCCAATTTTAATCCTAAATCGCGGATTATTAAATCTAAACTATCTATCGGATAATCAATCAATGAATTGAATAGATAGTGTGAAGATTTATACTTAATCTGGTAGGAGTAAGTCACCTCTTTATAGCCCGGATAAAAAGGCATTTTCTCCAGAAAACCGTCCTCTTTTTCCATCAAACAACAGGACATTAAACCTCTCTCATATTTCAATTCAGTGAACCCTTTTGGCAGAGAAAAACGCAGGGGACCGAGAAAGGTTTTGTTCCCGCTATTCTCTAATCTCAGGGCTTCGGTAATTTTAAACACTTTTTCTTCAATTTCAATAATTATATGTTTAATTTGGATTCCAATATTTTCTGGATTATCGGTGCTTTCATATACACCCATTTCAATTGTTTCCAGAGTTTCATTTTCATGAAAAGAAAAAGGATGTCCGGAATAACTTACTCCCTGATAGTCTAAGAGAACCCGGTAACTATGCTCAGGTGTAACCGGCAGATTAAAAAATTGAAAATATCCTTCTGCGTCAGCTACCGTTTTAACTTTTTCACTTAGATTCTGGTTAACATATTTTTCTAAGAAAACTTCTAACCTGGGCATAGGAATACCACCTCGTGTGCGGTTAGATACTCGACCAATAATTCTTCCTCCGGTGGGTTGTTGAACCCCTGGTGGATAAGCATAGAGATAGGTGACAGGTGACAGGTGATTAGTGAATTGGTGAATTGGTGAATTGGTGATTGAAAAGAAATAGAAAACAAAAAATGAAAAAAACAAAATAATTAAAGTTTTCTTAGTCATCGGTTATTAGTTTTCAGTTTTTAGTTTTTAGTTTTGCACCGCAGCGGATGCAAAAGCGGTCTCCCGGCACACATTTCGTCCCACAAGCAGGACAGATTAAATCAGCGCTCTTTCGCAAGACACGCACTTCCCGTTCAATTTCTTCTTCAAGATTTCCAAGGTCTGACTGAACTTCTTTTTTACTTCTACGAAGTAAAGGATAACCAATAAAAACAACTACCAAAAAGATAATTAAAATAGTTAAAAAATTCATTGTTATTGACGAATTGACCGAATAACACTATCACGAATGTATCGAATTACAGCGAATTTCGCAAATTTATATTCGGATTATTCGCTATCATTAGTTCCATTCGTATTTTTATTCGTGTAAATTCGTATTTTTATTCGTGTTCATTCGTGTTTCAAAGGATTGCTCCGATGATGATAATTATTCCCACACTGATAGTTATCCCTAAGATTGTCGAAATTATCAGGGAGATGGGCGACCAGGCAAAGACAATAACTGTCCCAAGGGTAATAATTATCCCCCCCAGCCAAACCCAAAGAACTAAGGGATTGACCTGAACCTTAAATCCAGCCATCGCACCATCAGGGTCAGCGCCACCGAGAATTGCATAAATATCTTCTTTCAAATTCGTGTGAACCGCTACCTCGGCAAACCATTGTTCGTAACTTTTATCATAATTTTTTTCCGGGTTGAGCGTAGCAATCTTCTTTTTATTCTTGTAGACACCCAAAACTGTCCGATGAATATGGGCTAAAGGAGTGTCATTTCTCATGAAATCTTCATATTTGAAAGTGTAATTCTTAACCTCAACGCTCTCCCCTTTACGCAAAGTAACTTCCTTAACCGAATTAAACGCTGACCCGGCAATACCAACAAAAAGCGAAACTACACCTAAATGGACAATCAAGGCGCCGTATCTACGCCGGTTTGACCAGAATAAAGAAAAAAAGTTTTTCCTAAGCCCGGCACGAACAAATTCTTGAACAATTGTTCCCAGAACAAAAATTGAGAAGAAAAAAGAAAT
>CAZRHN010000107.1:0-2282 GCA_964599925.1 uncultured bacterium
TTACGCCAGGAAGGTTTTATATTTTCCACCGCTTCAAAAATATTTTTATCAAACATATAAACCCCGACCAGTGCTAAGTTACTTGGTGGCTGTTTTGGTTTTTCAATCAGTCTTATCACTCGCCCGTCTTTCAGTTCGGCTACACCGAATTGTTCAGGATGGGGTACACTTGAGAGAAGTATCTGGGCATTGGGTTTTGTTTCCTGAAATTTTTTTACTAACGAAGTGATACCTTCTTTAATTAAATTATCGCCAAGATACATTACAAAAGAGTCATCTTTTAAATAATTACGAGAAATCTTTACTGCATGTGCCAATCCTAAGGGTTCTTCTTGCTCAATATAAGTTATCTTTGTTTTCCAGTGCGAACCATCGCCGCAGGCATTAATTATTTCTTCTTTTGTTTCACCTACCACTATTCCGATATCTTTTATCCCTGAGTTCACTACATCTTCTATCCCATAAAAAAGTATAGGTTTATTGGCAATGGGAATAAGTTGTTTAGCAAAAGTATGAGTGATTGGACGAAGTCTTGTTCCTTTGCCGCCACTAAGAATTAAAGCTTTCATTTGTTCACTTCGCTTACTTTTTTTTGAACTATCATTATAATAACGAAATCAATAAAATGTCAATTTTAAATTTTACATTTTTTTCGCCTGAGGCGAATCCGCCTTTGGCGGAAATTTTCAATTGCTTTTACCGCCAGGGATACCATTCCTGTTCTTGTTCTCGTGGATAAAGTTTTTTTTGCGCTTCATAAGAAATTTTTAAAGAAAGAAAGAACCACAATTCTTTAACTTGAGGTCGTTCCCGATAGAAAAAGTTTACTACCCAACAATGTAAGTCACGAGTAAGAGAAATTTCTTTTTCTGTATATTTATTGGGATCATTAGATAAATCTGTATTCAAATTAACTTCAATTTGCCAAGATTTAGTTAAAGAAACAGCAAAACCACTACGCAAATAATATTTCTCCGGTGAGGAATAAGTAAATCCAAGAAGAAAATACTTTCTTTTTAGTTCTCCTAAAGTAAACTCGGTTTGCCAGGAAAGAATTTCTTTTTTCTCCAAACTATAGATATTGTAAAGGTAAACCAAAAAGTAAGGTAGAGGACGATAGGTAAGCCAATTGACTAAATCTTTATTTACCTTATTCAAAAAATCATATCCGGTAGAAAATTTTAAACTCAAATTTAATGAAGGGCAGTATTCGCCAGAGAAGGTAAAAACATTTTCTTTTATTTCCTTTAAAATTTCTTGAGTGTAACTGTGCCCAAAATCAAAAAATAACCAACCCCGAGGGCGAAAACGTAAATTTAAATTAGTTGAATAGTTGCTATGAAAAATATCCCCCGTGTCAGCCCAATTACTTGTTTTAAATTCAATCATTGGAGTAAAAATAAACAAACGACTTAAAAAAAATCTGTTTGTAAGGTTTATTTTGCCTTCCCCTTTGAAACGATAGAAATCTGATGAACGCTCATAATAGTTAGCCAAATCAAAAGATAAATTATAAAATGCAGGAAAAGAAACCAATTTTATTGGCTGAGTAAAAAAGATAAACCGAGGAAGAGAACTTTCTTTATTTTGGAAGCGACCATTTTGCCAATCATCGTGCCTCTCACCAAGAAGACGAAGAGTAAAAGTTGGTTTTGAATAAGTAAAAGTCAAATTAGAATATAAATCACGATTGATTCGCTGCCAATCTTCACGGAAATATGAATTGTTAAAAGATTCGTCACTTAAAAAGTTAAAGTTAGCGGTCATAGTTAAATCTCGATACAATTCTGACCAATGAAAATAACGAATATTCCAGCGCTCTTGTAAAGTATCTTTCTCTTTTATGTGATAGCCGTAAAGTGAACCGCGCAAATTTTCTTGCGGATGGTAATTATATTCTATCCCTGTCCCCCACCCTTTTTTCTGAAAATAATCAAGATAAAGTTTACCGTAAGTATTTTTAGTAAACAGATAACCTATCTTATTGCGAAAATAAATTCCTTCCGTTTCATTATATCCGGGACGGATTTGGATACTTAATCTTTTTTCTTTTAAAGACTGATAATAGAAAGGTAGGTAAAATATAGGTAGTTTGCCAAGATAAAAAAATACATCCTGGGCATAGAGTTTATCATTAAGGATGAGATTAAGTTTCTGGGCTTGAAAGTGATAATGCGGTGAAGAAAGTTCACAGGTAGTAAGCGCTGAATTTCGGGAGAGATATTTTTTTTCCTCTATTTTTTCCAGTTCTTTAGCCTGTAAATACCAGGGTTTAAAAATCA
>CAZRHN010000108.1:0-2272 GCA_964599925.1 uncultured bacterium
ATTTTATCATTTTCAATCCCATCGCTTTTAGTCTATTTTTCGGTAACCTGAGAGTTATTACACAACCGTCATCGGCAGTCCATTCGGTTTTAATAATTTCTGCACCTTTAATTTCGGCGTCAACCTTCGTGGCTAAAAGTGAATCCGTCTCCATCGCTTTTTCTACGGTAATTCCACCTTCAAGTTTTACTCCTTTAATCACCGTGAGCATCTCGTATTGCGCTGCAACTACTGCCGCATTTCTTGAAGTTGCCATTCGCTGAGTTTTGTTATCCATAGTCGGGTCAGCAGCACCGATACCAATTGCGGTAATGTAATCTTCACCAACCGCTTCCTGAGTAATCACCCGTTTTATTTCTCCTTTCTCCACCATTCCCGTCTGCGTAGCGCAACTGATTAAGACAGTAAATAGCAAAGAGCAAAGAGCGAAGAGTAAAAACTTTTTCATTTTTTTCACCTCCCTTTCTTTTGTAAAGTTACAGTTTTTAGACACTGGCGAATTATCTTTTTTGCTAAATTTGCTGAGGTCTCGCTCCCGGATAAAGAACCGGAAGCCATCCAGATAACTGCCCCGCTCTCCACATCAACCATTTTCATGGTCAAACTTACTTCATATCTTAAAGTTTCGCCGCCGGGGATGACAATTCTTGTCAATTGCTTCATCCGACCCAGAAAATTAATTTCCGCTCCCTCCTGATAAACCTTTTCCCGGTGGTAACTACCAACTGTTCCGGTAATTATTGCTTTCACACCCAAAATTTTACCTACCTGATTAACCGTTCCCGATTCAAGCAGACCGCTCAATCCAAGTTTTTGTTCCTGGAGGATGACCTCTACCTGATTTCTTTCAAGGATATCATATCCTTTTTTTAGCATTTCCAAACCAGCGATGTCAGCAATCTCTTCACCTGAACCCGGTGCATTGGGAGCATCAGTGAACCCCGTTACCGCTACCCTTTCAAATTTACTGAAATCAATCCCCGGTTTAAGGTAACTGTCAGTGATAATCTCAGGGGCAGTGGCACAACCAATAAGCAAAAGTATAATTACAAATTGCAAATTACAGATTACAGATTTCAGATTACACCTGCCCGCCGACCTGTCCTCCGAAGTCTTAACGAAGGAGGAATCTTTAGCGTAGGCGGGGATTACAGATTTCAGTTTCATTTTACTCGCGTTTATATTTTTTTCTTTTTTCTTCTAATCTCAAGTCAATTTTTCTTTTTCTTTCTTCTATTTTTTCCATTCGTTTAGTTTTCTTCTTTTCTATCCATTCCATTCTTTTTTGCCGTATCTGGTCTATTCTTTTCCGATTTTCAGCAACACGTTGGTGAAATGCCTTTATTTTTTCAGCACGATATTTTAAAAACTTTTCAGTCAAGTTTCGCGGTTCAAGTGGTTCCTTGTCCGGCTTAACCACTGTCTCTTTTTCTTCAGAAACGAAAATTTCTTTTTCTGCTGAAATTTTTTCATTTTTTACCCCGACCATACCCCCAAATACGGCTACCTCAACGGTCTCATCTTTAGAGACCTCAAAGACAAATTCTGTTCCCCGTACCGCCGCCACTATCCCTCCCGGTCCCTGAATTTCAAATTTTGATTTCGGATGAGTAAATTTCTCCAGATTAGAAAGGACTCTCCCATTGTTTACTTTAACAACTAATTTCTTAAGTTGTGTTTTTTCTTCCAAGATGGATTCATTTATGGTTATTGAACTCTCCGGCTCAAGACGGATAATCGTTCCTTCGTCAAAAGTTATCTCTGCTTCAGAACCGGTTTCGGTTTTTATTCTGTCACCACGAGATACGAGCATATTCTCTTCGGCGCTTACCCATTCTGTTGAACTCGCATTTTTTATTTTCACTTCTCCAACAATACGGGTGAATGAACCTTCAAAACTTTTTTCCTCAGCGTAAACGCTGATTAGCGCCCACCTCAACGGTGGGTCACCACGCCTCTTCGGCAGGTGACCGATGAGGTCACCGAAGAGGTGACAGAAAAGGAAAACGCAGATTACCATGGATGAAAGTAAAAATTTCTTCATTTTTCTTAGCGGTTGTATTATAGAAAATCCGTTTTCTTACAGTCAAGGTAAATTTTTGTGATTTTTCTTACAATTAGCCTAAGTAATTTCACAAAATAATATCTTAATTTTGTTCCTGAGTTACGAACCATTTTTCTCACTTGAAAATTTATTTCCCAAAGGCGAAGAGGCGAAAATAAATTTTCCGCCAAAGGCGGATCCCTGCCCGACAAGATTTGGCAGGCGGGT
>CAZRHN010000109.1:0-2270 GCA_964599925.1 uncultured bacterium
AATGAAAATTTATCGCTGGTCAATTTTTCTTTTTTTATTTATTAATCTTTTCCTCACGGTTGACCCCTCTTTTGCTCAGCCAACCAAAGACGAAAAGTCTCGGGGAGACCTCGTCTCTTTACGAGAAGAAAAAATTAAAATTATTTTAGACGATGAAACACTTGAGGAAGTAAAAGTTTATCAAATTGATGGTGTGGATTATTTATCCCTATCTAACCTTCGCCGTATTTACAATGCAAAAAGTCATTGGTATCCGGTTTCCGGTAAAGTGGTGCTTAATCTCAACGGGAAAAGGGTAGAGTTTTTTTTGGAAAGTAAAACTGTCTTAGTTAATCAGATTCAACGGAAAATGAGCCAGCCAACACAACTAATTAATGACGAAATTTATATCCCGATACAATTCTTAACCACCTCATCGTGGAAAAAAATTTCCCAAGGGCATACTTTCTGGGATTCGGTCAGCAAAACGCTTACTTTTACTGAAAAGACTATTCCCGTAGAATCCGCAGAACTTCAACCAGGGACAACCGGACTTATTTCTCTCGTTCCCTCAACTACCGAGTCTCTGATGGTAAGCACAACTCCTTGGCAAATGGAGAAGATCGCTAAGTTTGTTGAGGGGAAAGGTCTGGTTCGGATTATTATTGACCCTGGGCACGGTGGTAAGGACCCTGGTGCAATTAGTCGTCGGGGACTAAAGGAGAAAGAAATCAATTTATCCATCGCTAAGGAACTGGCAAAAATTTTGAACGATGAATACGGATACCAGGTTCTCCTTACTCGTGAAGATGATATTTTCTTATCCATATATACCCGTGCAGAAATTGCCAATCAAGCACAGGCTGACCTTTTTGTAAGTATCCATTGTAATGCTTCAGTTTCAAGGAGATTAAATGGTTTTGAAATATATTTTCTTTCTGAAAAAGCAACCGACCCTGAGGCACAAGCGGTCGCTTTAAGAGAAAATGCAGTTATTGCCTTAGAAGATATTTCTCCCTGGCAACGGAAAGAAATTGAAAAAATTCTTTTATCTATGGAGACAAATGTTTTTCTCAATCAGTCAAGCGAACTTGCCGGGGTAGTGTCCCAGCGGGTAAGTCAAGGAATGGATTTTAACAACTCACGGGTTAAACAAGCATCATTTACTGTTCTTCGTGGGGTGCGTATGCCGGCAATTCTTGTTGAGTGTGGCTACCTTTCAAATTTAACTGAAGAAAAAAAACTGCGTTCTCGCAATTTTTGTAAACAACTTGCGAGCGGTCTTGCTCAAGGAATCCATACTTACCTGCAAAAAAATAACAATTTGAAAAAAGCGAGCAGTCAATGAAAAAACAACCTGTAGGTATATTTGACTCCGGTGTTGGAGGTTTAACCTTAGTTAAAGAGTTTTTCCGTCAGTTACCGAATGAAGAAATAATTTACTTTGGTGATACTGCCCGTGTGCCTTACGGGACAAAATCTAAAGAAACAGTGACCCGTTTTGCAACTGAAATTGTCAATTTTTTGCTGAAAAAGAAGGTTAAACTAATCGTGGTTGCCTGTAATACTGCTTCTGCTTATGCCTTAGATGAACTAAAAAATAAAATTAAAAAAATACCAATCATCGGTGTGATTGAACCCGGGACGAAATCGGCTTTAGAGAAAACATCTACCGGAAGAGTTGGTCTCATCGGAACCGAAGGGACAATCAGAAGTAAAACCTACGAACGGACATTTAAAAAACTAAATTCGGAAATAAAACTTTACAGTCATCCCTGCCCTTTATTTGTTCCTTTAGTTGAGGAAGGATGGTTCACTAAAGAGGTGACTTACCGTATTGCTCAAGAATATCTTTCACCTTTAAAGAAAGAAAAAATTGACGTGCTCTTACTCGGTTGCACCCATTATCCACTTCTGAAAAAAGTTATCCAGGAAACTATCGGTAAAAATGTGACTCTTATTGATTCGGCAAGTGAAACCGTAAAGGAAGTAAAAAGAATTTTGACCGAGAAAAGACTATTCAGGACGAATAAGTTTTTACCGAGACATAAGTTTTATGTCTCTGATGCACCAGAAAAATTTCAACTTCTAAGTAAACATTTTCTTGGTCCCAATTACAAAAAAATTTCCCCCGTTCATTTGAAACGATTGTAATGCGCTATTTTTGCGTTTTGCTTTCGCTCACTACGTTCGCTTAAAGCAAAATGCAAAATGGACATTAGGTATCACTGGTAATTGAGTAAAATGTACGAAATTTGTGTTGAAGACGATTTTTCCGCGGCACACAATCT
>CAZRHN010000110.1:0-2069 GCA_964599925.1 uncultured bacterium
TGCCTATCTTGAGGGGGAAAAATACTGGTCATGGTATGAAAGACCGGATTTAAAAGATAAAGATTTAGAAGAAAAATTTGAAAAAGAAAAAATAAAATTGGACAAACAACTAAAAAAAGGGAAAATAAAAAGAGAAGAATATGAAAAAAAGTCAGAGATTCTTAAATATGAAAATGAACGCGAAAAAGAAGAATCAGCAATTAAGTACGCCTACTATTGGTATCAAACAGCAGTAGAACTTTTCTCGCCTCCGGAATCAAAATGGGTAAAATTAGCACGAAAAAAAACCCCCTTAGCAAAAGAAAAATGGAAAGAGGAACTACGAAGAAAAGGTATACCTTTTGAAGAATACATGCTTGAGTAAAGGGTAAGAAGTCATACTGATAATTAACATGAGACTTAGCACTTGTTTTTTGTTTTTTAGGGAGTTCTTGAAGGACGTCAAACGGACCGGTTCGCTCGTTCCTGACTCGCGCTCTTGTATCAGGCGACTCTTGTGCCATATTAACTTTGAGGATGTTCGTCTTATTGTAGAATGGGGTGCAGGATCAGGAGCAGTGACTCAGAGCATCTTAGAAAGGATGACTCCTTCATCCCGTCTCGTTTCCTTTGAAGCGAACCCTAACTTTTATCAACAGCTAAAAACAATTTCTGACCCGCGACTAATTATTCTTCATGAAGATGTCTGGAATAGTAAACGAGTCTTAGGTCAACTTGGAATTAGTTTGGTAGATTGCGTAGTTTCCACTCTCCCCACATCAAACATACCTGGTTACGAATTTTTGGTGAGGGATGTGTTAAGAAGTATCCTTGTTCCCCAGGGCGTCTTTGTTCAGTATACCCATGTTGTTACTGCGTTGAAGGGGTTTCAATTGAGACCAATTCTCTCAAGATATTTCGAGAAGGTTAAGAAAGACCTTACTTTATTTAATCTACCGCCAGCTTGGATTTATACATGCAAAGTTAGAAAGTAAATGAAAACTCTTATTATGAATAATAAAAGAGAATTGAAACGCAAATTTTTTCATCTTTTGGCAGGGTCATTGTATATTTTTGGATACTATATTTTACCACGGATTGCAATACTCTGGATAATGGGATTAGCTTTCATTCTCGCTACCTTACTTGAACTTATACGTGTTCGTTATCCACACTTAAATCGCTTCCTTCTCTCCCTTTTTGGCGGTCTTTACCGTCCTGAGGAGGAGTTGCCCCCTTCAGCAGCAACTTTTACTGTTTACGGTGCATTTCTTACCATGTTTCTTTTTTCGGATAGAAGAATTGTTCTCACTGCTTTAGGATGTCAGGTTTTTGGTGACGGTCTCGCTGCCTTGGTCGGTTTAGAATTTGGTAAAATAAAAATTGGTAAGAAAAGTCTTGAAGGTGCTCTTGCTTGTTTTTTTGTTTGTTTTCTAATTGGTTTAATCTTTTTTGATTTTAGAATTGCTTTACTCTGTGCTTTAGCCGCAACAATAATTGAAATGTTGCCGACACTGCTACTTTTTAGTGATAATCTAGCCGTACCTCTCCTTACCGCATTGTTTCTAAAAATAATTGTTTATTAAGAGGTAATTTCCCCAAAGAGATAAATAACCCAAAATGAAATATCCGGTAAAACGACAAATTTCTTCCGGTGGCGTAATTTTTCGCAAAAAAGACAAAGAAATTCAAATTGCTTTAATCCAACCGAAGGAAAACATCTGGTGTTTACCTAAAGGGATAGTTGAGAAAGGCGAAGACCCGGGTGAAACCGCTTTCCGGGAAGTGCGCGAAGAGACCGGTTTAACCGGTGAATTGGTAAACAAAATTGGTGAAATTAATTACTGGTATGCCTCTAAAGAAGATAAAGCACGCTATTTTAAGACGGTTCACTTTTATCTTTTCTGTTATCAAAGTGGGAATATTAGCGACCACGACTGGGAGATAGAAAATGTTGCCTGGATAAATATTGAAGAAGCAATAAAAATAATGTCTTACCCTAACGAGAAAGAAATTGTGGAAAAAGCGAAAACGCTGATTACCGCAGATAAAAAATCCTGATTGCCGCAGAAATGTCATTGCGAACCCCT
>CAZRHN010000111.1:0-2023 GCA_964599925.1 uncultured bacterium
GAATTTTGTACCCATTTTTTAAAAGTTTACAGGTAATTTCTGCTTCAAATTCAAATCTTTTACTGGTCAATTTGATATTTTTTAACACTTCTTTCTTAAACATTTTATAACCGGTGTAGGCATCAGTAACCTTCACACCGTATAAAACACTGATCAAAAAACTTAAAAATTTATTTCCCCAATAGTAGCGACGATAGAGGGTGGGATTTTCTTGCAAGAAACGTGACCCGTAGACTACTTCAACATTATTTTTGACTATTGGGGGAAGAAGTTTTTCCAACTCTTGAGGATTGTATTCTAAATCGGCATCCTGAATTGTCACAACTTCACCAGTTGCTTCTTTCAAGCCGGTTCGGATTGCCATTCCTTTTCCTTGATTTCTTTCGTGAAAAATAATCTTCAAGTCCAATGTCCGATGCCCAATGTCCGAAGTCCGAAGTCTGGAAAGTATATCTCTCGTCGCATCGGTAGAACCGTCATCAACGACAATTATTTCTTTTTCTAAATTATGTAAACTAAACCTGAGGTTAGAAAGAATTTCCAGGACTTTACCAATTGTTTTTTCTTCATTGTAAACTGGCACAATAATTGACAATTTCATTGTCTTTTTATTCCTTTTATACCAACTTTGGGAACGAAACCATGTGGCAAAATCTGGAGGTCAGAAAAACCTGCTTGTTCAAACCAAGAGGATACTTCTTCCTTTGTGTGATGACTTTGATATTCTGGTGAAAGCCAATCAAAATTTTCCTGTAATCTTACTTTCCAGTTTGGATGAACAGAGAAAGTTAAATATTTTATAAATGGCAATCTACCTAACCAGGCTAACGGGTAACAAAAACAGTAAAGCAAAGGGTAAGGCAATTTTGTAGTAACCTTGCGCAAAATATTGCTAATTAGTCCTCGGATAAATACAACTAACCAGACTAAAAATAAAATTTTTTTAAAATGTAGCTGCTCTTTCTTTAAGGGATTGGTCTTAAAATTTTTATATCCTCCTGCTTTACCGTATACCCAAACCGTGAGAATGCCGCCGGGACGGAGTAGTTGGGTAAGATTAAAAAATGCTTTTTCCGGGTTTGGTGTATGGTGTAATACACCTTGTGAATATATTATGTCAAAAATTTTTTCTCGAAAAGGTAGCGAAAATAAATCCGTTTGTAAAACATGCAATCTATCATACATTTTGGATAACTCTTTTGTTCTTAAAATAGATTCACTTAAATCAATTGCTACGACTTCGGCACCCAACTCAAGGGCAACCTTGGTAAATCTACCCATACCACAACCAGCATCAAGGACAAGTTTGCCCGCCCAGTCTTTTTCAGCAATTTGGGTTTCTTCAAGGAAAATTTTCTTTTCATCGCCGAGTTGACCATTATAATGCAACCATTCATAAGAAAAACTTTCCCAAGTTTTTTTCTGGCGAGTTGTATCAGTCAACATTCGGGGAATACCATTTATTATTGGATATCCCTGCTTACAATTAATACAGGTTAAAATACCAGTTTCTATTTCCTTCTGGTTATCAAAAGTTGAAGATGATAATTTCAACTCATTTTTACACTTTGGGCAAATAAGTAAAAATATAAGACTGAGTTTCATTTTTTATTTTTGTAAAATTGGTTAATTGCCTCTTGATAGACTTTTTCAAACTGGTAGGCGGTATTCACCCAGGTATAATTTTTCTGAACAAACTGACGTCCGTTTTTACCAATTTTTTTACGCAGACTTTCATTATTTAACAAAAGAACAACTTCCTCATTAAATTTTTCAGGTGTGTCCGCAATAAGAATATTTTCGCCATCAACTACATCCGGTATTCCATCACAAGCAAGTTTCGTAGCCACTGTTGGTTTTTCCATTGCCATTGCCTCAAGGATTTTATTCTTTATTCCCGAACCAATCCGCATTGGACAGATGTTTACAGTCGCTTTAGCAATGTAAGGTCGGATATCGTCTACATAACCAGTTACAATGGTCAAAGGGTCGGAAGTAAGTTTTTTGATTTCTCTACTCGGGT
>CAZRHN010000112.1:0-2001 GCA_964599925.1 uncultured bacterium
ATTTCCCGCTATTTATTAAAAAATTTCTTTTCACCTTTTCTTGTTGGACTATGTACATTTTCTTTACTTTTCTTTATTGAACAATTCTTTGAGAAACTTGATACTTTTTTGGTGCATAAAGCAAATCTTATACATATTCTGGAACATCTTTTTTTACAGTTACCTGATTGGATAGTTCAGATTTGTCCTTTAGTCATACTTTTAGGTATACTTTTTTCTTTAAGTAAACTTTCTCTGAATAACGAGATTATTGCACTAAAAACTGCCGGGGTTGGTTCTTACCGTTTCCTTTCTCCTCTTTTCTTTTTAGTCTTCATTTGCGCTTTTTCCGTTTTTCTTATCAACGAATTTTTAGTCCCCTTAAGTAACACCCACGCACGTTATACTATTCAGGTAAAAATAGAAAAACTTAATCCGGAAAATAAAGGAGTCCAGGAAAAATTTGTTCTCATTGGCCGAGAAAGGAAGTTTTTTACGATTGACTATTTTGATGCTCAGAAAGGTATAATTCGCGGTATCGGTATTGACCAATATAATGAGAATTTTCAGTTAGTTAAACAAATTTATGCCAAGGAAGCGGTTTGGAAAGAAAATAGATGGTCTTTTTATCAAGGGATAATTCGTGAATTTACCCCGCCCCTTCGAGAAGGAGCGGGGTTTATCCCTAACACCGCAACTGTAGATGAAGAAAAATTTATTGAAAAAACAATTCTCTTACCAGAAAAAATTGAAGATTTCTTCTTAAGCGAAAAAAGCTCTGACGAGATGAGTTCCCGGGAACTTAAACAATATATCAAACGTCTTGAAGCACGGGGTATCCCGGCAAGGGGAGAAAGAATTAACCTTTACCTTAGATTTGCTTACCCTTTCAGTAATCTAATAATGTTTTTTCTTGGTGTGCCTTTTGCTCTTTCCTTACATAAAGGTGGGCGAGTGCGCAGTTTTGCTTTTTCTTTAGGGATTGCTTTCCTTTACTGGGGCATACTTTCGCTAAGTCGCGCCTTAGGTGAGAACCGCTATCTTTCACCGGTTCTTTCTGCCTGGTCAGCAAATATCCTCTTTGCAGTTCTTGGACTAAGTTTATTCCTAAAAATAAAAAAATAATCCGTATTAACCTATCCACCTATCAACCTATCATCTGATTATCGCTAATTTACCTACCTTTGTTTCTTTATCCGCTTTAATTACATAAAAATAAACTCCACTGGCTAATTTTTCGCCTTCCTGATTCATTCCTTCCCAAGGGTCAGTCTGGTAGACATATTTATAATCGTCGGCGGTAACAATTTTAATTTTTTCGTAAGGGATTGTGTAAACCAATTCACCGGGAAGATTGTATATTCTTACTTCAATTCTTGTTGTTGGTCGAGTAAGAGTAAATTTAATTGTTGTTTTTTGTTCCGCAGGGATAGGGAAAGGATTGGGGAAATTGTATGCTTTAGCCACAGTAACCTCGGCACTGATTTTTGTTTTTAAAATGTTAAATGACATTGCGCTTCCCCCAGAGCCGGTAAAGTCCGTAACCGTTACTCCGCTAAGAGTAGTATTATTAGCATTGGATTGCGGGGCAGAAAAGGTTTGCGTGGTTTGTTTCCAGGGGTCATTAGAATCACCATAATTCGTTGAAGGGTCAGAAGAATCGGCTTCTTCTAAATCAACACGGCGAGTTGTATAATTGTTAATATCATTATTGGCAACACTCCCAATGGTATCATCAATATGCCAGATTAAAATTCCTTCTCCGGGTAAACCTTTATCATAGTTTGCTAACGGCTCATTTTTACGCCGGTACTCAAGCAGAAAATACTCCTGACCGCTACCAGTTTCAACCGGTATCTTTATCGCTTGACTACTAATTTCAATTGGTGAGAGATTACAATTTATACTACTTATGCTAACTTCTATCGGGTTAACCCAGCTTAAAAAATCTTTACACCAGATTGAGGGATGACTTGGCGAGGAGCCATTCACTGCCCAGGTGCCAAAATCCATTAGACACCA
>CAZRHN010000113.1:0-1972 GCA_964599925.1 uncultured bacterium
ATGAATTGGGAAATTTTGGTTGTTAAACGTTATTTAGTTGCCCGGAGAAAACAAATCTTTACTTTCTTCACTACCCTGGTGGCAATCGGCGGTATCGGGTTGGGTGTAGCCGCATTAATAATTACCCTTTCAATAATGAATGGTTTCCAGGGCGATATCCGGGAAAAGATTTTGGGGACACAGGCACATATCCTTATTTTAGCAAGGGGGCAAGGTTTATTTAACTCATCTAAAGAAATTTTAGATAAAATTACTAATTTATCAGAAGTAATCGCTGGTTCACCTTTTACCTACGGACAAACTCTTTTACATACCGGGAACCGCGCGCAAGGAGCAGTGGTTAAAGGGATTCTACCTGAAGAAGAAAAGAAAGTGAGTAATATTTTTAAACAAATAGAACAAGGCTCCTGGGATAAACTTAATTCTCCAGAACAAAATATTATTCTCGGTAAGGAATTAGCCCGAAATTTGGGCGTATCCTTGGGAGAGAGGATATTTTTAATCTCAACGCCGGGTTCAAATTTAGCCGGTAGTTTTTTCCCGAAAATGGAAAAATTTTCTGTCTCCGGTATTTTTGAATCGGGTATGTATGAATATGATAACTCCTTAGTCTATGTTTCTTTAAGAAATGCACAGAAAATTTTTGGTTTGGATAATAATGAAATTACCGGTTACCAGTTAAAGATTAAAAATGTCTACCAAGCAGACAGGTTGACAAATAAATTAGAAAAAATGCTCGGTTCGTCTTTCTGGGTGCGCCCCTGGACAAGTTTAAATCGCAATCTTTTTTCCGCATTAAAACTTGAAAAAATAATGATGTTCATTGTTTTGACCTTGATTGTTTTAGTTGCTACTTTCAATATTTTCTCTACTTTAACCTTAATGACCATGGAAAAAATTAAAGATATTGCGATTTTACAGGCAGTGGGCGCCAGACGAAAAAGTATACTTCGTATTTTTCTCTATGAAGGTTTAAGCATTGGTATTTTGGGTATTTTTAGCGGGGGAGTCCTCGGGGTAATCTTATCTAAACTTTTAGATAAGTACCAGTTTATTAAATTACCCGCTGATGTTTATTACATCAATACTATACCGGTAAAAATTGCTACTTCCGACCTTTTAATTGTTACTTTTGCGGCGATATTAATCAGTCTTATTTCAACTTTGTATCCCGCATATAAAGCCTCTAGGGTTAATCCGGCGGAAGCGTTGAGATACGAATGAAAAAAATGCAAAATTCAAAATGCAAAATGCAAAATGCAAAATTAAAAGGAGAAGAAAAAACAGTTTTAGTAGCAGAAAATTTATCTAAAAATTATATAATTGGTGGATATATTTTACCTGCACTCAAGGGGGTAAGTTTGCAACTTTTTCATAATGAAATTTTAGCCATCGTTGGACCGAGCGGTGCGGGAAAAACAACTTTACTCCATCTTTTAGGTCTTCTTGATAAGCCGACGGATGGAGAAATCTATGTCGGTGATAGAAGAGCGTCTCTTCTTAACGATGAAGAACGTGCTAAGTTAAGGAATAAAAAAATTGGGTTTGTTTTTCAATGTCATTACCTACTCCCTGAGTTCAATACCTGGGAAAATGTGTCTCTGCCTGCATTAATCGCGGGTGAAGAGAAAAATAAAAGCGTTGAAAAAGCAAAAAATTTGCTCAACGAATTGGGGTTAGGGAACCGGTTGGACCATCGTCCTCCGGAACTTTCTCTCGGAGAAGCACAAAGGGTTGCTTTAGCCCGTGCTTTAATCAATGACCCGGAAATAATCCTTGCTGATGAACCTACCGGCAATCTTGACTGGGAGACCGGAGAAGAAGTAAAATATATACTGTGGGAGGAAGTAAAGAAACGTAACTGTTCAATGCTTTTTGTTACCCATGATGAATTGCTCGCTAAAGATGCGGATAGAATATTAATTCTCATTGATGGTCGTTTCAATGGACATGGCTTGAGGGTAAAATAGGG
>CAZRHN010000114.1:0-1859 GCA_964599925.1 uncultured bacterium
AAAACTCTTGCCGCAGAGACCCGACAAATTCCCGGGCAAAGGGGCGGGGTTTATCCCTGCTGCTTTTCTTATCTAAGCCCGGCCCCTCCCTCCGCCACTGAATCGATGGCGGAGAGTCGCCTGCTCCGAGAAATATTTTAGTCAGTTGTAATTCAATTGTCAAGAAAAAAATTGTAAAAAAAATTACTTCCCATTACTCCATTTTTTGATTTGCTTGAGAGAAAGTTTTCTGCTAAAATAGATTTATTCTTTATTTTTCTACCAAAAGTCTTTTTGAACCATAGCAGGAGGAAAATACGACTTTCCTTGAACTTGTAAGAAAAAGAAAGAGTTTAAGAAAATATTCCCCAAGACCGGTGTCAAGAGAAACAATAGATAGGTGTCTGGAAGCGGCGCGACTCGCACCCTCCGCCTGTAATTCTCAGCCCTGGTCATTTATTGTCGTAGATGAAGAGAAACTAAAAAATGAACTCGCAGACAAAGCCTTTTCGGGGGTGTATTCAACGAATTCATTTGCAAAGAATGCACCGGTGCTGATTGTTGTAGTTACCGAGCAGGCAAGTTACGCTGCTCGCCTTGGCGGTTTTTTTAGAGGCACCGAATACAGTTTGATTGACATCGGGATAGCCGTAGAACATCTTGTCCTTCAGGTAGAAGAAGAGGGTCTCGGGACATGTTGGCTGGGATGGTTTAACGAGAAGGCAGTAAAAAAGGTTTTAGATATACCGAAAGGAAAGAAGGTTAACATAATCATCAGTATGGGTTACCCGGAAAAAGAAGAAACAAGAAACAAAATAAGAAAACCTCTAAGTAAAATTAGAAAATTCAATTTAGAGTCCCATTAGGGCAATTGGGAGGAGGGTAAAATTATGAAAATGGGTTGTCTTTTTAGTGCAACTTTTTGGGGAATTTTGTTAATCATTTTGGGTATTATGATTCTCTTTAAGGTTTTTGTCTTTAGAATTTTACTTTCTCTTTTACTTATTTATGCTGGAATAAAGGTTCTCACTGGTGGTCCGATTTTCAAAAAGGGAAAAAATACGATATTGTTCAGTGATTCAAAAATTGAAGCAACAAGTTCTTCAGAGAAATATAATATCCTTTTCGGGAAAGGTTTGATTGATTTCTCTAATGTTTCTTTAACAAATGCAAATGTCAAAACAGAAATTAACACAATTTTTGCTGCAGGGATTTTAAAAATTAATCCAGAATTGCCAACTAAGATTGTGGTTAGTTCTGCTTTCGCTGGTGCAAAAATGCCTGATGGGAATGTTGTTTCATTTGGGGAATACACTTACAAATCACCCAATTTCAAACCCGAAGAAAACTACCTTGAAATTAAAGCGAATGTTGTTTTTGGCGGGCTGGAAATAGTTAGTAAGTGAACTAACTACCTGGATTTACCAAGAGCGTCTACCACCGTAACCGCGACCACCTCGCCTCTCCCCACCTCCCCCTCGTCTTTCAGAACGAGGGCGAGCCTCGTTTACGGTGAGTAGTCGTCCCTTTAACTCCTTGCCGTTTAGTCCGCTGATTGCGGCTTGGGCTGCAGTTTTGACCGGCATATCTACGAATCCAAATCCTCTTGATTCGTTGGTAAACTTATCCTTGATGATTGTAACCGATGCTACCTCTCCGAATGCTCCAAATGCCTGCCGCAAATCTTCTTCAGTAACTTCCCGCGACAGGTTGCCTACATAAATATTCATTTTGACCTCCTTTTATTTCAAAATGGGACGGTCTAACTAACAGTAATGGTAGATATACCCGACTAATTAGTAACCGTCCTAATTCCTTTCACCGAATCCTACAACAATAGCATTCCGCGACTACCCGCAAGGGGTAATCTCGGAATGCTC
>CAZRHN010000115.1:0-1848 GCA_964599925.1 uncultured bacterium
TGCGTTTTATTCGTGGAAATTCGTGAGCAGTTAAATTTCGTGTTAATTCGTGGGAGGAAAAAATGAAAATTGCGGTTTCGGGGAAAGGCGGGGTAGGGAAAACGACGATTGCTTGTGGGTTGGGTTTGAGTTTTAAGGAAGAAAGGAAGAAGGTAATCCTTGTTGATGCTGACCCGGATATGAATTTAGCGGCAACTCTTGGTTACCCTGAACCAGCAAAAATTGTCCCTTTAATTGAAATGAAAAAACTTATTGCTGAACGCACTGGAGTTGAGGACTTGGATACCGCTCCAGCAGGTTATTTCAAACTCAACCCGAAGGTTGAGGATATACCGGATAAATTTGCACTTGAATATCAAGGGATAAAAATTTTAGTGATGGGAACAATAAAGAAGGCGGGTGCTGGTTGTGTCTGTCCGGAAAATGCTTTCCTGCGTGCTTTAGTTGGGCATCTTATTCTATCCCGTGAAGAGGTAGTAATTGTCGATTTAGTTGCCGGAATTGAACCTTTCGGACGAGCAACCGCTCAGGGGGTTGATGTTTTACTTATTGCGGTTGAACCAAATCAACGAGCCCTTGAGACAGCAGAGAAAATAAAAAATTTAGCCAGGGAAATGAAAATAAAAAATATTTTTCTTCTTGGGAACAAGATTCAAACCGAAGAAGACAAAAAATTTATTGAAAAAAACAATATTTTTTCACTTGACATTCTTGGGTATATTAGTTATAATCAGAAATTTCTTCAGGAACATAAAAGTTTGCTGGACGACAAACTGTTCCGAGAGGAAATTAGTCTTTGTAAAAACAAATTTTTAAGTTTATTAGGTCAACAGGGTTGAAAGCCCTGTTTTTATATCAGTAAAAAGGGGACTAAAACATGCCCATAGAAAAAAGAACTATTGAACAGAAAACAATTGATAAAGCGGCACAGGTTCTTTTAGAAAAGGCAGAGAAAGAAAAAATTGCCACTATCTGGGACCGTTGGGAAGCAATGCAACCTTTCTGTAAGTACGGTAAGCAGGGGATTTGTTGCACATTTTGCAATATGGGTCCCTGCCAGATTCGTCGGGATGGGATGACCGGTGTCTGCGGGGCTACTGCGGAAGTGATTGTTGCCCGGAACTTGTTAAGAAAAATTGCTGCCGGTTGTGCCGCACATTCTGACCATGCGCGTTCAATTGCCCATACTTTTCTTTTAACTGCTGAAGGGAAAACGCAAGGATATAAGATTACCGATGAAAATAAATTGCGTAGGCTTGCCAGTGAATACGGTATAGATTTGGCAAATAAAACTAAAGAAAAAATTGCTGAAGAAGTTGCAAAAATTGCTCTTTTAGAGTTTGGGAAAAGTGAAGGGGAATTGCGTTTTTTAAAAAGAGCGCCACAGAAACAACAGGAGACATGGCATAAGTTAAACATTGCCCCCCGGGCAGTTGACCGGGAAATTGTGGAAGCATTACACCGGACAAATATGGGTGTAGATAACGATTACAAAAGTTTAATTTTTCATGGTTTAAGAACCGCCCTTGCTGACGGTTGGGGTGGTTCAATGATTGCTACCGATATTTCCGATATTCTTTTCCGTTCACCAAGGGCAATCCGTGCCCAGGTTAATTTAGGAATTTTGAAAGAGAAGGAAGTGAATATTATTGTTCACGGACACGAACCTTTATTAGCCGAGGTAATTGTGCAAGTAGCAAGTGACCCTGAATTGGTTAAACAGGCGAAAGAAGTTGGTGCGGAAGGAATAAATTTAGCCGGTATTTGTTGTACGGCAAATGAAATCCTGATGCGTCACGGTATACCGGCAGCCGGAAATTTCTTGCATCAGGAATTAGCCATAATTAC
>CAZRHN010000116.1:0-1801 GCA_964599925.1 uncultured bacterium
GAAGTGAACGTAAGGCGGTCTTGGTGAAAACAAAAAATTATTATTTTCTTGGACCAGATAACGGTGTTCTTTCCTGGGTTTTAGAGAAAGAAAAAATAGAAAAAATCATCTGGTTAAATAAGGAGCGATATTTTCTTAAACCGGTAAGCGATACTTTTCATGGACGGGATATTTTTGCACCGGTTGCTGGCTGGTTAGCCAGAGGGGAGAAGATTGAAAATTTTGGTAAAGAAATAAAAGAAATTAAAAAAATATCTTTTCCACAAATTCAAAAGAAAGAAAATACTTTTTTTGGTAAAATAATATATATTGACCGTTTTGGTAACTTGATTACAAATTTTTCTCAAAGTAGTTTTGCGAAAAAATTAAATAAAGGTTTTTCTTTAAAAATAAGAGGTAAGATTTTTCACAAAATTAACCGTTCTTACAGCGAGGTAAATAAAGGTGAACCTTGTCTTCTCTGGGACAGTTTTGGTTTCTTAGAGATTGCTTTACGGGAAGGTAATTTAGCAAAAACTTGGAAAATAAATCCAGAGGAAAAAATAATTTTGGAGATAAAATGAGAAAAAAAGATAAAAATTTAGAAAAAATTGATGTTTCGGTTTTGGAAACCTTAGATTATGAGTATCCGAAAAAAAGGATTGAAATCGTAGTTAATACTAACGAATTTACCTGTCTCTGCCCCTGGTCAGGATTACCTGATTTTGCAAATTTGACCATAAAATATGTTCCGGACAAAAAGTGTATTGAACTTAAATCTTTGAAATATTATCTTTTTTCCTATCGTAATGTCGGAATAGTTCATGAACATGTGGTTAACCGAATCCTGAAAGATTTGGTGAAAGTTTGTAAACCTTTAGAGATGCATATTGAAGCCGAATTCAATATTCGCGGTGGATTGAAAACTATAGTTAAAGCGGATTATATTAAATCTGTGTAATCTATGTCAAAAATCTGTGTAATCATTAGACTGGAGCGACTTTTGCGACGGGCTATAAAAAATGTTTAAAAAAATTAAACGTATCCATTTTGTCGGTATCGGTGGTTCAGGGATGTCCGGTATTGCTGAAGTGCTTCTCAACTTAGGGTATCAGATAAGCGGTTCGGACCTGAAAGAGACAGAGGCGACCCGGCGACTCAGTGACTTGGGGGCAAAAATTTCTTATCTCCATCAGCGAGAGAATATTTCTAATGCCCAGGTAGTAGTTGTTTCCACTGCAATATCTAAGGATAACCCAGAAGTTTTAGCCGCATTAGAACAAAAAGTACCAGTAATACCCCGTGCAGAAATGCTTGCTGAACTTGCCCGCTTGAAGTATACAATTGCCATTGCCGGGACTCATGGGAAAACAACCACTACATCTTTAGTGGCGACAATTTTATCGGCAGCTGATTTTGACCCGACAATGGTTATTGGTGGACGTTTACATGGTCTGGATACCGGTGCGAAATTAGGTTATGGTGAATTTTTAGTTGCCGAAGCAGACGAAAGCGACGGTTCGTTTCTAAAATTATCACCAACAATTGCAATTGTTACCAATATTGATAATGACCATTTAGACCATTACGGCTCAGTTGAAGAGTTAGAAAAAACATTTCTTGAATTTGCTAATAAAGTGCCTTTTTATGGATGGGCAATTCTTTGCCTGGATGACCCCGGGGTAAGAAAAATTTTACCTTTTATTGACCGGAAATATTATACTTACGCTTTAAATTCCGACGCTGACTTTATTGCAAGAAATATCATCTATCAGGATTGGGAAATTGAATTTGACGCATATTTTCAAAATAAAAAATTAGG
>CAZRHN010000117.1:0-1712 GCA_964599925.1 uncultured bacterium
TTAATGTTGGCGTTTTTCTTTACGAAATTGCCCTTTTGAATGCCGGTTTGCTGGAAAAATTTATTCTCCGCTGGGGATTTGCGCCTTCTTCTTTCTTGGGTAATCCCTTAGCAAAAATTCCTACACTTTTTAGCGCAATGTTTTTGCACGGCGGAGTGACTCACCTTGGTGGGAATATGCTTTATCTCTGGATTTTTGGAGACAATGTTGAGGATTGGTACGGACATTGGCGGTATCTAATTTTTTATCTTCTCTGTGGTTTAGCGGCAAGTTTTGGACAAATGACGACGAATATTCATTCAACTATGCCGACAATTGGTGCCAGTGGCGCAATCGCTGGCGTTTTAGGTAGTTACTTTCTTCTTTATCCGAATGCACGGGTTTTAACCTTAATTCCTTTTGGTTTTTTTATGCGAGTAGTAGAGATACCGGCATTCTTTTTCCTTGGTTTCTGGTTTATTATGCAAATGATGAGCGGGACACTTTCCTTAGGTAGTCAAACTGGCGGTGTCGCCTGGTGGGCACACATTGGTGGTTTTCTTGCCGGCGTAGGTTTACTTTTAATTTTTCGCTGGAGACGAAGGGCCACAGATTACACAGATTAAAACCCAGATTACACAGATAAAACCATAAGAAAAATGCCAGAGGAGGGATTTGAACCCACACGGCTTTTTAAAAGCCACCGGTTTTTGAGACCGGCTTGTCTACCAATTCCAACACTCTGGCACCCTATTTAGTGAATTAGTTAATTGGTAAATTAGTTAACAACAAAAATATTTTATACCAAAATGTTTCCGAAGTCAATATTACCGCACATTTCTAATTCACTAATTAACCAATCAACCAATTCACTAACTTATGCGTATCGGTGTTCATTGTTCAATCGCTAAAGGTCTTTTAGGTGCATTGGAAGAAGCAGAAAGTTTAGACTGTCAGACAGTCCAATTTTTTACCCGCAGCCCAAGAGTATGGTATAGACGCAAAATAGACAATTTAGAGATAAAAAAATTTAAAGAAAGACAAAGATTTTTAGACATTTCCCCGCTTACCTTGCACACTCCTTATTTACCTAACCTTTGCAGTCAAAATAAAAAACTTTATCAAAATTCGTTAAAAGTATTTATTGAAGATTTAGAATATGCTGGATTACTTGGTGCTGATTATCTGGTTTTCCATCCGGGTAGTTACTCTGAGGGCAGTACCCCCGAAGAGGGATGTAAACAGTTAAGTGAGGCGCTTAATTTAGTCTTGAAAAAAGCAAAAAATGAAGTTGTTATTCTAATTGAAAATTCATCTGGTGGGGGGCGAAGAATATGTTGGAATTTTCAAGAAATAGGTTCAGTGATTGAGAAAATTAAAGAAAAAGAATGTATTGGTATCTGTTTTGATACCGGTCATGCCTACGCTGCCGGATATGAGATTTCAAAAAGAGAAGGGTTAGAAAAAACAGTTGCTGAAATTGACAAATTTATTGGTCTAGATAAAATTAAACTCCTTCATACCAATGATTCAAAAAAACCGCTGGGTTCAAAAATTGACCGCCACGAACATATCGGTAAAGGATACATCGGTTTAGAAGGTTTCCGTCTAATTTTAAACCATCCAGTCTTTAAGAAACTTCCCGCAATTCTTGAAACTCCCAAAGAAAATTCTTCTACCGATAAAAAAAATCTCTCTCTCCTCCGCAGTTTAACCCATTTTTTGCAATAGAA
>CAZRHN010000118.1:0-1589 GCA_964599925.1 uncultured bacterium
TTAGCGACTACCGATTAACCGGTGATAGGCTTCTAAATATTTTTGTTTTGTTTTTTCTACAATTTCCGGCGGCAATTCCGGCACCGGCGGTTGTTTATTCCAACCGATTGATTCAAGATAATCACGGACAAATTGTTTATCAAAACTTTCCTGCGTTCTTCCCGGTTCGTATTTTTCTTTATCCCAGAAGCGTGAAGAATCGGGTGTAAGCACCTCATCAATAAGGATAATTTCATTTTCCACCTTTCCAAATTCAAATTTTGTATCGGCAATAATTATCCCTTTTTCTTCAGCATACTCTGTGGCTTTGACATATAATTCCAGACTTTTCTCTTTAATTGTTTCTGCCACCTCGTAACCCTCATTGTCAATTACTTGCTGTTCACTAATGTTAAGGTCATGTCCGGACATCGCTTTAACTGCTGGCGTAAAAAGCGGTTCAGAAAGTTTATCCGATTCTTTTAATCCTTCGGGTAATTTTATCCCACATACACTACCGTTTTCCCGGTATTCTCTCCAGGCAGAACCGGAAATGTAACCACGAACTACACATTCAACATTTATCCGTTGTGCTTTTTTTACTAACATTGCTCTTTCGCAGAGAACGCTGAATTCTCGCAGAGAGCGCAAAAATTCAGGAAACTCATCAGCAGTAGCAGTAATCAAATGGTTGGGGAAAATATCTCTTAAATAATTAAACCAGAAAACCGAAATCTGATTAAGAATTTTACCTTTATCTGGTATCGCGGTAGGGAGAACATAATCAAATGCGGAAATACGGTCAGTCGAAATAATTAAAAGTTTATCATCCAGATTGTAAATATCGCGCACTTTACCACGAAAAAAAAGTGGTATGTTTTCTAAACTTGTTTCATAAATAATTGAATTTTTCATAATTTTTTTCAACTACTGCGGGGGCTTGCTTCCTTCCTCTCTGCTACATGATGTCTCACATCTTTGCCCAAAACCATAAAAATTACATCTTCAGCAACATTGGTTGCATGGTCACCAATGCGTTCTAAATTACGAGAAATAAGTATAAGCGTAAGTGCACGTTTAATTGTCGCCGGGTCAGAAAGCATAAAAGTTAAAAGTTCACGGAAAAGTTGGTCTTTCAGACCGTCAACTTCATCATCTCTTTCCAGTATAGATTTTGCTAATTCTACATCCTTGCGCACAAAACTATCCAACCCGTCTTGAAGCATTTTACTGGCAAGATTGGCCATCCGGGGAATATCAATCAAAGGTTTAAGTTGCGGTTCTTTAAGGTATTCGCTACCGTTTTGTGAAATGTTTACCGCTTGGTCACCAACCCTTTCCAATTCGGAATTGATTTTCATCCCGGCAGTAATGAACCGTAAATCAGCCGCAGTTGGTTGGCGTAAAGCAAGTAATTTTAAACAACAATCATCAATTTCAATATGTAAAAAATTCATTTCGTTTTCCCATTCATTTATCTGGTTAAACAAATTTGTATCCCTTTTCACCAATCCTTCTATTGCCTGGTTAATCATCTTTTCGGCAAGATTACCCATATAAAGCAGTCTCTCTTTTAACCCTTTTAATTCTTCATCAAAATGTCTTTCCAT